>NZGY01000060.1 GCA_002689605.1 Filomicrobium sp.
GACGGCGAGCGACTTACGCCCCGCCAATGCCTCGCCGGCGCCATGAGTTAGAAGGGAAAACTACATCAGAGCCGAACAGAGCCATCCCGTTAGACGCACGAATTCGCCTGCTGCAACTGCTTACAGCACCGGATGACAGTTACGAGGGTAGAGTATTCATGAGCGCGTCGGACGTTTTTATCATTGGTGCCGGTCCAGCCGGCCTCACCGCCTCCTATCTCCTGACCAAGCAGGGCATCTCCACGACCGTCATCGAGGCCGATCCGGAGTATGTTGGTGGCATCTCCCGCACAGCCAACTACAAAGACTTCAAATTCGACATCGGCGGCCATCGCTTCCTCTCGAAGTCCAAGGAAGTTGTCGATCTTTGGAACGAAATTCTACCGGAGGACTTTATCGATCGTCCGCGCTTAAGCCGCATTTATTACAACGGTCGTTATTTCTCTTATCCGCTCAAGGCATTTGAAGCGTTCAATAACCTTGGACCGGTTGAAAGTGCAATGTGCGCACTGTCGTACATGTACCAGCGTACATTCCCTCACGAAAAACCAGAGAAATTCCACCAGTGGGTTGCTAACCAATTCGGCGAGCGCTTGTTCTCCATCTTTTTCAAAACTTACACAGAAAAAGTTTGGGGCATGTCATGTGACGAGATCTCGGCTGACTGGGCAGCGCAACGCATCAAAGGCCTCGACCTCTATTCAGCAATGGCCAACGAGCTTCGCAACTCCATTGCTCCGGCAAAAGGTGGCGCCACAAAGAACGGCGAAGTCATTAAGACATTGATCGACTCATTCCGTTACCCACGCCAGGGACCTGGTATGATGTGGGATGCTGCTGCAGCAAAGACCCGCGAACAAGGTGGCGATATCCATATGGGTCAGCGCCTCGACACCATGTCTTGGGACGGCAATGCCAAACTATGGACGATTACGGCTAAGGATGTCGATGGCAACGTCCATCATTATCAGGCCAAGCATGCCATCTCATCGGCACCAATTACGGAACTCGTTTCTTCTCTCTACGTGTCTGAAGACGCCGCCGCAGCAACAGGAAAACTCCGCTACCGGGACTTCCTGACAGTTGCCCTCGTCGTTGAGAAGCCAGACTTGTTCCCAGACAACTGGATCTACATCCACGAACCAAGCGTCAAAGTTAGCCGCATTCAGAACTTCCGGTCTTGGTCGCCGGAAATGGTACCTAACCCAGAGCAATCCTGCCTTGGCCTCGAGTATTTCTGCTTCGAGGGTGACGGTCTCTGGAATTCGGGTGACGACAAACTGATCGAGCTGGCCAAGAAAGAACTCGCGCAGATTGGTCTCGCATCGGAGAAGGAAATCATCGACGGCTGCGTCGTCCGCCAGAAGAAGGCCTACCCGGTCTACGATGACGGCTAAAAGGAAAACGTCGAGACAATCCGCGCTGACCTCGCTGACAAGTACCCAACGCTGCACCTTGTCGGACGCAATGGTATGCACAAGTACAACAACCAAGACCATGCCATGATGACCGCGATGCTGACGGTCAAGAACATCCAGGCTGGCGAACTGGTCTACGACATTTGGAGCGTCAACGAGGATGCCGAGTACCACGAGTCAGGCAACTCCGGCGAGCAACAGGCACTCCGCAGTGTTCGCATGGTTCCAGAACGCGTCAAGAAGGCCAGCTAAGACTCCGGCTTAGGACACATGGCTCGGAACAACCGAGTTACAAAAAGCTCATCATGGCAGATCATCGATCTGCCATGATGAGGCCAAACAAGAATAGCTCGATCAATCGGGCTTGTTAGACAGGCGAGCAAACATGCAGTACGTCGCAACTGCGAAATCCTGGCTCATAGACTTTGCCGTAACGCCCGGCCGCATCACCCAGTTTGCCAAATACATTGCCGTCAGCGCCGGATCACTCATCGTTGATGTCACCGTTTTCGGCATGCTTGTTTGGATGTCGGCCATGGTCGCCGTCGCAGCAGGTGCAATCGGCTTTTCTGCCGGGCTAGTCGCTCACTACTTACTCGCCGTCAACTTCGTTTTTGATCAATCTCAGACAACAAAATCGATTCGTCAGCTTTTCATCGAGTATGCTACGACTGGCGCCGTTGGCATTGCCATGACGACCGCAATAATTTGGATCTCGGTTGATCTACTAGGGCTGCATCCGGCGCTTGGAAAACTCTTCGCATTTGGGCCCACTTTCGTTGTCGTCTATTTGATGCGCGCTGCCATCGTCTTCGCGCCATCAAAGCCACAAGCCACAGTTACAGTTTAAGTCAGCAATTCATCGCCCCCGATTGTGAGCAGGATACACTGAACTGTTCGGGTAACTAGAGCAAGATCGTTCCGGATGGATGCGCCAAGCGCTTCCATCTGAAACGATCGGGCCCTAGTCGCGCAGCATGACTTCAACCGATGCAATAGTCGCCTTGATGACTTTGGTTGAGAACGCATGATCCAGCGTCTCGACACTATCATTCGTTCCTTTCAGACAATGGTAGTTCGGATTGCGAAAGTTCGATGAGTCAGTGATCATCATGCCCGGAAGATTGTAACTCCAAAATGCTGCGTGATCCGACCGCCGCAGTTGTTTCATTGCCCACGTATTCTTTAGCGTGTCAAAGACCGGCAATGCGACAACAGGCAGATCAAGCTTTGCTGCCGCGTCCACAAATGCATCAGCAGCTCTCATTGGGAGCAGGTTATTGTCATACACGATTGTAATGAAGTCACCAGAATTTCCACGCTTCTTCAGTGCTTCGACCTGATCGGGAAACACCAGCCCAAAGCCAAACGGGATCTTCTGCGACCCAGGTTTTTTGGCTGTAAACCCGATCATCTCATAGCCATACATCATCGCAATATTGGTTGCCTTATCATCTGCAACTGATCGCGCATAAGCCTGCGAGCCAATAAGGCCACGTTCTTCTTCATCCCAGCACGCCAGCACCAGGGTCCGATCGTACTTCTGTTTCGCCAGAACGCGTGCCGACTCCAGTAATGCCGCTGTCCCGGTCGCGTTATCATCAGCGCCAGGGCAACTGCGATCCGTCGAGTCATAGTGAGCGGAGAGCACAACAGTTGTATTGGGGTTCTTGGTTCCACGCTTGATGCCAATAACGTTCTTACTGGTGTCGTTGTGGGCATAGGTCGGGATCGACACATCGTAGCCATAAGAGCGCAAGCGCGACACACACATATCCTGTACGGCTTGCCAATGACGCGAGCCCGGCGGACGCGGCTTCGCAATAAAACGCAAGTCAGCTTCATAGCGTGATTGGTCAACAGCTTCGGAGGCGCTCGAAGTTTCCGTCGGAGCCGTAGAATTGTCCGTGGCAGATGCCAAAGCAGGCACCAGCATTGCAGCAACAAGCACAACACTCACACGCAACAGCGCGTGCCTACGGTAAGTCATTATCATCTCACGCCTCTTGGAACGATAACTGCACAACCACAAGAGTGAGGCTATCATCCGCGCGGAGCAAATGGTTCCCACCCAGCCTGCATCGCTTCGCGTTCGTTACAGAACCAACGTTCGCCCTTTCCTACTTCGATCTTTGTCTTNTCGTACCAAGGACTCCACGGCATGTGATAGTAGCGCCGTCCGGAACGAGAGATGTTGCCTTTGATGGCACAGCCTTCTGGTGCGACCGCGGCACCATTGCTCCAACGCGCTTCGCGATAGATCCACGCCGGCTGGCATCCTCGCTTCCAGATGCCCCGCCTTGCCTGCCGTGCATCACGTTCTTCGGCAACATAACTCTGCGAGTATTTAACGAAGGCCCAAGCATGTCCGCGCTTGACCATCTTGGCATTCAAATCCGTGCCCCCAACGGAACATACGCCAAGCATACGTCCGTACGAACCACGCCCCCGCGATTGACAGGTNACTTGTCGTCCGTTGATCATTTTTGAAAGTGCTCGTGTCGCGCTCTNTCCGGCCGACCACCTNCCCCACCAGCTATGCGGACAAGTCTGCGCGCGCTCGGGTGCATCAATGCCCTCAAGACGCACNCGGACACCACTNACGTCGATCGTATCGCCATCAACGACACGTGCTTCACCTGAAACAACGCGGGATGGCACCTCGATCGACTGACCGGGTGTCGAGATCACATACAAACCTAGAGCGAGACTTCCGGCCAGCGCAAAGCTCCCGGCGGCTCTCGCAACTCTACAACCAAATAACTCACGCATAGGTTGCAGATAGGCGAGTCNCTGGTTCTTACCAAGGCGGAATTGCGTGCGCGGTGAGTCAAACTCGGGATAATGTTGCCACAAGTGTTAATGTGTTGTTCTTACACCACAATATTGCATCTGCCGGTAACGCTCCGCGCTCGTATTGCACCCCCGTGTACCTTCAGATGCCCGCCAAAGTGGAACGAATGAACCGTCCAACCTGCAACCAACGCATGCACGGAGCAAAAAGAGGTGAACTACCGAGGCACAACGGTATGAGATCATCCGTATGGTCGGNAATTTCCCGCGTCGCTCGCGGATACGCGCATCANGGACGACAGCTTGAGCATCATCAGGGACCGCCGAGACAATCACTGATATATCGTTTTCACGTATCGACGCAGCGTGCGCTTTGGCATCAGCGATCGCAGAAAAGCTTTCNGCAAAGAATGGAGACAAATTCTCCGCCGCATGGAGCATATCCGAAGCAGACTCTAGAGCAACGTGCCAAGTCTTAGAGTGTTGTAGAATGCAGTCAGCCAGCGCAACACTCTCGGGGGAAAGGCATCACGCTGGCTGGAGAAAAAACTTACACGATAGAGCTGACACCTAGCTCCGCTCGACGCAAGACGAATTAGCGATGGCGATGTTTCTTGTCGGCAGCATTGGCGATGATACCTAACGCCAGAATACCAGCACCGATCGCGATCCACTTTTGGATCTTCTTGCGCTTCTTNCGCTTACGAACCTGAGCGTAATCAGGCGCGTGCCTGNAACGCTTCGCACGACGAGCTGGTNGATCGTCATAATCGTAGTAGCGACGCTTCTTAAATCGTCGTGGCGCTTCATCGCGAAACGCTTTGTAGCGACGGTAAGGCCGGTAATCATCATAACTGCGTGCACCGTCGTAAGCGCCGCGATACCGATCCTGNGCNTAGGCCGTGGCCGTCGGCAAGACACTGGTGCTCATAANTGATGCTGCAACAACTGCTGCAATAACTTGTTTNGCTGTCATCTTCCCCTCCTCCACAGTAGGCAAGATCCAACNTAGNAGAGGCNTCCTGAGCACGTTATGAAGCCAACGTTCAGGTAGCATTCACAATCGCAATCCATTGNAAATTANAGAAATTACAAGANGACGCCCGAACAAGAGCATCGAAACCNTGTACCGCAAACATTTGGGAATGAACTTTTCCCTCCCAATCGCAGACAAACAACTACCAGCCAGCATCTGGCGAATGGCAAGCGAAGGAGAGGACATTGGCCCAACGATTACAACGGACGATATCTAGGAACATCGCGGCAATTACAGTATTCGCAGCTGCGGCCGCGGCCATGCTGCCAGCTACCGCTAGCGACACGATGCTTTCAGTGACCAAACACCAAGTTGTATCACAGCAGTCAGCAATTCTTCTAAAGACAGGTGCTCGACGAAACACGAGAGGATCACAAAGCTTCGGAAACAGCCCGCGTCGTCGTCAGGCTATTGCGCCGGGCGTCGCATCGTACTTAATTCTGCGAAGAAAGTGCCTGGACAAGCTATTCCCTTCTCGAAAGAAAGGCGCATGCGCCAAAGTCAATTTTTGATATCGCAATCCACTATCGACGATGCGGCAGTTCAAATGGACGCCGCATCGTTGCTCGCGTCAAGCAACTGATATCCAACCGAACGAAGAATCCACACGCCGGTAGGTCAGCAACTTCGAAGTCAATGCGTCGACATCCTGTGTAGTAATCGCAAACCGATCTGACAGCTCTGCCAAAGGTGTGCGAAGTCTGGCTACTGGTCCTGCCCCACTTGAAGCGCGAGCTGGCCACCCGTGTGGTCGTAGACTGTGTCCGTCAATCCGTGAAAGAAGCAATCGGATAGACAACATCTAGCGCCAGATGACTTGTGAAGAGGAGACAGGCACCTCCTCTCACAGTCTAAATGCGAGCTTATTTCTTGTCCTTCGCAGCACCACTGTGTGAGCCAGAATGTGAGCCGCCGGGAGCGACCGCGCCAATGCCTGAAGCTTTGAACTCAACCGCAACTTGCCCTGCCTGCTCGAAAACAAGCGTCGCTTTGAACGACTGGCCTTTCTCAATCGCCTCTTTGAGTTCCATAAACATCAAGTGGTAACCACCAGGCTACAGAGTCACGGATTGACCCGCAGGTATTTGAGCCCCTTGGGGAGTCTGCGCATGCGCATGATGCCCCCGCTCATGTTCATTTCGTGAATCTCGACACGATTGGAAATTGAAGTTTTGGCATCAACCAGACGCTCTGGCTTGGAACCGGTATTCGTAATCTTGAGATAACCTGCCCCCACTTTCGTGCCTTTTGGCGTAGCTCGTGACCAGACCTTTTCTAACGTGAGTTCGCCGGCTTTGAATTCACTTGAGAGAGTTTCCGTTGCTGTTGTTAGCATTGACCCGGCGGCGAAGAGCATAGCTATCGCGACGCTGCAAACCTGCAGCAACGGGCGTGACAGTTCTTTCATCATTGATTTGTCCTGATGTGGGTTTGGCATACGCTCAGGAGCGGCACTTCAACCGCCTAAGCTCTATGTTGTCCGCAGTTCACACAAAGCGTGGCGGATCAAGGCCACAACGCACGAATGGCTGCCTATCCTCAACCGCATCGTCGGGGTTCGTGTAGGCAATTTTGGTTGCCAAAGGCGCAAACAATTCAGGCGTGGTCGCCGGGACTACAACTGATCCCATCGCGTTAAGCGAAAAGCAGATCGAACAGGTAGGTATCGGTGTATCTTCGTCTGGCAACTCGATCGGATTACCATCTCGATCGAGCACAATGCGATGCATACCATCTGACGAGCATATGACTATAATAGACGACGACGGCCCAAACACGAGTTGGGCAGAAATAGCCATTAGCTGGCTATGCCAACCAGACGCAAGCACCTGGAAGAACACGCTCGTTAACGCGACACAGGTAATCCAAAGCTTTCGTCGCGGTGTTCGATTGCGGAGCATTCCGACAAACTGGCTGCGGCCGAAACTTTTTGCGAGATTGCCGGTTGTCGCAGCGTGCTAGATCAGGGCCGGCAGAGTTGTACAACCGATCTTTGCAAGCACAGCCTACTAAGGGCTTGTCATCCGCTTCGCACGTGGTTACAAAAATTGTACTTGGTGCTTCGAGCCGAAAGGACGAGGCTTAAAAGGGAACCCGGTGCGTCGTACCCAAAAGGGAGCAAGACCGGGGCTGTCCCCGCAACTGTAAGCGGTTGGCACGCTCGATATGCCACTGGCCTCATTCAAGGCTGGGAAGGCGAGCGTAGGGCCAATAACCGTGAGCCAGAAGACCTGCCAGGTCGTTATTATTTCCCATCGAGAGGGGCGGGTGACCCCACGAAGGAGCAGCAGAATGTCTTCGACACCAGACCTTCGTCAAAATGAGAGTCGTCCTCACGACCTCACGACCATAAGCATGTGCGATAGCCTCCTCGTCACGGGTGTTTTGAGCGCGGTGATCTGGGCTGTCATTGCAATCACGATCTTCGGCACCTAATTCCACGCGCGCGACAGGAGATCTGTCCGCGCTTACTCCGGATGGTCCAACGATCCAGGATGCACTATGCTTATTGAAGCCTCAGAGCTGACGCTTGGCTACGCCAGCTCACCACTGGTCAGGTCCTTGTCGTTTGACTTGGCAGCCGGTGATGTTCTGGCGGTGGTTGGACACAACGGCTCCGGCAAATCAACGCTTATCAAAACGCTCCTTGGTGTTATCCCACCAGTCTCCGGATCGTTTGCCTGGCCAACCGGCAAACCAAAGACAATCGCCTACCTCGGGCAGCGTACAGAATTCGATGGGCGCTTTCCTATCCGGGTGCGGGACCTGGCAGCCATGGGGGCGTGGCGAGGCCTTGGCTTGCTTGGCCGCTTCGGCAAAAACGAACACAATCTCATCGAAGAAGCGTTACAGCGGACAAACATTTCCCAAATTGCCGACGACCCACTGCATGTCCTTTCTGCTGGGCAACTCCAACGTGCGCTGTTTGCGCGCGCTATGGTGCAGAACGCTCCGCTAATTCTCCTTGATGAGCCGTTCACAGCGATCGATCAGACAACCGAAACACATCTCTTGAACCTCATTGACACGTGGGCCGCTGAGGGTCGTGCGATTATTCTGGTATTACATGATCTCTCAGCGGTTCTTCAGCACTGCAACAAAGCCCTTCTCCTTGGCAATGGCCGCGCGCGCTACGGCCATCCGCATCAGGTACTGAACCCAACCAATTTGGTTGATCAAGGCTATTTATCGTCCAGCCAGGCCGCCTGGATCGAGTCGATGTTCACCAGCCAACCAAGTGACCCGAGCGCTGCCACCAATCAACAAGGTGGTGCACATGCTTGAGTTGTTTGAGTTCNCCTTCATGAAGCGCGCGCTAGCTGCAACATCCATTCTCAGCCTATCAGTTGCACCTGTTGGCGCTTTCCTGGTCTTGCGTCGATTATCGCTTGCGGGTGAAGCAATGGCTCACGCCATNGTACCCGGCATCGTCATCGCTTTTGTGATCGCAGGCCTGTCCGTTGTTTCAATGATTGTCGGCGGCATGATCGCAGGTGTCAGCGTAGCGCTGCTCACCTCATTCGTCGCTCAAAGAACAATCATTCGCGAAGACGCCGGCCTAGCATCGCTTTACCTCATCGCACTCGCNCTCGGAATTTTCATCCTCTCAGCTGCGGGTTCAGCCGTACCGCTGAAGAGCTTCTTATTNGGTTCAATCCTTGGCATTGACGATGAAACTCTGATGCTCATTGGAGCAACGGCCACCATCACACTGATATCATTCGCAGTCATTCTGAGGCCCTTGATCGTCTCAACCATNGACCCTGTATTCTTCGAAAGTCAAACGCGCAACCATGCTGCTGTCAGTCACTGGTTCATGTTCCTTGTCGTACTGAACCTGCTTGGNGCGTTCAAAGCNCTTGGCACATTGATGGCTGTTGGCCTGATGATCCTACCNGCAACCGCTGCTCGCTACTGGGTGTCAACGATTACGTCTTACCTCTTACTGACATTCGCATTCGCCCTCGCAAGCTCCTGGGCCGGTCTCATNATCTCNTTCTATGTCCCTGACGTGCCTTCCGGCCCCGCAATCNTCTTAGTTGCTGGATGGCTCTTTGTGGGAAGCCTTTTGCTCGGTCCGCAAGGCTTAAGGCTGTCTGCCAATGCGCGGACGAGACATGGTGAGCCCCAAGCTCGATCNACGGAGACGAAATCTGCAACTGAAGAAATGCAAACCAGAGGAGACTTCACATGATACGAGCACTCCAACNACTCGCAGCCTACATGCTGACGATCGCCCTCGTTACAGCGCCAGCCCACGCAGACAAGCTGAAGGTGGTGGCAAGCTTCTCTATCCTTGGCGATATGGTGAACCAGGTCACAGGAGACAAAGCAACTGTCACAACGATCGTTGGTCCAAACGCGGATGCACACGTCTACACACCAAGTGTCAGCGACGCCCGCGCAGTCACGGAGGCAGATNTTGTATTTGTCAACGGACTTGGTTTCGAGACTTGGTCCAAAACGCTGATTGAAAACTCAGGAACCAGAGCCAAAGTCTATGTCGCTACGGGCGGAATCAAACCGCTCAAGGTTGACGNCGAAACAGATCCGCATGCCTGGAATTCACTCACCAATGGTGTCATCTACGTTCGCAACATNGCAAAATCTTTATCGGCTGTAGATTCTGCCAATGCTGCAGCATANAAAGCAAACGCGGATGCCTANNTCAAGACTTTGCAGTCATTGCACGATCGCACGACGAAAGAACTGGCNGCCCTTCCCAAAACTCGCAGAACAGTTGTGACAGCCCACGACGCNTTCGGCTATCTNGCCAACGCGTATGGNCTGCGGTTCCTTGCTCCAGTTGGCATCGATACCGAAGCNGAACCTTCTGCCAAACAACTCGCAGACTTGATCAAACAACTGAAGAAGGAAGAGGTCGCTGGCTTGTTTGTTGAGAACATCACAAGCCCCGCACTCGTCAAACAGATTGCGCGTGAAACCGGCTTATCTGTCGGTGGCAGACTTTTNTCAGATGCTTTGTCCGCTAAGGNTGGACCAGCGACCAGTTACTACTCCATGTTTGAGCACAATCTCAGCGTGATCCTTGCCGCGCTTAAGGGNAAAAGCTGACGGCATNGGCCGGNCACNANGTGCCCGNCTTCATCAANANCATTCGAAGATATGCTATCGCGGTNCCACNTTGGNAGGGNTACANAATCCCCAAAGTGGCCTCACCTAAAGTAGCTTNGCAANCTGATCCATGCTTACTGCATCATGGCCGAGCAAAAAATCTGCAATCTCGTTCTCTCTATCGCCGCCACTTATTGAGAATGGATCCTGCGNACTTAGGTGATGNTCAACGACCAGNTTGGACCAGAGCACCCGNCGNGCATCGCCACGNNCAGCATGGATCNTAGCGCCNTCCCAGGCCAACAAAGCTGCTGTNACNGCATGATAGAACGTCGTTGACACCTGGCGCATAGCAACTTCGNTCGCTGCATCACTCGCAACCTTGCCGAGGTTCTCGGCTGCCTTCTGCAACAGCTGNCGCAAGTTCTCGCGGTAAANCTCCGGCAACTCTGACGATTCCGCCAAGCGNGCNTCGAGATCGGCTACGAAAGGTTCCTGACACGCGTGCTTACCCACGGCNCGGGCTACGATATCGATTGCCACGACATTGGANGCACCTTCCCAGATTGAGCCNAGATGCGCGTCGCGCAGCAANCGTGGGTTNACCCATTCTTCGACGTACCCTATGCCACCNCGCATTTCGAGCGCATCNCCNGTAACCTTGCGCCCATCTCGTGTTGCTCGAAACTTGAGAACTGGCGTCGCCAGACGCAGGATTGCTTTCGCCGTTTGGNTAGCNGCCTGATCACCGTAACCCTCNGACTTATCCAATGCATCAGCGGTGTAAAACCAAAGCGACAGCGACTGTTCNGCCGGCANTGCGATCTTGAGCATCTGACGTTTGGCCAGTGGCTTCTCTGACAATGCAGAGCCAAATACTTTGCGACCATGCATAGCAGCNGTTGCATCGTGGACCGCACGCCGCATCAACGCGGACGACTTCACNCCATTGGAGAGGCGAGACCAGTTTACCATCTCCAACATCTGTTTCATGCCGTTTTCNAGTTCACCCAATGGATACGCTANAGCACCTTCCAGCTTGACCTCACCCGACGCCATGGAACGGGTGCCAAGCTTATCTTTCAATCTGATGANGCGATAATTATTTGGTGAGCCATCATCAAGAAAGCGCGGCATCACAAACATTCCTAAGCCCCGCGTACCACCCGGCGCGCCCTCGGGCCTCGCCAGCAACAAGACAGCCCTCCCGTCAGCATTNGAACAGAACCATTTATCGCCATAGATACGCCAATGCTCTCCATCAAATTCCGCTCGTGTCGTCGCACTGCCGACATCTGAGCCGCCTTCCTTCTCGGTCATAAANTGTGCTGCTTGCCAAAGCTCATTCNGATCCTGGCTCAACATCTTATCCAGGAACCGATCCTTGAGTGCNTCGTCGCCAAACAAGCGCACACAGTGGGCACCAGAGTCCGTCACGTTGATCGGACAACCGAGGCCGAATTCCGTTTGATTGAACAAGTAGGTGAACGCGTGCTTGGCAACAACGGGCAACGGCCCTGGCCAACCGATGACATCACCACGATGGCTCAAGGCATGAATACCAAAGTCGCCAAACGCTGCCTGCTCCAGTTCCCGATAGGCCGGATGATACTCGATCCATTGTTCATCGTTTCCAAACCGATCGCGGTGATGCAGCACNGGCGGATGTCGATCAGCCAGATGCGCAGCACGGTCAAGACGTCCGGCACAAAGCTCGCCAAGGCGCGATAGATAAGGCTCAATATGCAGCCTCATATCCTCTGGCAGATAGAGCGATAAGAGATCTTGCAGACCTNGGTCCGCCTCAAAGAAGTTCCACCCAGTGGTATCTGGCGCAACATGTCCGGCCTTCGTCTCCGAAGCGACAGCNGAATTCTGGCTCACATGGTTCATCGATTGTCTTCCGCAAGTTTTGAATTATCGAAGAAGCGACACACTATTGATATCGCTTGAGCCGGCTTTTGCGACCGGCGGTAAGATCTCACGCACCAGTTTTCGTTTGATCGCGAGTGGATAGTCCACAAAATGGTCCGCGCTCATAACAAACGAACCGGCACCACCAATGATGTACCGTTGAAAGTAACTCAGCAGCTCTNTGTCATTCGCCAGAATGGCAAGCGCATTAATCGTCACGCCACGCCCTACAANACCATCGCGAATGAGATTGGGAGACCAGCCCTCGTTGCTGCGNCCGTCGCCAGAAACATCAATGACACGGCGCCGGCAAGGAACACTCAGTTTGGCAAATTGCGCCTCTGCAAAGACCAGCGCTTCACCAATCGCGGTAGAAAACTTATCAAAGCTTCTTGGTTGCGCCTCGAGCAGGGCAGCAAAACGATTGATGCTCTNACGCCCGNGGATCAAGGTCCAAGGTGCTATCTCAGCCTGTTGCCCGGTTCCACTCCAGTGCATTGCAGATATGTAGACCTGCCCATCACCAACAGTTGCCAGCGCGTTTGCAACCTCATCAGACCTNAGGGCAGCTGCAAGACCGGACATTTGCAAACCGTATTCCGCTTGATCGACACTTCCGGAAACATCTATCGCAAGCGCGAGAGCCAGCGCACAGGACTGGTTTGATGCTTTGGCAGAAGGCGCGGCANGAAAAAGCATTGTCAGCCCNANAAGCAAAAATGCTCTACAGCTAGCGCCAATTGTCCGAATGATACCCATGAAGGCAGATTAGCTGAAATCCTCTGGTCAGCAAACCGATGCCACGCTGGCCATTAANCCACCCGTTCGAANCNCTGCTCCCGTACACCACCTTGCCACTGATCNACGTCAGCCTCGGAGACGAGACAGAAGCCAAAGCTCTNGTAGAGGTGTCTGGCTGCCTCAAGTCCGGCAAANGTCGTNAGATAAANGCGGTGATATCCAGCCTGATCACAAAAATCTATGGCACGTTGCAGGAGTTCCCGTCCNAGCCCGGTTCCACGAGCCGCATCACCTGTTATGAACCACCTGAGATGTGCGCCCTCCGTACTGGCATCTTTACCATCAATCGTGATGGTNCCGANCATATCACCTGACGCATCGAATGCCGTCAGNTAAAGATCACGGCGTGCATCCATCCGCCTCAGGAATTCCGCCATCTCGGCGGCAACTTTNGTTTCNAACGCAACGCCAAAGCTCCATTGAGCGGAATAGNACGCCATATGCAGCTGAACAGTCTGAGCCAATGCACCTGCTCNATAGCCGTCGAACTCCATCNTACGATTTGTCGATTCACTGTTGCTCATNACGCAATCATCAAGTCAGCCGGACCACATAGTGGTGCCCACAATCGANGCTGACAGCAGAGTGGTCAGAAAGCCAATCAGCACTGACTTTGGCGCAAGCGCCACAATCTCAGAACGGCGCTCAGGAGCCATAGAAGCCAGTCCACCCAAAAGGATGCCAAGCGAGCCAAGATTTGCAAACCCGCACAGNGCGTAAGTCAGCAGCAGCCGTGAGCGCTCCGAAAGTTCTTCGGCTGGCGTCTTAACGAGATCCAGATACGCNAGAAATTCATTCAGAATGACTTTCTGNCCAATGAGTTCACCTGCTGTTCCCGCTTCGCTCCAGGGGATGCCGATGATAAATGCCAGTGGCATGCAAACGTANCCAAGCATCTGCTGNAATGTGACCTTGAAGCCGATAATNTCNTCGGTGAGGCCTAGTATTGAATTGACCAGCGCCACCAGCGAGACAACGACGATCAACATCGCTGCGANGCCCGCGACCAGCATNATGCCTTCACTGGTGCCTTTGGCGACGGCGTCGACACTACTTTCCGATGGATCNTCGAGTTGAATGTTTGCGGACTGTGGCCCACCGGTGAACTCGGTTGGAANTGCCANGCGTGCCAGCATCAGAGCACCTGGAATATTGATCAGTGATGCCGCCAGCAGGTGACCTGCCGCCCCAGGAACAACCGAACTCAGGATGCTGGCGTAGAGTGCCATGACNGTACCTGCGACCGTGGCCATGCACACTGTCATCGCAGCGAACAAAGCGCCTCGCCCCATCTCTTTGATGTAAGGACGGATCAAGAGTGGTGCTTCGACCAATCCGAGAAACAACGATGCAGCAGAGACAGTACTGAGCGGCCCNCCAGTACCAAATGATCTTTGCAGCAAGAATGCAAAGCCCTGCACAATCCGCTGCAGTACACCCCAATGATAAAGCAGCCGCACAAGCGCGCTCAACACTAGGATCATTGGAAACACACGGAAGGCAAGAATAAACCCATTCTGAGGCTGCGAGGCATCAAACGGNGCAGGAGCTCCAGCCAAATAGCCAAACATTAGCTGTGCACCGGCNTCAGTGGCTTTCTGCAACGCGAGCACGGCTTGTCCAAGTGCATCAAAAAACGACTTGGCCCACGGCATCAAGAGTAGGAATGCGACCAAGGCAAACTGGATAACCAGACCAACCGCTATGACCCGGATGGCTNCTGCCATTCCAAGCTCACGTCGGTTCTCCGAGATTGCCCACACAAACAACGGAATAAGCACGACGCCCAACGCGCTTTGTGCTGCTAACATCTGGCCAGACAATGAAAANCCCCCTCCCGAACTCTCTAGCCTTNAGACTACTCTGCCGGATCATTGCGGGTCAAACACGCCTANAGCAAAGACTTATCGTGGAAAACCACCAAGTATGGACAGATTTCCGCCGCACCATGACATAATTGGTGTCTAAGAGGTTATTTGAGTCTCTGTTCAGGCTGGGAGTGAGGTTAAGGCCTGACGATGAGCTAATGCGCAAAACCGGGTACATCCCACTGCGAAAGCTGCACAAAAGCTATGAACACACGCCCTACCCTGGATCTGCAAGGCTACCGGCCATCAAACATTTCAAATCCACAAGCTCGGCAGGCACCACCACCGCCAGGAACACGGCGGGTAAAGCGAAAGCGCAAACAAAGACGACAGCAAGCGCCGCGCAAGTCATCTGGCTTGATGACAGCTTTCCTATGGCTAGTCGGAATTTGCGTTGTACTGGTTGGCGGCCTTGCCACCGCGGTTGTTGTCTTTTCACCGGCTGAGCTCGTACGTGGCGAACTCATTCGACAAGTCAAAGCTAATACCGGAAGAGATCTCATTATTGCCGGCAAGCCCGACCTGACATTCTACCCGAGTATTGGCGTATCCCTGCCGCAGGTCACACTGACTGCTCCGCCACAAATGCAGGGTGGCCCGTTGCTGACGGCTGACCGCATCACCGTCAGCGTCGGGCTTATGGCACTCCTCAGCCAGCAAGTAATAATTGAGCAAGTCAATTTAGATAGACCAATGATTGATCTGCGGATCGATAAGGGTGGTCGCCCAACCTGGGATTTCGCAAGTTGGGGCAAGGTAAAGCGCTACGCAGCGCTCCCGTCCTCCATCGGCGTGACCCGTACGGACGCCAGTCCATCCATTGACGTTCAACCGGCTTCTGTGGTCCTTGCCGTTCCTACCGCAGTCAGCCCGGAACTACTTGATGCGTTAGAATTGCGTTCGCTGCGCATCAACAACGGTGCATTGCGCTACTTCGACGAGCGAACCGGTGACATAGAGGGTGTAACTGGCTTAAATCTCCGCATTGACGGTCGTCGGACATCAGATTCAATGGCAGCTTCTGGAGATCTCGTTTGGAATGGCGAGAGACTGAATATTGATGCGCGCCTGACAACGGTGAAGAACCTTCTCACACAGAAACCCGCGCGTGTTTCACTCGACCTCAAGAGCGGACCGATCAATACGAGTTTCGCCGGCAACGTTACCCTGAAGAACTCTGTACTGGTCGTTGGCAAGACAAGATGGGCCTCTCCGTCGCTAGCGGCATTCACGCGCTGGATCGGCACCGAACTGCCAAATGGCAAACCACTTGGCGGTTTATCTCTTTCTGGTGAACTCAGAGCCACGCCCGCAGACGTATCGCTGCGCGGTGCAACAATCAAACTCGGACAAACCAAGGCATCGGGTGCGGTCTCTGCCCAGCTGAACCGCGCACGCCCATTCGTGAAAGCCAACCTGAGAATCTCACAGCTGGAAATCGATAAGCTTTCAGCCCATTTCAGCGATGCCCGCCCTATAGCCCGCAAAAAACTGGACTTTTCAATTGCCCAGCAAGCCGGGAGTACAAATCAGCCTCCGCGCTCAATTGAAGAGATCTTGCGTGGCACATCTACTGATAGTCGAGGAGCCGGTCGCTTTAGCCCACAAGTCCGCGGTTTCAAAAAGGGCCAAGGATGGAGTCGGGACCCCATCGATGTTTCCTCACTTAAACTGGTGGACGCCGACGCAAGCCTATTGATCGAAGGTCTGCGCGTAGCAGGCTTATCCATTGGCCAAACAACGTTGCGAGCGACGCTAAATAACGGAAGTTCGCAAACCGAAATCCAGGATATCAAGCTTTACGGCGGCAGAGGCCGCGGTCGCGTCAATGCGGCAATCGCAGGGCGCGGACTGAAAGTCGGCATGAACTTCAGCATCAATGGTGTATCGGCTCAACCGCTCCTCGAGGATGCGGCAGAAATTGATATGATCGCCGGCACCGGCAATCTCGTTATTGCTTTGGGCGGCAACGGCATTTCCCAGCAGGCCCTGATGTCGAGCCTTGCCGGACGGACCAAATTTACCTTCAATGATGGTGCGATTGCAGGATGGAATATTCCGGCCATGCTACGCGGGCTGCAAACCGGTCAAATATCCAATCTAACCAAGAGTGATACTCAAAAGACCGACTTCTCAGAGCTCTCGGCAGACTTCACGGTTAGTCGTGGTGTCGCCAATACCCAGAACCTGAGAATGACGAGCCCTCTGATGCGCCTCGCCGGCAGTGGCAATACCGATCTCGGCAGGCGCCAGCTGGATATGATTTTGCGCCCGGAGCTTGTGGCCAGCCTGAGCGGCCAGGGAGGCAGCCAAGACCTCGGCGGTATCGAGGTGCCTGTCCGGGTGACTGGGCCCTGGGAGAACCCGCAAATCAAAACGGATCTGAGTGGCATTCTTAAAAACCCAAACCAGGTCGTCGATACAGTCAAATCCATCGGCGAAAAGTTTAAGGGTAAGAACGCTGGCCAGATCGTAAAGGACTTGCTTGGCAATTTAAACGGCCAGCAGAGCGGCGCAGGTGGTCTATTAAACAACCTCTTCAAGAACTAACCTGCCTAGTCGAAGGCGAACGTCAGCTCTTGTGAGACTCCAGATAGACGAATCGCACTGACGAAAATTGACGCAGTTAATCTTGCAGATTCAATAATTAATTTGGGCATTTATACTGTCACAAACTACTTCGAAGAACGTTTGCGACGGGAATTTGTTAAGATTTCATTATTGTCGCAACAAAGTTTTTTAGCCCTTGAACATGATTTTTCCTTGCAATCACAGGCGATTGCCTTCATATGCACCGTTCTCCGTTCGACCCCCTGCCCTAAAGGTAAGGTAGATGCCCTAGACCCCAAAGGTAAGAGCGGACGGGTCACATCTATCTGCTGGTTGGGGAGGGTCACATGGCCTATGATGACACCCTCTTCCAATTGGGGATGGACTTGACTCGTTCAAGCACCGCCCAAAAGGAAGATCATGGTGAAAACGCGCGAGTAGCGCATCCGTCTCGGAGTTCGCCCGAGAATTCGCAGTTCGCGGAAGAATCGGATGAACGAAAAGACTTCTTTATAGAACGCAACGGCATTCGCTATGCTGGAAACCATCTAATAATAGATTTGTTTGGCGCCCAGCGACTTGATGACCTCAAGTATATAGAGCGAACAATGAAGCGTTGTGTGGAGATCGCCGGAGCGACGTTACTGCACGTGCACCTGCATCACTTTACACCGAATGGCGGTGTATCAGGGGTTGCAGTTCTCTCAGAAAGTCACATCTCGGTTCACAGTTGGCCAGAGGCCGACTACGCAGCATTCGACGTCTTTATGTGCGGCGATGCGAAACCAGAGCTGTGCGTTGACGTCCTAAAAGACGCATTCGAAGCCCGAGAAGTCGTGGTTAAGTCGCATCAGCGCGGCGAAGATCTCGACCTTATGGAGTGGCAACAAGCTTCTTCAAAGACCGCTCCGGTGCGCGAAGTCAAGGCAGCTTAACAAGCCTTTCTTCGATAAATCCTTTCGGCACTACGTCGTCCCCTCACGGTGGCCGCGTAGTGCCGAATGCATTTGCATTTCCGAAATCTAATTGAAAGGACCGACAGGCATGGCAACCCGTTGGATCGAAGAGACATTTCATGCTGACTGGCGTCCACGCATTCGCGCCGACAAAGTGCTGCATGAGGTCAAGACTGAGCACCAGCACCTCGTAATTTTCGAGAATAGGTTCTGGGGCAAGGTCCTCATCCTTGACGGTGTGTTTCAGCTGACAACTCGCGATGAGTTCATCTACCACGAAGTGATGGCCCATATTCCCTTGATGGCATTGGAACGTCCACGCAAGGTGCTCATCGTTGGTGGCGGCGACGGCGGTGTCCTCCGCGAGGTTCTCAAGCATCCGAGTGTGCAGGAGGCAACCCTCGTCGAGATCGACCAGGAGGTCATCGATACATCGATAAAGTTCTACCCGGAGATCGGTAAGAAGGCCTTCAAGGACAAACGCGCGAATGTCGTAATCGCCGACGGTTTGAAGTTCGTGGTGGAAACAACCGAGAAATATGACGCTATCATTGTCGACTCTTCAGAGCCGATGGGTCCGAGCGCGGTCCTGCACTCAAAGCCCTTCTTCGCTGATTGCAAAAAGGCTCTCAAGGAAGGTGGCATATTCGTTACCCAGACGAGCCTGCCATTTCACACCCCGGCGCATTTGGCCAGCACAACCAAGGCGCTATCGTCGATCTACAAGGCTGTGGCACCATTCGTCTGCACTCAGCCATGTTACTTCGGTGGTGAGTTCTGCATTAGTTGGGCGTCCGATAATGCGGAGCATCATGAGGTACCAACGGCAACACTTGCACGCCGGGCTGCAAGGCGGGACATTAAGACAAATTATTGGACACCAGGTTACCACACTGGTGCATTTGCTCTGCCCGCATACATCCAGAAGATCGTCGACAAGGCATCTTCCAAGCCTGCGACAAAGCGCAAGAAATAGTTCGGAACAGCGAGAAACACCGGCTTTCCAGGCAGGCTCACTCGCATCTCACCGGCATGTGAACTGTATCGAGCGGTCGCGCGTTTGTAGAGCTGCAATGCGAACACCAAATCGGTTTACAAGAAACTCGATCGCACCTTCCTGGGAATGGGGCGCCAAAAACAAAAAGACTTTGAGATCAGGAGCACGAGTATGTCGAAAGAAAAGAAAAAACTGCCAAAGAGACAATTCTCGCCGAGCAACGTGAACGGACTTGTCTTGGTTGCCGCAGTATTAACAACAACCGCTTTGATTGCTGGCGTATCCGAAGCCAAGTACCAGCGTCTCGCCAATGAGATGTCGAAAGTGACCGAGTCTAATGTCGACAAGGAAATGAAGTGGGCAAGCTGCCCACTCGTGACCTACACACCGAATTCAGTGGTGCGCTAAAGCGGGCACGGATTGCCCGCCCAGTTGCAGCGCATCACTGATGTCAGATAGACAAACCAGGCTTCAGCTTCTGCTGAGGCCTTTTTCTTTGAGCTCGGCGAGATAAGCTGACCACTTCTTCTCTTTGTCGCGGCCAAGTTCTTCGAGATAACCCCACGAGAACAGTCCTGTGTCATGTCCGTCGTCAAAGACGATCCGAACAGCATAGCTGCCAACTGGGCGAAGCTCTTTAATTTTGACGTTTTGCTTACCGCCGACAGTTACCCGCTGGTTCGGAGAGTGACCTTGCACCTCGGCTGATGGGCTCATGACCCGCAACATCTCAGCGCTTAGCTGGTAGGTTGGCCCTTCGTTGATCCCGACAATTAATGAGGCGCTTTCGTCAACGACTTCTAGCGTCGGCTTCACCAGGGAGCCTTCAGCCGCCTGGATCTCGGACCAGGTCTTACTAGCCAGCTCCGTATAAATCTGTGCATGCACGCTCTCAGGATCGGTCGCAACAATCGGCTGCCCCCGATCAGAAGTCACACGGATATCCATGTGCAGAGGAATGCCACCGAGGAAGGGCAGGCCAAGCTTGTCGGCTTCGGCCTCAGCCCCGCCATGCCCGAAGATATCCGAACGTTCCCCACAACTGGGACATCTGAAGTAGCTCATGTTTTCGATGATGCCGAGCACTGGCACATCAACGCGTTGGAACATCGCCAAGCCCTTACGCGCGTCAATGAGCGCCAGATCTTGCGGCGTCGACACTATGACCGCACCTGACAACGGAACCTGCTGTGCCATGCTGAGCTGTACGTCACCCGTTCCTGGCGGCATGTCGATCACGATAACATCCAGCTCGCCCCAGTTAACCTCGCGGAACATCTGATTGAGCGCGCTCGTCACCATCGGGCCACGCCAGATAATCGGCGTACCTTCTTCAACCAGGAAGCCCATCGACATGGCTTTGAGACCATAGCCATTCATCGGCTGTAGTTTACCGTTTGGCCCGGCTGTCGGGCGGCCTGCAATCCCGAGCAGACGTGGCTGTGACGGACCGAAGATATCCGCATCAAGCACACCAACTTTAAGCCCGTTGGCCTGCAATCCAAGGGCCAGGTTTACAGCCGTCGTCGACTTGCCAACGCCCCCTTTACCGCTCGCCACCGCTATCAGATGTTTAACGCCAGGAATACCTTGCGTACCTGCACCCTGGCTTTGTCCGGGATCAAGCGACGGTGCGCCACCACCGCCTTGCTGTCGCGCTGCAGAAGCTGCACGAGCCTGCTGGACACGCGGATGCTCTGGCAGGCTTCCGCCACTCGCACCGTTTGCCATTGGCGACCCACTTGGCGCCTTGCTGGTGCCAGGCGCGTTTTCGGCGGTCAGCACCGCTGTCACGCCTTCCACTCCATCAAGATCACTGACAACCTTGGCTGCGGCCTGCCGCAGAGGCTCAAGCTCTTCAGCACGCTCGGGCTCCACGGTGATCGAAAAATACACCTTGGCGTCACGGATGAGAATTTCGGATACCATGCCCAATTCGACGATATTGCCTTCGAGATCGGGTCCTTTGACGCGCTTCAGGGCGTCCTGAACCTGCTCTTGTGTTACGGCCATCGTCACTATCTCCCGGAATTGGTCATTATTGGTTGCGACCATGATATATGGCGGCCATGCCGTTGAGGCTAGTATCCTTCTTGAACCATGAGCTCACTATGTATTCCAGCGCACGCTGAACGAACGCCTGGTTCAACAAAGAGACTAGCAAATTATAGTTGCTCGTGATGTTTTCGGATCAATAGTTCGTTTTATAGACTGCCGCAATTGATGAACGAACTCCTGATCCGCCTCACGATCCATGAGCTGTCATTCTGACGCATTCTTGCCAAATCATCGCGGCTGTCTCAAGAATGAAGCCCAGCGGCCCTGTCCGAGTTGCAGTGACAAGCGCAACTGACAGAGGCTAGACAAGCGATCAAGAGAGAACACAGGCAACGTATAATGCGCGAATTCGAAGTGCGTCCCGATCCGGAAGACTCAAGACTATCGACAGCAGTGGATGGAATTGATCACGAGGGCAACGCCATCGAAACAGCAGTCGTCAATGAACGCCCGCTGACCCTGTTTCTCAATTCCCGCGAGATCGTTACGATGATGACCATTGGTGATCATCCGGACCTCCTTGCCGTCGGCTATCTACTGAACCAGAACATGCTCCAGCCAGACGACGAGATCACGGCGATTGAGTATGTCGAGGACATCGAGACTGTCGTTGTGCGCACGGCACGCGAGACGGATTACGAGGAAAAGCTGAAAAAGAAAATCCGCACGTCCGGATGCGCGCAAGGCACCATCTTTGGCGATATCATGGAAGACTTCGACAAGGTCGGACTGGCACCCGATGCGAAGCTCCGAACCAGTTGGATCTACGGCCTCTCAAAGAAAATCAACCAATCGCCAAGCCTATATCTCAAAGCGGGGGCAATTCATGGATGCGTATTGTGTGAAGAGGATCGGCCTTTGGTCTACATGGAGGACGTTGGTCGCCATAATGCCGTCGACAAAATCGCAGGATATATGTTCCTCAACAAGATCAAGCCAGATGGCAAGTTGTTCTACACAACAGGCCGTCTGACTTCGGAGATGGTCATCAAGACTGTCAAAATGGGGATCCCGGTTCTCATCTCACGATCCGGATTTACGGCCTGGGGCGTTGACCTCGCACGACAAGCAAATCTGACACTCGTTGGACGAGCCAAGGGTAAGCGATTTATCGCACTTGCCGGTACAGCACGGCTGATCTTCGATGCCGACTTCTCCAAGATTTCGGACGAAGACAAGAAGCATGCGCGCAAAGGCAGCCTGGTTGGCACCGAAGGTTAGTCAGCAACGCTGATCTCTATGCGAACCATAAATCGCCGCAACACTGTTGTTATGCTCCAGGCGATTGAGCCACTGAAACCACTACAGGCGAGACGCGACGAGTGCCGGCTTTCTCTGCAATATCTACAAAACTAGCGCTGTCTCTTTTTGCGTTCATATTTCTGGCGGCGTGTTCCAACAACAAACTACCGCTCATAAGTTCAAGCCAAAAGCAAGGCTCCATCACGCTGTCCAAGGAACAAATCGGAGCAACACATGACGGCGTACGCCGCATGATACCCAACCCGCAATCAGCAAAGTTTCTTGGTGGCACAGCACGAAAAGCGAAAGAAGGCCCCGGCATCGACGTCTGCGGCAATGTCGATTATCTAGACACAGACGGAAAGACACGGGTCGAACAACCCTACTATGTTGAACTGCGTGAAACCAATGGTCAGCCGAATGCCGGGCGTGGCCAGGTGGGGGGCGATCCATCAAAGCTCGCCAAGGTGCGCTTTCTTTGTCGCGAACACAAATGATTGCAGCAGACTGCCAGCTCCAACAATCAAACTGTCTTCCGGAACACGCGACTGATTTCAATCTCTATTTGTCCTGTTATAAGCGCGTTTAAGGCAACACAAGCAGGCCGCACGTACCATCAATTCACGGGGAAGCTAACATGACCAATCTCGCACACCGCAATTGGGTTCCGGAACACTGCGAAGACCATGTTCAGCTGCTCGCAGCGAAGACTGCAAAGCGAAGCATCAACAAAAATGTCGATCGCATTCTGGAACTCGTTGAGCTCAACCGGACGATCCACGAAAGAGACTGTATTAATCTCAACCCCGCGACAAACGTTATGAACCCGAAAGCCGAAGCAGTATAGGCTGACGGTCTTGGTTCTCGGCCTTCACTCTGGTATCCCGGCGACAAGTATGAAATGGGGCTGGAAGCCATCGAAGAAATCGAGGTCATTGCTGCGGAACTCTGCGCAGAAGTATTTGATGCATCTCACGCTGAAATCAGAGTTCCATCTGGTGCTCTTGCCAATCTTTACGGTTTCATGGCCACATGCAAACCGGGAGATGCTATCATTGCTCCACCAGCAACGATCGGTGGACATGTGACCCATCATGATCCTGGCTGCGCTGGTCTCTTCGGTCTTGAGATCCACCCTGCCCCAATCGAAGCGGATGGTTACAACGTCGATCTGGACGGCCTCGCGAAACTTGCGCGCAAGGTCAAACCAAAGCTGATTACGATTGGCGGCAGCCTCAACCTGTTTCCTCATCCTATTGCTGAGATCCGTGCCGTTGCAGACAAATTCGGCGCCTGAGTTATGTTCGACGCAGCCCATCAATGCGGGATAATCGCTGGCGGCGCCTAGCCAAACCCACTGGCCGAGGGAGCCCACTTCATAACGATGAGCACCTACAAGAGCTTGGCGGGGCCAGCCGGCGGTTTGATCGTAACCAACGATGCCGAGATCGCGGAAAAGTTGGATACCATTGCATTCCCCGGCATGACGGCCAACTTCGATGCTGCCAAATCAGCAGCGCTTGCACTAACGATGTTGGACTGGCGCAAACATGGCAAGCAATACGCCAAGGCAATGGTTCGCCTATCCAAGCGTCTGGCAAAGGAATTCGCAAAAGTTGGCCTGCCAATCGAAGCAGTCGATGGTGATATGAATGGCCTCCGGATCGGCACTCCAGAACTCGTGCGATGGGGCGTACAGGAAAAGCATGCGCCGCGTCTTGCGTCTCTTATTGCAACAGCGTTGAGATCAAACGGACCAGAGACACTGGCAGACGAAGTCCGTGAGTTCCGTCAGGAGTTTCAGGACATTCACTATATCTGTGAATAATACTGCTTCTCTCAGCCATCACAGCTCAAGCGTTTTCATCATGACTCTGATCGCAGCTCTTACAGGTGGTGTGTAATCTGACGACAATCATCACCAAACCCTGGGGGAAGCGCACAGCATGAGTCTGAATGGCAAAGCCTATATCGCAGGTGTCTATGAACACCCAACGCGAAAGGCGATCGACAAATCCCTGCCCGAACTGCACGCCGACGTCGCAGCAGGCGCACTGGCAGATGCCGGCATCAGCGCATCCGACGTAGATGGTTATTTCTGCGCAGGTGATGCGCCCGGTCTTGGACCTATTAATATGGTCGACTACCTGGGCCTCAACAATCTCAAGCACGTTGACTCAACCGATACCGGTGGCTCCTCTTACGTTGTCCACGTAGAGCACGCCGCTCAAGCGATCGCTTCTGGGCGATGCAAAATCGCGTTGATTACACTGGCTGGCCGCCCTGCTGCCGAAGGCATGGCAACCGGGACTGCCCCTCGGGTCTACAGCCAGTTGGCCCCAGACGTTCAGTTCGAATTCCCGTACGCACCGGTTGTAACGAACATGTATGCCATGGCGGCGATGCGCCATATGCATGAATTCGGCACCACATCCGAACAGCTAGCCTGGATCCGGGTCGCGGCATCAACCCACGCTCAATACAACGAACACGCACTACGCCGCGAAGTTGTCACGGTAGAAGACGTCGTCAACTCTCCGATGATCACAACACCGCTGCACCGCCTGGATTGCTGCGTGATTTCCGATGGCGGTGGTGCACTTGTCGTTGTTCATCCTGATGTCGCCAAAGAACTCAGCCGCCCAAAGATTAAGGTGCGGGGTTGCGGAACAGGTGTAAAAGGCCAGCTCAACGGCAACGTCGACCTCACCTATACGGCAGGCCGTCTCAGTGGCCCGAAGGCATTCGAAGAAGCGGGTGTCAAACCTTCTGACATGAAGTACGCATCGATCTACGACAGCTTCACCATCACCGTGTTGCTTCAGCTTGAAGATTTGGGCTTCTGCGAAAAAGGCGAAGGTGGCAAGTTCGTTGCTGACGGCAATCTCATTTCCGGCGTCGGAAAATTGCCATTCAATACAGATGGCGGCGGCCTCTGCAACAACCACCCGGCCAACCGTGGCGGCATGACGAAAGTTATCGAGGCCGTTCGTCAGTTGCGCGGCGAAGCCCACCCGAAAGTGCAGGTCGCCAACTGCGATCTCGCCGTGGCCCATGGCACAGGCGGATCGATCGGCACACGTCATTGTAGTTCAACTGTTGTTCTTGAGAGGGAGTAAGCCTGATGAGCGAAGCACGCACCATTGCGGCCCCTGAGCCGAACACTGAAACCCAAACCTTTTGGGACGCGGCCGAGAACGGCAAACTGATGATCATGAAGTGCAAGGATACAGGAAAATTCTACTTCTATCCGCGTGCACGATCACCATACACACTTTCCGATAATGTCGAGTGGGTTGAAGCCAAAGGTACCGGTGAGATCTACACGTTTTCTGTTATGAAGCGTGCCAAGATTGAGTATGCCATCGCTTACGTAAAGTTGGACGAAGGCGTCACTATGATGAGCAATATCGTCGACACGGACTTCGATGCGCTCTCCATAGGCCAGAAGGTCAAGGTTGTGTTCAAACCAACCGATGGTGGGCCGCCAGTACCAATGTTCACACCGGCATAAGCCTGGATAAACATAGAGTTCCCGGTCAGGTCAAATTCGGGAACTGTCATAAAACAGTCGGCAGACGCGTGGCACACCGTCTGCCGATACTTTTTCGAGAAGGGATAAACGATGGCTGAGAGAATTGACGTACCAGCAGAACTATTGCCGACCCGGGCGTTCTACTTCCTTCGCCATGGTGAAACCCAATACAATCTTGAGCGCAAATTCCAGGGCAGCATCGATGTACCGTTAAACTCCAACGGTATCGCGCAAGCCCGGGCAGCAGCTGAAATCCTGGACGGCAAACCGTTCAAACGCATCGTCTCAAGTCCTGCTAATCGCGTACTGAAGACAGCCTGCTTCACGGCTGAGGCCACCGGCACACCAATGCACATCGATACTGATCTTATGGAGTTCGACGTCGGTAGCTTCGAAGGCAAGTGCATTGTCACAACGAAGCAAGCGCACGGTCTTGCCGAAGACGAGTCATTCATGTCGATCCTTCCAGACGACGCGGAAAAATGGCATGAATTCGTGCCGCGCATCTGCGCGTCGGTGAAACGTTGGACCGACAAGCACNATGACGAGACGCTGCTCGTNGCTGCNCATGGTCTCGTATTCCGTGCGTTGACGCTATCNCTCGCTGGTGAACATCTGGTCAGCCAGAATGCCGAGCCGTACTACTTTGCCNCCGANGGGNGATCNTGGAGAATTGAGAAGCTAACGTAGTTCACNTGCCGCCCAANNGACTGCANGCGATTTCACGGCCTACCATCCNCNCGGGCGTAGTGNGTTCTAATCGTGTAGTCTTTNTTNGGGCCTTCAACCACGTGGCTCACGTANAGCACCTCATCGCTCAGTCGATAGGTGCTCACGTAGAGATCCTGATTACATAGNTGNTCGGCATAGGCTGTCGCGGCCCAGTCATCATCTCGCTCNGCNAGACCAAATTTCAGCANATGAAACGCGGCGTTGCGATTGTGGGCATCGTCATGCNTNACTGCGATACCGCCCGGTGTCAGNGTATACTGATAACGCTTCTGNAAGGANCCAACGCCTGCCAGAACACCCTCTTCCGTATAATTGAGGNTTGCATTGCCTTCGCGCTGGAACTCAGCNGTGCCCTCAGCGGANTGCCCGGTGCTCATTTGCCGTTCAAAGCGCCACCGTCCGGCTAGCGCTTCGAACGCCATCGCGTTAGCGCAAGCGCCGCTCAACCCACTGCCATCCCTGGATTACCANCAGTGTCGCAAGTGCCGTCTTCAGCAGATCTCCGACAATAAAGGGCGTCAGATAAATGGTGAACATTTCGGCCGACGTGTTCATCCATGTCACNACCGGCATGACCAACAAGTAGGCATGGGCCAATCCGATCGCATACAGCGCGACCTGACCAGCCAGCATCGCAACAAACAACGCAAGGGCGTTTTCACGCCATCGCAGTGTATCCGCCAGAAAACCGACAACGACGACCATCGCCATATAGCCCCAAAGGAACCCGGCACTCGGCGCACCAACGAAATACGCGAGCCCGCTGCCATTGGCGAACCANGGAATAAGGCCACCCAACGCAATACCTTCAACCCAGTAGGCAAAGATAGTTGCAGCACCAAGACGCCAACCATACGCCGCACCAATCAATAGGACGACCAGGCTTTGCAAACTGATAGGAACTGGCCCGACAGGCACCTTAAACTGAGCTGAAAGGGCCAAAAGGCATGACCCAACCAGGATGAGCGCGATATCTCGCGTCAGCGAATTCATACTCCGTTCCGGTAACAATCCACTGACCAGAGCACCAGGGCTTGCGATCGACATNGCCTACTCTCCATTCTTTNTCAAAGCTNGNCTTACTTATGGAAGTTTGCCAACCTCTGTCCAGGTCTCACTGCGCGAACGTCGCAATTCAGGCAACTTCTGGCTTAAAACNACTGATCTCAGACGAGTTGGCCACGTGCAGCCACATCAAACACTTCAACCACACGGTTATCTCGCACGCCAATCAGACGATCGACCATATTGACCACGACACAGACGTGGTTGGGGATCACACGCACAACGTCACCGATGTTCGGCCGATCATTGCAAGCAGCCANATCTAAAAAGCCATGCTCTTCAGCAAAGCCTTGAATGCGAGCCTCCGGGTGCTCAAGAATAAGGCCGTGACCATCAAGACCACCGATATCCGAAGTTAATGTCTTGGATCCAGCGTCCAGTATCCCGCGTTCCGGTCCTGCCCGGCTGACTACTGTCGAGAAAACATTCAAGGCACAATCATCGGGTTGCGCCGCACCGCACGCCATCATCATCCGGTCATTGAATATGAAAGTGCCAGCGCGGTGCTCGGTGGCACCATCGAGAGATCCAATATTCNCGAGATTTGGTGTGCCGCCCGTTGAGACGATCTTAGCTTCCAGGCCAAGCGCTTGAAGTCCGGCCTTTGCCTCATTGAAGAACGACTGTGTTTCAGGCCAGGATTTCTCTGTCGGATAAAACAGCAACCCTNCGAATGCGAGGTTGGGATCGCCTTTGATCACCTCAGCGAGCTGCAAGACCTCAGACACAGTTTCAACGCCGGCACGTTTTCGGCCCGTATCACATTCAATCAGAACACCCACCACACGGTCAGCTGCGCGACCGGCTTCGGCATAAGCATCGAGAGTTACGGGGTTGTCGGCACAAACCTTGACCGGCTTGCGCGCAATAAGCTTGGCGAGCCGTCCGGACCGAGCGGCTCCAATCAGGTTGTAACTCACNACNATATCGTCGATACCCGCATCGACCATGATCTCGGCTTCGCCGAGCTTCTGACATGTGATGCCTTGAGCACCAGCCTGGAGCTGCTTGTGGGCGAGAGCTGGAATCTTGTGCGTCTTGATGTGCGGTCGATTGGCGACGCCGGCGTCATCACACATCTTCTGCAGCTTGGAGATATTGCGCTCAACAACATCCAGATCGATAACAACAGCCGGTGTCCCGAAGTCCCGGGAAATGTCGATTTTCAGTTGCTCAAGGCTCATAACGGCTCCGCGCTTACGTATTCGATAGTGTCCAGACATTACAGCACGTGCTGGTGCGCGTGCCCAGAGTTTCCAACACGCAATTGCGATTGCATTGATTGATTGATTAGTTGTTGCCAAACCTGCGAGCCCCATCAAGTGCTAAGCCGGTTGCTACACTACCAAATGCATTGCCCTCAATAATCCGCGCGCCAGGCAAAGCTTCAGAGATTGCTTCGCGAACCGAAGGCATTCTGGTCGTACCACCTGTAAGGAAGACCGCTGAAACCTTATCAGGTTGCAGATCTGCCATCGCAAGCACATCAGAAATACGCGACTGTATTCGCTTAAGATTGTCTGCAATTGCTGCACCAAGATCCTGACGCGTCAGCTCGAAAACCAGATCATCGATGATCTCACCTCGTGGCAGGGACGCCGTATCATCATGCGATAGTTCGATCTTCGCAGCTTCGATGCCAGCCAACAGATCATGCCCCCGACGTTCCTCAAGAATGCGCAACAATCGTTTGATTTTTNCGGGCTCTGCAGAATCCNGCAAAACGCTCCGCACCTCGGAGATTACTCGGGGTTCATAGAGAAAACCAATCCTCTGCCAAGTCGCCAGATCATAGAAATACCATGACGGTGCATCCATGCCCTTCTGGCGCAACGGACTATTGAGCCCAAGCTCCGGCATGATGTTCGAAAGTGCTAACTGTCTATCGAAGTCCGTGCCTCCGATGTGCACACCNCCATACCCAAGAATGTCCTGCTTGCGATCATTGGAGCGCGCGCGCTCGGGAGAAACCCGCACAGCGGAAAAGTCCGACGTACCGCCACCGATATCAGCGACAAAGGCAATTTCCTCTCCACTCACACTCTGCTCATNGTCGAGGGCCGCAGCGATGGGCTCGNACTGAAACGAAATCTCTTCAAAACCAGCTGATCTGGCCGCAGCTTTCAGCTGTTCTTCTGCCATTCGGTCATCATNATCGTTGTCATCCACGAAGAATGCCGGCCGGCCGAGCACGACAGAAGACGGAAGTACATCACTNCCCTCNGCTGCAGTAGTCCTTAGAAAACGCAAGAACGAAGCAATGATCTCACCAAAGTCATAGCGCTTTGTTTTGACCTGTGTCTTCTCGTCAAACAACCGGGTCCCGAGAACACTTTTAATCGCCCGGAGATAGCGGCCGGGCTCACGCGCAAAATATTGGTCGAGCGCCTCCTGCCCATAAACCGTGACGTCATCATCAAAGTTGAAAAACAGTGCCGTCGGAACCGACGTCGCTCCCTGCTGGATGGGAATGAGCCGCGGTCCACTGCGATCACAGACACCTATCGATGAATTCGACGTGCCGAAATCTATGCCATACGCAGATGTCATCAGCTTTGCTCCAGTCATCGATTGNTGTGGCGAGGGCAAGCACCGGCTTGCNGTTCGCATTGCTAAAGGAGCAGCGCGATAGTTTGTTTTTTAAGTGGATGGCTTTGTGGCGCCGCATTAGTAGGGCGCCACTATTGCCAAATCCAACTGATTGACAAGACTGCAATTTCCCACCAGGTTTCGGCCCCGTCGGAAGACTGGCAAGAACAACGGATTTCGCATCGTACCAGTGTGGCGGGAATAAACTTTTTCTTATTTTATTTCAATCGACTACCAAGCCTGCATCTAATTTGCCATAANCAGAATGATCTTACCTATATGAGCACTTGACTCCATCAGTCGATGGGCCTCGGCAGCTTCAGCCAATGGGAAGGTCGAATGAACAATNGGCTTGATCTTGCCTGTTGAGATAAAGGGCCAGACCTTTTCTTCCAATGAACGCGCGATCGCTCCCTTCTGAGCGACGGTACGCGGACGCAACGTTGATCCCGTCCATGTCAAACGCTTCAGCATCAATTTCATGAAATTGGCCTGCACTTTNGGCGACTCGAGCCAGGCAATCTGCACGATCCGGCCGTCCCAGTTCATCACGTCGATATTGCGCTGAACATATGATCCACCCACCATGTCAAGGATGACATCAACGCCCTTGCCGCCCGTCAGTTCCTTGCATATCGCAACGTAGTCTTCATCGCGGTAGTTGATGGCGCGCTCAGCNCCGAGGTCCAGACATGCCTGACACTTGGCATCACTGCCAGCTGTCACGAACACTCGTGAGCCGAAGGCATGAGCGATCTGGATCGCGGTGGTACCGATGCCGCTNGAACCACCATGGATCAGCAGAGTTTCATCAGGCTGCAACTTGGCCGTATCGTAGACATTGGCCCAGACGGTAAAGAACGTCTCCGGCAAACCTCCAGCTTCGACCATCGAGACACCGTCCGGCACAGGCAGCGTCTGCGGCTCGGGNGCAACGCAGTATTCGGCATAACCGCCACCTGCCACGAGGGCACATACTTTATCGCCAACCTTGAAGCGCTTAGCACCTTGTNCAAGCGCTACGACTTCACCGGCAACCTCCAGGCCCGGAACGGTCGTAACGCCNGGTGGAGGATTGTATTGACCAAGGCGCTGCTGCACGTCCGGCCGATTGATACCAGCTGCAGCCACCTTGATCAGGATCTCGTTCTCTCCCGGCTGCGGAACAGCCATTTGCGCAGGCTTCAAGACNTCCGGTCCACCAAAACCATCAAGTTCAACAAATGCCATGCTTTCGGGAAGAGACATGAGATCGAGCTCCAGCGCTATTGGATGTTTCGNTCAGTCATACGCCATTGCATGCCAAAACAACAAGACGAGGGGACATCTTGCGGCGGACNGATAGAAGATCGAACTCAAACTATGCAATTGGCGACAGCCGGATCAAGCACGCAGCCGAGCATTCTCCGGATCCCAAACAGCATTGCCCGCCTGCACGGTCGCAGAGAAACGCTCGCCGAAAATCTCAACGTCGACTTTAGTGCCCGCACTCGCGAGATCAGACCGCAGCATGCCTAAGGCGAGCGAAGAGTTGACCCGATAGCCCCAAGCTCCCGATGTCGTCTCGCCAACAACATCGTTGCCACTCCAGAGCGTTGACATGTAAGGGGCATCACACGCTCCAGCCTCGACCTTCAGCGAAACAAATCTCTTGGATGAGCCCTGTTGATTTTCATTGAGAAGTGCCGTTTTACCCGGGAAGCTCTCGTCTTTGTCCAACTTTACGAAACGACCTAGGTCACCTTCCAGTAGCGAATAATCCGTCGACAGGTCTCCCTTCCAGGCACGATAACCCTTTTCGATGCGCAGGCTATTCAATGAAAACATACCAAACGGCTTGGCACCGGCACCAAGGATGGCGTCGTAAATCTCCGCCATCTGTGCGTTAGCGGCATGAACTTCCCAGCCCAGCTCACCTGCAAAGCTCACGCGCGCAAGGAATGCTTTTTGACCGGCAACCTCCNCAGACTGATGCGTCAGCCAGNGTCTCTCCAGATCACCATTTGATATCTTGGCAAACAGCGCCCAAGATTCTGGACCAGTTACAATCAAGGTTGAATAGTCGTCAGTATGATCACTCAATGAAATGGCACCGGCACCAGGTAGCGAACGCTTTAAAAGCTCGAAGTCATGCCACTGGGCTGCGGCAGCCGTAATCAGTGTAAAATCATCTTCATCGTGCCTCAGCACCGACATCTCAGTCAGAATGCGTCCGCGCGTATCCGGAAAATAGGCGAGCGCAATACGTCCGACCGCCGGCAACCGCCCTGCAATCAAACCCATCAACCACTTCGCAGCTCCAGCCCCTTGCAGATGGAAACGCGAGAAACCCGGTAGATCAAGGACACCAACCTTGTCACGCACGCCAGCGCTCGTAGGCGCGTTGCAACATATCCTTTGAGCCGGCCTCTTCCCAACTTTCGACATTCTCACTGTCGGAGAGTGCAGCCTCGTAGAAGGCCGTTTGATAATTCGCCATTATGTGTGAAGAGCCTAGACAGTGGCCGGCCGGCTCAACCTCAAGGTACGCATCGCGCGCCTGCGCATTCAGATCGGTGGAAAGGCCACCCAGCATGACCTGGTAGGCTCCGAGCCGATCAGCGTCCATAGCCAGCTTCTCGTACCCGGTACAAAAACCGCCTTCGAGCCACCCAGCAGAATGCAGAACAAAGTTGGCGCCGGCCATGACTGTCGAGTGCATCGAATCTGCGCTTTCATAGGCCGCCTGTGCGTCTGGTATCTTGGAAGCGGTCAGCGAACCGCCGCAGCGAAGCGGGAGACCAAGACGACGTGCAAGCTGCCCGATCAGGTAGCAGGAGCAGCTCGGACCCGGGCCTCTCGGACATCCGTGCCAGCTTCGCGCCAGACATGCAAAGCGGACGGATCATCTCGAAATTCAAGACCGATGTCCTTAATCAGCCAATCGGCCTGCTCTTCGATTTTGAGCAACCCTTCCTCGTCAAGAAACTCGACGATGGGCATAGCTCTTTTGATGTATGGTGCAACCTCATTACCCGACCGTCTGACACCGCCTTCTCACCTTCGGCCTGTCCGGCCTCGCTTTGCCACTTTCATGATGGCGGTTCCTTGTCCAACTTTGGTACGCAAATTGGGCGCTAGCCGTGGCCAAGCCTAGAACCAACCGAGCTTGAATCTTTCTCACATTTCGACCAACCTTTGCCGATGACCGACCGCAAGCTTAATTTGCCACCATTTGCTGCATTGAGGGCATTCCACGCGGCAGCGACGCACGACCGGTTTCGTGACGCGGCTGAGACGCTAGGCGTGACCGAGTCGGCCATCAGTCACCAGGTGAAACGCCTGGAGGAGTATCTGCACGTTTCCCTGATTGACAGATCGGGCTCACAAGCTCGGCTAACAGAGGCAGGCCAGCGGTACCTACAGCAGATCGAACCTGCATTGTTTCAGATCCAAACCGCAACCGAAGCATTGCTTCCAAACACAGGCCGCAACGCCGTTCGACTGACACTCCCGCCATCCCTCGCAGCCACCTGGCTCATCCCGAGAATCAGTGGTTTCGAGCAGGCCCACACAAACATCGACCTCCAACTCGTCCCTTCAACGCGCGTGACCGATCTAAGGCGAGACCAAATCGATCTCGCTATTCGCCATGGCCGCGGCCGTTGGCGGGGCCTTGATGCCACTTTTCTCCTGGAGGAAACGGCATCGCCAGTTTGCTCTCCTCAGTATTTTGAGGACACACCAAGTGCAACTAAATTGCCAGACTTGGCAGGGTTACGCCTAATCGTGAACGCCAACTTCCCGGATGAGTGGGAGGAATGGGCGCGGGCTCACGGTCTCACACCGCCTTCTTTGGGCGACTCGATAGTGCTTGATGTGCAGGAGCAAGCACTACGACTAGCGGAAAATGGGTACGGTCTTGCCATGGGCCGCCGCCCCGTAGTCGACGACTGGTTGGCTGATCAGCGCCTCATTGCCCCATTCGGCGGCGCCAATCCCACAGGAGCAGGCTACTACCTGTGTAAACCAACCAATCAAACACTGTCAGTCTCCGCTCGTCGGGTCGAACGCTGGCTCGTTAATATCTCGAAGGACTGGAAAGCGTCAGAAACCGTCGCTCATGCTCCTTCACTTGAATAAAATTCAAGTCAACATGAAGTAAACTCGTTCGAAAAGTTGGAGCCGTTGCACCATCGTGGATTCAACAAACCAGCACTTCCGATCCCTTGAGGAGTTTCGCTATGCAAGATGCAGCAACGCAAACCGACGTCACCGCCGCAGTCGAGTTCATTGTCCCGCAGAAAGAAAAACCGCAGTTCCTGAGTTCTGCCATGACCGGCGCAGCGCCAAAGGTTATGTTCGAGACGGTGGAGTTACCTGTGAAAATCGCCAATCTTCGNCTCCGTAGTGAGGCAGCCAACGTTGATCGCGAAGGCTTCGAGCTTTTGACGGTAAAAACCAAAGTTGCCGACCTCCACGANGATGAAGCGGTNAAAGCACAGTACTACCCAGAAATCGTAGAACTCCTNAAAGAGCGCTTTGGTGCCAGCAGGGTTGAGATTTTTGACGCCACCCGCCGATCGGACTCAAGCCAAGGCGCAGCAAATCCTGATGGTCTGCGCGGGCCGGCACGTCGTGTCCATGTCGACTACACAGATGCCAGCGGGCCNCAAAGATTACGCGATGTCGTAGGAGACGAAGAAGCAGAACGGCTCCTGAATTCAAATGCTCGCGTTGTTCAGGTCAATGTCTGGCGTCCAATCAAGGGGCCGGTACAGCGGGCACCGCTGGCATTAGCCGATGCGTCGTCTGTACCCAAGGCTGACTTGGTTGCAACCGACCAAGTATTCCCCGATCGCATCGGTGAAATCTACCACCTCGCACATTCGGAAGACCACAAGTGGTACTTCGCTCCTGAGATGACGAAAGACGAAGTCTTTTTGATCAAAGGATGGGATACCGATCAGAGCAAAGCGATGTATACGCCGCACGGCGCTTTTGATGATCCGAACACCAGTCCAGATGCACCACCGCGCGAGAGCATTGAAATCCGAACAATGGTCATTGTCGAATAACGAGAGCCACTGAATGGCTCCCCTTTTCCGNGCTNCCTTCACCAACTGCCCGGGCTTCCNGGGCTTTTTCTTTGGGCNCCAGTTATGAAGTTAAGCCACGGGCGACAAGGCGGTTAAGACGTTTCGCAAACGCAGCCGGATCAGCTGGGATTTCACCGTCAAGAATTTGAGCCTGCTCAAACAACAGATGCGAGAGATCGTTGACGTCTGCATCTGCTGCATTTGCCTTTGAACTAGCAATGGCACGTACCAGCGGGTGTTTGAGATTGAGTTCTAGTATCGGCTTAGCGACAGCACCGTTGCCAGTCTGAGCCAAAATCCGCTCAAGCCTGCGATCCGGTCCGGCCGCCTCGGCGACAAGGCATGCCGGGCTATCNNTGAGACGTTGAGAGGCTCGGACGTCAGAAATAATATCCTCCAACTCNCCGCGGACTGCGGCCAGGACGACNGCATCATCCACTGAGTTCGTATCGTCTTGCTGATCGGCCTCTTCATTCTCATCCAGCTTGGGGACCAAATCGAAATTGATATCACCCTGGCTCAGAGATTTCAGCGGCTTGCCTTCAAACTCCAACGGCATCGATGTCCAAAACGCATCGACATGATCGGTCAACAAAAGAACCTCAATACCACGAGCGCGCAACGCTTCAAGCTTGGGACTCGCCTGCAATTGGCTCACGCTGTCGCCCACCAGATAATATATCTCCGTCTGATTGGGCCGGAAATCTGCAACATATTGCTTTAGCGAACGGAGCCCGTCGCCAACCGTAGATTGGAAGCGAGACAGTTGGAGCAGCCTCTCACGGCGCTCGATGTCCTCATAAATNCCCTCCTTTACCACGGCCCCAAACGAGCCCCAGACCTNCTCGAACGTCTCTGATNCATTTTCGGCAAGCTTTTCAAGCTCNCCAAGCACTCGCCCGGTGACAGCNTTTTGTATCGACTTGACATGGGGATTGTTCTGAAGCNTCTCGCGCGAAATATTGAGTGGTAGGTCTTCGCTATCAATGACGCCTCTCACGAAACGCAGATAAGGCGGAAGCAGGTCAGCCTCATCACTAATATAGACGCGGCGAACGTAGAGTTTCACGCGCCCTTTTCTTGCTTGATCAAACAGGTCGAAAGGGGGTTGGGTCGGCACGAANAGCATCACCGCATAAGATTGCCGTCCCTCCACCTTATAATGCAGCGTGACTGCTGGATCATCGAACGCATTAGCAAGCGTCATATAAGCCTGTTTATAGTCCTCATCAGTCACATCATTCTTTGAGCGTTGCCAGAGTGCGCTAGCCGAATTCACTTGCTGAAATTCGCCTTTTTCATCAGCAATCTCGATCGGGAAAAGAATGTGATTTGAATACTGACGCACGATACGCTCGAGAGTATGCCGTTCCAAATACTCCCTAGCATCGTCCTTCAAGCGGAGCCTGATTTCGGTTCCCCGCTTGATTTCTGCGGCCTGCTCCGGGGTTGCCTCGACAATCTCAAAGCCGGTTGTTCCTGCTGATTTCCATACCCAGGTCTCGCCCGTACCAGCACGCGAACTCACGACTTCTATTTCATCCGCAACCATAAAAGCCGAATAGAAGCCAACTCCAAACTGGCCGATAAGTGCGGAACCTTCCTGGGCGTTTTGAATTTGATTGACGAACTGTTTTGTACCGGATCGCGCAATTGTCCCGAGGTTCTCGGCAAGTTCCTCTTTGCTCATCCCTATGCCAGTATCGACAATCTTCAGGACACCAGCACTTTCATCCGCTGCAAGGCGTATTCCAAGCGAGCTATCATCTTCGAGAAGNGATGGAGTTTCAATTGCACTATAACGAAGCTTATCACAAGCGTCCGAAGCATTGGAGATAAGTTCTCGCAGGAATATCTCTCGCTCGGAGTACACTGAGTGCACCATAAGCTGGAGTAGTTCGGCAACCTCAGCCTGAAATGGTTGGCTCGTAGCATCCTTCGACGCTTGCTCAGTCATCATGCACCCTCCAGCTGATCNAAACTTTCGTTGGATATTTGCGGTATCAGAGCATTCGTCAAGCCCCGTAAGTTCGCCACTGAGCTTTCCGGAAAAATCGCCATCACAATCTCAGTTTCGTCACCAATTCATAAACGACTAAAACTCAACANACCAACTCGGCAAACTCTATCATCAAACGCAGCCTAACAACTTAATCAGCCAGCCGACNGAATCTAACTCACCAAATCAAGAACTGGCATTGATAGTCTATACTGGACAGNTCACATGCATTGGCACCCTGCAGACATGAAATCAAAGAACCACCCCGAAACCCAGCGGCCATAACATGAAACCTCTTGCAGGGACATTTCATCATATCGTACAAAAGTCACTAGGTTTTTTGCATTTGGCGCTAAATGCATAACACCAAATACAAGTTATGGGTTATGAACAGATAAGTTTTCCTGACGGATAACCACTTGGTTCAGAATGTCGAAGGACCACCACCAGGTAATATCATAACCGCGTGGATGCGTTTAAGGTTGAAAATAAAGTGGAATTCACCGGAACCATCGCTGCAAAACCAAAAAGTGAGTTTCTGTTACCCCGAGAATTTAATTCGCAAGCAGCGAGCGGTTTATTCTCAAGAAGTAAATTAGAATCGCCAAATACAAGGACAATTAACTAGTGATTTTGTTTCTTGACAATGGCAGTGNCTTTCAGGGTAACACTTAGCTTAAGACGAGTGAGCATAACAACAGTTGTGAAGGAGTAGAGTTCAGTGCCTGCACCAAATATTGACAAACTTTCATATCGCGAATTGCTTGATCTGGAGAACCGGATTTCGGTTGAGATTGAAGCTAAGCGACAAGCCGAAAAGGCAAATCTAAAGCTGAAGCTTGCTGAGATGGCAGCAGATTCAGGATTTAACCTTGATGATCTCATCGGTTCAAACAAGGGCGGGCGCAAGGGTGGAAAAGTAGCACCCAAGTATCGTCATCCGCAAAACCCCNCAATGACTTGGACTGGCCGCGGNCGGCAGCCGCTATGGCTGGTTGATGANCTAAAAAAGGGAAAGAAGCTAGAAAGCTTTGCGATCTAAGCAGATTCTATTCCAAAGTTTTTTGACCACAATACTTTAAAGGCTCCGCACTGCGGAGCCTTTGTGTTTGCGAATAAGCTGCCAAGTTTTTGATGAACTGGTATCTCTAGCGAAAATGATTTAGCTGGCAAGCTCTACTAAGAGACACGATTTATCCACTCATTTATCGATATCAGATCGTTAGCGTTCCGCGCAAACGTCATAACGCATGACACAGCACGGTCGACAGGCTCGCAAGGAACCAAAGAAGCTACACAGTCTACACCACCTTACTCATCGTATTTGATGAGCACATCGCCTTCCAAAAACTCCGTCAGGTCGGAAGTCATGTGATGAATGTGTTCAGGTGGAGAACTCCAAGATCTGACTTTCTGTGCAACCGGGTGCTTAACAGTCTGAGAATAGACCAGAACAGTCTTCATCCCTAAGGTGTGAGGCACCACAAGGTTGTGCGGCATGTCCTCAAACATTGCTGCTTCCGTTGCTGTCACGCCGTGCTTCTTGAGGAACAGATCATAAGCTCCGGCCTGCTCCTTGGGATGGAAGTCTGCGTCGACGATATCCATGATATCTTCGAAGTGATCTAGAATACCGATCTTGCCTGCCACGTTCTCTGCGTGTTTACGGGAACCGGCAGTGAAAATAAGCTTTCGACCGGGAAGACGGTCAATGGCGTCTGACAATCGAGGGTTTTCTGGAACGTTCGCCAGATCTAGATCATGGACATACTCAAGAAAGTCCGTCGGCTCCATCTTGTGAACGCTCATCATGCCTGCGAGCGTCGTGCCAAATTGCCGGTAATAGTTCTTTTGCAGATGACGCGCGTATGCCTGCGGAACTCCCAAATACTTGGCAATGAACTCCTGCATTTTAACATCCATCTGAGCGAACAGATTGGAATCAGCTGGATAAAGCGTGTTGTCTAAGTCAAAAACCCAAGTCTTCGTGTCACCGAATTCGCTGGTTGTTCTAGTATCGCCGGACTGACTACCAGCAGATGCAAACTCATCCACGAGAAGCCCCCCTCAGTATTGTACCAGCGCCGTGTTCAGTGAGTAGCTCCAAAAGCACACAGTGCGGCACGGTTCCATTGATAATGACCACAGCCTCAACACCGCCGTTGACGACATCAATACAGCTTTCAATCTTAGGGATCATACCACCTGTTATCGTGCCATCCCGCATGTATTCTTTTGCCTGATCGATGGTGAGCTCCTGAATGAGTTTACCCTGCTTATCCAAAACACCTTCCACATCGGTCAGCAACAACAGTCGTTTTGCCTGCGTTGCTGTTGCAATTGCTGAAGCAAATGTATCTGCGTTGATGTTAAGCGTCTCTCCGTCCTCCGTTACACCCACTGGGGCAATAACTGGAATTAGCTCTGAATCAGAAAAGACATCCAATATCTGCGTATTGACCTTATCCGGCTCTCCAACATAACCGATGTCGACCTGTTTCATGATGTTGGATTCAGGATCAGGTATTTCGGTAATCTTCCGGGCAAATACGAGGTTCGCATCCTTACCGCAAATGCCAATGGCCTTTCCGCCCTGTCCATTGATAGCAGTCACTATCTCCTTATTGATGGCTCCTGCGAGAACCATCTCAACCACTTCAACTGTCGGCTTATCGGTTACACGCAGGCCATGCACAAAGTCTGACTTAATCTCCAGCTTTTTCAGCATCGATGCAATTTGCGGCCCGCCTCCATGGACAACAATCGGATTGATGCCGGACTGCTTCAAATAGACGATATCTTGCGCGAAGGCCTGGGCTAACTTCTGGTCTCCCATCGCATGGCCGCCAAACTTCACAACGACGGTATTCTCGTCGTACTGCAGCATATTAGGCAGGGCTTCTGCCAGGATGCGGGCCTTCAAATGCGCCGTCACGTCCTGTTCGTCACCCTGATGGCGAGTGTCGGTGTCGGAATTTGCCATATTTGCCAAACCTTATGCATCAGCAATTCGGGGACGAAATCCAATCGGGCTAATTATTGCCTCAGTCCCAGGTGCTAAAAGGTGAATGTGGAATGGTCCCATTATAACCAAAGCCGACACTGCATAAGAGTTTTAGCTCAGGATACAGTAACCACAATACCACTAGGGCAGTTATGCTATCGACGAAAAAAGGGCAACGGATTTCGCTCACAATTGGCTGATAGGCCGCCATGCAATGCGCATATCAGTGTGATACGTCTTCTTTCATCGTAGGGAATCACCTGCAATGCGGTATTGCAATCGCTGATTTGCCTGTTCACAGATGCTATTTGCTGAGAACCTAGGTAGAGTAGCGTGCTTTCAAGGAATCATGAATGTCGCAAGTTGCACAGGGATCGGACAATCGTGTGGAGATGTCGCAGAATCTGCGCGTGACACTTCAGCGTGCCGGCACCTATGCGTCAGAACAATCCCACCGCTTTGTCACGATCGAACACGTTCTGCTCGCACTGAATGAAGACCCTGAAGCTGAGTTGATGTTGCAGGCCTGCGAAATCGACCAGGGTCGCCTTCACTCAGATGTATCGAATTACTTAGGGCGATTGGAAGACCGTCTCACTCCTGGTGAGGCAGCTCAACCCGTATTTGATACCGAAGCTGCCCGGATCGTGAATTCGGCAGTCATTGCAGCACAGAAAAGCCGACGTTCCGAGGTGAACGGNGCGATCGTATTGGCAGCTATTATTGGAGACGCACAAACCCCAGCAGCCCAAATGCTTTTGGCTCAGGGGCTGAATTTCAAAGCGGCCATCGACGCGCTTCAAACGGCAAAAGCACCAGCGCCTACAAGCGCACCGCTGCCTCATATGCAAGACGGGCAATCTGGATCACCTGAAGCAGCAAATCCCAGCCCAATTGCAGCAAATGACGATACGAGGCGACCTTCACCATCAGCTGCNGANGACGCGCTTGCCCAGGCTAGGGAACGNATACGTGCAACACAGGAAGCTGCACGACACAACCTACCGCTCAAGCCCAGTCGTTTACAACCTGCTGAGAATAGTCCGGAAGACCACAATGGCGCTGCTTCGCAGACAACCTCTGACGCCCATCAATCTGAAACCGAAGCGAAGCCACCACAACCACTACAGACTGAAGACTCGCTCGCACGCTTCGAACGTCGATCTCCTCCAAATGTTCACGCCAGCCCGGAGCAGCCGCAGCGAGCACCTGCCCCTCCTGAAAACAGAACATTGCCACCCGAGAATTTCGACGCGAATGAACAAGCTCAGCCGGTTCGCGAACAGCAACCACCTGAGCCAGTCTTAGACCCCCTGGAAGATATTACAGAGCCTCCAGCGCCTCCGCCGAACAATCCGCCTCCTNTCCCCGCACCGCCACCGCAACAGCAGATTGGCGCGNCNNGTACTTCACTTCCAGATCGACTACGCCGACCGGACCCACAGCAATTCGAGAGGGCTCCTCAGCCACCNGCCAATGTACCTAGGCAGCAGCCTGGCCCANCGCCACCAAGTCAGGTCGGATCGCCACCTTCTGAAGGAATTCGCAGGCCACCTCCACCGACGCAACAACAGCCGNCTTACCGACCACCGCCGCCGCAGTACAACNCACCACCACCGCCTGGCGCNCCAGCTTCTGGNGGATACCAAGGACAGCCACCCGGTTATCCGGGCCAGGCTGGCTTTGATCCGCGCGTGGGCCAACCGGCTCCGTCAAACTTGCCCGTTCCTGTCGAACCACCGCCATCCGGCGTGCCGATTCATCCAGCCCAACTTGTCGAGAACATTCCGCGTCGCATGACCCGAGGCGTCTCGCAGATTGTCGAGGTTCGCGTTGCTCGGGCTGATCTCTCCAATCTTGCTGATGGCATGCAAGGGCAGGGGCTGGCCCAGCGCCACGAACTGATCATAACCCAAGCAATGTCTCTTCGATTGAGAGCTCCGAACGGAGGTTTCTTTATTGAAACGTCGTCCCCGGAAACGCAGTGGATTGAAAACAAGCTCGGTCTGCTCAACGATGACTATGCCAGCTGGCGTTGGACCATCACGCCACAGCGGACGGGACGCGAAAACCTGCAATTGATGGTTTCGGCTCGAACAGTTGGTGGCGATGGTCTGATGGCCGAAACCGCGCTTCCGGACCAGGTCTTCGAAGTCCGCGTCGCAACGAATTACAANAGTCTAGCCCTNCGTTGGAGCGGATGGGCNGCAGCCGNCGTCATCGGGGGCCTGTTTGCAAAGTTNGGAGAGCAGATCCTGAGTATCGGCCAGGCATTCCTGAACACATAACCTGTATCGCCAGAACGTCTTAGAGCAAGATCATCATCGTCGAACAGTCCTATTGCGAGACGACTTCAAGGATACTTGAGCGCAATTCGGAAAGGCCAACTCGCTTTTCAGAAGATGTCGATATCACCAAAGGGAAAGCTGCAGCATGCGCTGAAATCGCGGCAGTTGTCTCCTGTTGCACGCGTTCTGTCTGCCCCAACTTCAGCTTGTCGATTTTGGTGAGGACGATCTGGTAAGTGACAGCTGCTTCGTCCAGCAAAGTGAANATCTCACGATCTATGGGTTTCACACCATGTCTCGCATCAACAAGANCNAACACCCGCCGCAACGTNGTNCTGCCCCGAAGGTAATCCTTGATCAGTCCNGTCCAGGCTTCAACTTTTGACTTCGGAGCCTTGGCAAAGCCATATCCGGGCATATCCACGAAATAGAAATCGCCCGCTCCGACTGTGAAGAAATTCAGTTCCTGAGTGCGTCCAGGGGTGTTGGACGTCCGCGCCAGGCTTCGCCGGTTTGCGATTGCATTTATGAGACTCGACTTTCCGACATTGGACCGACCGGCAAATGCGATTTCGGGTCGATCTGCCGGTGTCAGAAAATCAAGACTGGGAATGCCGCGGACAAACTCCCACGGCTGGGCAAAGAACTTATCTGCCGCTGCAAGTTGCTGCGAAGAAAACCTATCTTCATCTGTCTCCATGGTCGTCGCAAACGCGGTTTACCGCTCAACTCTTCGGTTTGGTTTTGTTGGTCATATCCGTCACCATTTTCCCGATCGCACCAAAGTTGCGCTTCAGATTGTCAAACAGCACAATTTCCACGCCTTGTCGCTTCATGATCAGGTATTGCTGCGCAAGTGACAGGATGTTGTTCCACGCCCAATAGATCACCAANCCTGCNGGGAAGGAAGCGAGTAGGAAGGTGAACATGATCGGCATCCAGTTGAAGATCTGCTGCTGGATCGGATCAGGCTGCTGCGGATTGAGCTGCATCTGAAGCCACATAGTTACNCCCATGATCAGCGGCCAGATACCNACGATGAGGAANTCCGGCGGCGTGTAGGGCAGCAATCCAAACAGATTGAACAGCGAGATCGGATCTTTCGCGGAGAGGTCTTGGATCCAGCCGTAGAACGGCGCATGCCGCATCTCAATGGCAACAAACAAAACCTTATAGAGCGCAAAGAAAACCGGGATCTGCACCAGCATCGGCAGACAGCCGACAAGNGGGTTGATCTTTTCCTTCTTGTAGAGCTCCATCATCTCCTTTTGCTGAGCCATCTTATCGTCTTTATAGCGATCTCGGATGCGCTCCAGATCAGGCTGCAGCTTCTTCATCTTCGCCATAGACTCGTAGGACTTATTGGCGAACCAGAAGAATGCAGCTTTGACGACAACAGTCACTGCAAGGATAGCGAGACCAAAGTTCCCAAGAATACCGTTGAACCAGATGATCAGCTGATAGAGTGGCTTNGTNATGAAGTAGAACCATCCCCAGTCAATCAGGTANTTGAACTCGAGGATCTTCTGCTCGGACTCATANNTNTTNATCAGGTCNACTTTCTTTGCNCCAACAAAAAGATGCGACTTGACCGACTGGCTGGCTGACGGNGCGACNGTCANTTCCGNCATCAGGTAATCGGTCTGNAAAGCCTCGCGCTGCTTNTCGGTCTTCTTCTGCGTGGCACGCATACTGCCNAGGAACGGTTTCGTCTGATCCGGGACAAGTGCAGCTGCCCAATACTTGTCGGTGAAACCAAGCCAACCGCCGGTNTCATTATAGTTCTTCCCGCCGCCATCGTCGAGCGCTTCCGAGTAATCAATCTCCTGCAGCTTCTTCTCACCGATGAATCCNATCATGCCCTCGTGCTGGATGAAGAAGCCTTCAATTTGTGGCGTNCCCAATCGGAAAATCCGGCCGTAAGGGCGCAGGGTAATAGGCTTGCCGCTATTGTTCTCCACGGTTTGGCTGATTGAGAACAAATAGTTTTCATCGAGGCTGATTGTGCGTTTAAAGACAACGCCCTCGCCATTGTCCCAGACCAGTGTNACGGGTTCCTTATCGCCCAGCTTCGTTGCGCCATTTGCAACCTTCCAAACGGATTCGCGCGTCGGCACTTTCGTTGCTGTGCCGGGACCGACAACCCAGCCGTGCTCCGCGAAGTAAGGCTGAGGAGCGAAAGCTGGAGAAAACAGCACGACATTCGGACTGGTTTGAGCCAGCTCTTCGCGGTAACGGTTCAGCNTGATGTCNTCGATNCGACCGCCNGTGAGGTTAATCGAGCCCGTTACCGCCGGAGTCGAAATTGGTAGGCGCGTTGTTCTCTTGAGAGCTGCATCGCGAGAAACGCTTGCAACGACCGGCGCGCTACCCCCAGNAGAACCNACCGAAGGTNCCGATCCTGGCGTCGAAGANGGCGCCACAGGGGCTGACCCTCCAACTGGATTTGCTGTGCTCCCACCAGCTTGTTTTTGTTTTTCTTGCTCGGCAGCAACCGCACGGCGCCGCTCCTGCTCCTCTTTGATCTTCGGCGAGGCGTAGAANTACTGCCAGGCCAACATAACAGCCACTGACAGTAGAATGGCCNTAAGAAGATTTTTCTGATCACCGGGATCTTGCGAGAACATTGTTTGTTCCTAGAAAGCGGCAGGGTTAACGCGCGGTCGTCACTGTTTGCCTAATTTATTTCGGTAAGGAAAGTGTCACCGGGTCACGGCTATTCACGTCACACCATCGCGTTTCGTGCCACTACCAGATACGTTTCCATGTCTTTTCTGCTTACTTTTCAGCTTCTTAAAGGCTGCCTTCATATCGTTACGAATAATCTGGAAGTCACAATCAAGCGCAGGTTTGCGAGCAACAATGACATAGTCACATGTGGGATCAGCGAATTCTGGTGCAAGCTCGTTCGCGGCGGACTTTAGCCGCCTGCGAATACGGTTGCGCGAAACCGCGTTTCCAAGCTTCTTCGTAACNGTAAAACCGAAACGAGNGNTTTCACCAACTTCGGACTGGGATGGGCGTGATTTGCATTCAATGAGAAACGGCCGGCCCGACCATNGGAGACCACCTCGGATTCGGAGATATTCAGGCCGTTTTTTTAGGGTGACGAGTGCCATATCCCTCTGGCCGTGCAAGTGTTGTAGGCACATGTGCGAGCAGTCCGGCAAATTATCGCCAGACTGAAAATCAATGAAAACNTTCGCAGATTCAGCGTCTCAAGCAGAAAGCTTCTTACGGCCTTTGGCACGGCGACGAGCCAAAACGCGAAGGCCACCAACAGAGCCCATGCGCTTGCGGAAGCCATGACGGCGCTTTCTGACAAGCTTACTTGGTTGATACGTTCTCTTCACAGCTTAGCTCCACAGTCGGGTGTTCCTGACTGGAAAATCGGTCTGCGTAAACCGCACGTTCGCCGAAAGTCTGGAACTATAGGTAAAATCCCGGAAAGCGGTTTTATACTGACAGCCTATGGCCAAGTCAAACACTGCTTTCAGATAACGGTCCTTCAACTCTCCCGGCATCGTATCACGAACGGTTGAGAGACGCTTTCCTTTTGGCTGCAGTTCACGCACCTAGTGGCTTATCACGGNGGGGCGATTGCGCTTGCCGTAACAGGACCGTTAAGAGCTGTATCAATGCTTCAAACCGTTAGTCGAGCGGATAGCCATAGCTTCCGTCCAACCCAGNCGCTTAAATTCGGCGCGATGGCAGCCACTNTGGTGCTATCTGGTGTGTTNGGTTCTCAGACAGCTTCAGCCAACCTCGCACAAAAGTTTTCCCAGCATGCAGCGGGCTCCACCGCAAAAGTCGATCACTCAGCATGGGACCGTATGCTCAAAACNTATGTGAAACCGGATGGGACGGGGCTCAATCGTCTCGCCTACGCTGCATTTAAGAAAAATGACCATCAGGCATTGAANGCCTATGTANAGTTGCTANAGGCAACACAAGTTTCAAAGCTCAACAAGAACGAGCAATTTGCCTTCTGGGCCAACCTTTACAACGCAAAGACCATCGATGTTGTGCTCGATCACTACCCAGTGACGTCAATCCGCAAGATAACCATTAAATCGAGCCTGCTTGGCTTCCTGAAAAAAAGCGTCGGCGCAGGAGGACCTTGGAAGGCGAAAATCATGACGGTTGCTGGTGAANAGCTAAGTCTNGACGATATCGAGCACGGCATTATGCGACCGATATTCAGAGATCCCCGCGTGCACTATGCCGTAAATTGTGCGTCCATCGGTTGTCCAAACCTCAGAACAAAAGCGTTCACAGGCGCAAACTTGGAAACCGAACTTGATGCCGGAGCACGTGAGTATATCAACAGCCCTCGCGGTGTCGCTGTGTCAGGCAGTGACGTCACGGCATCTTCTATCTTCAAATGGTTCCAGTCTGATTTCGGAGGAAGCGAAGCGGGCGTGTTGAAGCATGTCACGCAGTACGCCGAACCGAAGCTGAAAGCGAAGCTACAACGAGCAAATTCAGTCAGTAGCTACGAATACGACTGGGCCCTCAACGACACCAAGTAGGTCAACCTACATTTGCAGGAATGGGACAAAGCAATGTCTGATACATCGCAGTCAAATNGTGGCAATGGCCGTTGGCTACCACTGATCGCCCTGGCCGGCCTGATGGTGCTGGTTTTNGCTATGGGTTGGCACAAGTACCTCTCGTTCAAAACGATTGGTCTGAACTATGAAGCTCTGCAAGGCTTCATCGGCGAGAACCTACTAATCGCGTTACTCATCTACATGGGCATTTACATTGCCGTCGTCGCTTTGTCCCTTCCCGGCGGTTTGATCATGACATTGTCAGGCGGCCTGTTATTNGGCTGGCAGATTGGTGCTCCTGCTACAATCATTGCGGCTACCATTGGTGCTACTCTGATCTTTCTGATCGCCAAGTCATCGATAGGAGAGACACTTGCAGCCCAAGCTGGGCCTTGGATCGGCAAGCTANGGGAAGGTTTCCAGGAAAACGCGCTAAGCTACTTGCTTTTCCTGCGCCTCGTTCCAGCGTTCCCCTTTGCCGTTGTCAATCTNGCGCCAGCGCTGCTNGGTGTTCCGCTGCGGACATATTTGATTGGGACGTTTCTCGGGATCATTCCTGGAACTGCAGCTTATTCATTTGCAGGGGCAGGGCTCGGAAGTGTAGTGGAAGCACAGAATAAAATTTACAATGCTTGTGTTGGGCAAAAAGGCGAGAACGCTTGCGAATANACCATANATATTAGTGCGCTGGTGACGAAGGAANTTATAATAGCATTCGCCGCACTCGGCTTTGTTGCGTTGGTACCGGTCGCCCACAATTGGTACAAGAAAAGGAATGAAGGCCATGCAGCTGCGCAATGACAGCGCTGCAGTTGATCCCGTGGACAGCCTTTCCAAAGGATCGGAGACAATCAAAACAGACATCTGCGTCATCGGCGCGGGATCTGGAGGTCTCTCAGTGGCGGCCGCNGCAGCAGCCTTCGGCCGACAAGTTGTGCTGCTTGAACGGCATAAGATGGGTGGCGATTGCCTGAATTATGGTTGTGTCCCATCCAAAGCTTTGCTCGCAGCGGGAAAGCGCGCGCAGATTATGCGTGCGAGCGGCGCATTCGGTATTGCACCCGTCGAGCCATCAATTGACTTTGCTGCAGTCAACCAACACGTCAAAAGCTTAATCGGCGCTATCGAACCCAACGATTCTGTTGAACGCTTCACTGGCTTGGGTGTCAGAGTTATCCAGGCTGCAGGAAAGTTCGTCGATAAATCGACGGTACAAGCTGGTGAATACTTGATCAAAGCACGTCGCTTTGTCATTGCCACCGGTTCATCACCATTCGTGCCACCAATTCTCGGCCTCGATAACGTTCCGCACTTCACCAACGAAACATTGTTTGATAACATCGAGCAACCAGAGCACCTCATCATTGTTGGCGGCGGACCAATCGGCTTGGAAATGGCACAAGCCCATCACCGACTTGGCAGTAAAGTTNCTGTAGTAGAGGGTGCAAAAGCTCTCGCCAAGGACGATCCGGAACTCACTGCTGTCGTACTAAAGAGCCTCCGCGAAGAAGGCATCAACATTCTCGAAGGCTCATTGGTCCAAGAGATATCGGGGGCAGCTGGAGCAATTGAAGTCAGGTATAAGTCCGAGGCTGGAGAAGCCTCAGTCAACGGCACCCACTTGCTCATGGCCGTTGGCCGTAAGCCCAACATCAGTGACCTAGGGCTTGAGGAAGCAGGGATCAAATACGAGCGCGGCGGCATTACCGTAGACGCGGGAATGATTACCTCTAATCGGAAAGTGTTCGCGATTGGTGATTGCACTGGTGGCCTACAGTTCACGCATGTTGCAAACTATCATGCCGGCATCGTCATTCGGCGCGCTCTTTTCCAAATGCCTGCTAAGGCCAATGACAAAATTATTCCCTGGGTGACTTACACTGAGCCGGAACTTGCCCACTGCGGAATGAGCGAAGAGCAAGCCCGCGAGGAATACCCAGTCGTCAATGTTTTGCGTTGGCCCCTACACGAGAACGACCGAGCCCAAGCTGAACGCACGACTGAAGGATTAGTCAAGGTCCTGACTGACAAAAAGGGCCGGATACTGGGCGCCTCGATTGTTGGCCACAATGCCGGCGAATTGATCCAAATGTGGTCGCTGGCAATCTCACAGAAAATGAAGATTAAGGCGATGACGGAATGGATATCTCCATATCCGACATTGTCAGAAGTCAACAAGCGCGCAGCCTATCGCTATTTTGGAGCAGCTGCGGGCAGTGCTGCGGTACGAACAGCAATTAACTGGTTGACCAAGCTCGGTTAGTTCTCGGCTGGTCGATAGGATAAAACATGCTCTGGATCTAATGACTGCATCGGCATGAATGACACCGGCAATCTACCCAAGAGACCTCCCGACAACGACACCATATCTGCGGGTAAAATCCAGGCAGCCCTGAATCCCCTCAGCAACACGCTGCGGCGCTGGTTCGGCTTGGCTACTGGCGGAGCAAAACAAGGTTGGTCCGGCCTAGGCTTGCCGTCAAAACTGCTCGTCCTCACATTGATATTTGTGATGTTGGCAGAAGTGTTGATCTTTCTGCCATCTATCGCGAATTACCGCGTCAACTGGCTTACAGAGCGTCTAACATCAGCTCGCTTGGCTGCTCTTGCAGCAGAGGCTGCCAAGCCGAACATCGTGCCCAAAATGGTCAAGCAGGAGTTGCTTGATTCAGCGCAGGTCCACGCAGTTGCGATCAAAAAGAACCGCATACGCAAACTCGTACTTCCCGCAAGCACTCCCGTTGTTGTTGATGCCAACTTCGATTTTCGCGAGATGTCGAATGACAGTACGTGGAACTGGTTGTCACGCCGAATAGCCTTGATTGCCGACGCCCTGGAAGTCTTCACAGCTCCAAAGGGCAGGGTCATCCGTGTCTACGGACAGGCATCGACAGGCTTGGGCAAACCACCAGCCATGGACGAGTTTGTCGAGATTGTTCTGCCAGAGCAGCCGCTGCGCGATGCAATGCTTAAATTTGCCCGCAACATCCTCATTCTATCGATCATAATTTCGATCATCGCGGCTGGGCTAGTGTACTTTGCCCTCATTCGGGTTCTCGTACAGCCGATGATGGACATCAACAAGAACATGCTGGCGTTCAGTGAGAACCCAGAAGACCCCAGTCGTGTGATTGTGCCCTCAGGTCGCGGTGACGAACTTGGATCGGCGGAGCGCGAACTAGCCAATATGCAGAACGAGATGATCGGGCTGCTGCAACAGAAAAACCGGTTGGCGCAACTGGGTCTGGCAGTCTCGAAAATCAACCACGATCTGCGCAATATGCTTGCGAGCGCCCAATTGATCTCAGACCGATTGGCCACGCTCAAAGATCCATCAGTACAGCGGTTTGCGCCCAAGCTGATCGCTTCACTGGATCGCGCGATCAACTTCTGCAACGACACACTCAAGTTTGGGAAGGCCCAGGAAGCAGCCCCCCGTCGGGAAGTGTTCCCGATTAAGAACCTCATAGAGGAAATTGGAGACAGCTTGGACTTGCCGCGAGAAGATATCGGCTGGACCGTTGATATCGACGATGCCGTGCAAATTGATGCCGATCGCGATCATCTTTTCCGCGTGCTCAACAATATCTGTCGCAACAGTGCCCAGGCATTGGACTCCCAGAGTAACGAAGCTAGAGGTGCGATAACTGTCAGTGCCAAACGCGAAGCTTTGCGAACGATCATTCTGATTTCCGACAACGGTCCTGGTGTACCTCCTAAGGCACGGGAGCGTTTGTTCCAGGCATTCCACGGCGGCGCGCGAAAAGGTGGCACCGGCTTAGGCCTCGCAATTTCTGCAGAATTGGTCCAAGCTCACGGCGGAAAAATCGAGCTCCTAGATACAGATGACGGGGCATCGTTCCGGATCGAGATACCTGATCGCGGCACGTACTAAATCCGACATCAAAAAGAGGACATTATGGGGGAAGCCAACTATAAAGCCGCCGTTATTGGGCTTGGTTCAATGGGTTGGGGTGCAGCGGTTTCGCTGCTCAATGCCGGAATTGAAACTGTAGGCGTTGACGTACGCCAAGACGTTCTCGACAAATTTAAAGCCCTTGGAGGCACCTCGACGACTTCCCCGGCGGAAGCAGCCACGGGTTGCGACGCGGTAATGGTCTTTGTCGTCAACGCCGAACAAACGGCAACGGTCCTCTATGGCGAGAACGGTGCAGTAGGTGCTGCGCCGAGAGGTTGTGTTTTCCTCACCTGCGCGACAACTCCACCTGAATTCGCCGAGCAGATTGCCAACCGACTCTCGGAAAGCGGCATGCAGGTGATCGACGCTCCGGTATCGGGCGGGGCCACCAAGGCATTGGATGGTGACATGACCATCATGGCATCAGGCGCATCAACGGCCTTCGACAAAGCCAAACCTGCAACTGATGCGATAGCAAACAAAGTCTATCGCTTGGGCGATGCTCCAGGTGCTGGCTCTAGAGTGAAAATGATCAACCAGCTATTGGCTGGCGTCCACATTGCCGCCACGGCTGAGGCGATGACGCTGGGTATCAAAGCAGGCGTAGATCCACAGACACTCTACGATGTTATTTGCGCAAGCGCCGGTCAATCCTGGATGTTCGGCAACCGCGGTCCGCACATTATTGAAGGTGACTACGACCCGAAATCCGCCGTCGATATCTTCGTCAAGGATCTAGGTATCGTCTCAGCCGAAGGCAATCGCCAGGACTTCCCATTACCGCTCACGGAAACTGCACTACAGCAATTTAAAGCGGCTCAGGATGAAGGACTGGGTCGGGAAGATGATGCAGCAGTCGCCAAGGTCTACGCCAAGCGTGGAAACATAAAGCTACCCGGCCAAGACTAGAACAAGATCGTTCCAGATGGAATCACCCTTCGACTTGCTCACTTTGTTGGCCGGAACGTGACTCTTGCTCGACTTAATAAGTTTAGAGACCGATTCACGTTCCAGATGGATGCGGCAAGCGCTCCCATCTGAAACGATCGGGCTCTAAATTTGTTTGGGACTACTGACACTCTGGGCCGACAGATCCAGAGCTGAAAACCAATCAAACAATGAAGCTTGCGACGAGATCATCGTCCGTAATGTCTTGGAATTGGAAGCCAGCAGCATCCATCTTTTCGTTAAGAACGGCGAAGTTGGCAGAGTCAGGCGACTCGACGCCTATTAAAATAGATCCAAAGTTTCTGGCTGATTTCTTCAGATACTCAAACCGCGCGATGCCATCATCTGGACCGAGAAGATCTAGGAACTCACGCAACGCGCCAGGGCGCTGAGGCAGGCGCAGGATGTAATACTTATTGCGCCCTGATGCCCGCTATGCACGTTCTTTAACTTCAGGCAGACGCTCGAAATCGAAGTTTCCACCTGAAGTCAGGCAAACGACCGTCTTTCCTTTGAGCTCATCGGGATCGCGATAACGCAGTGCATCGATCTCGAGCGCACCCGCCGGTTCCAGCACAATCCCTTCGATGTTGAGCATCTCGATGATTGTCTCACACAGACTATCTTCCTTGATGAGCAAAACGGAATTGGGATCCAAGTCCTTCAGAACACCGAAATTCAACTCACCGATCTGAGCAACAGCAGCACCGTCGACAAAGTTATCTACGCGATCAAGCCGGACCCGTTCCTTGCTCTCAAGACTTTGCCGCAGACTGGGCGCACCTTGTGGCTCGACGTAAAGAATGCGGGTCTTCGGTGACAGCGCCCTAATAACCTGCGTAACACCAGCTGCCAGACCATCACCACCTACGGGAATGATGAGCACATCGACAGATTGTCCTGCTTGTTCAAGTAGCTCAAGCGCAACAGTTGCCTGGCCTTCGATGATATCGCCATGATCAAACGGCGGAACAAACCGTGCGCCGGTTTCTGCCGCAAAGTCCATTGCTGCTGCATAGCATTGGTCGAAGATATCGCCTTCGAGCTCAATCTCGACGTGCTCACCGCCAAACACGCGCGTTTTCTGTATTTTCTGCTGCGGTCTCGTCACCGGCATGAACACGGTACCTGACACCCCGAAGTGCTTACACGCGTAGGCAAAGCCTTGCGCATGCTTGCCCGCGGACGCGCAGGCAAACGTCGCGTCCGGGCCAGCCTCAGAGACTGTTTTGCGGAAAAAATTAACGCTCCGCGCAGTTTGTAACTGCGTACCGGGGTCAAATCCTCTCGCTTAAGATAAATGTTTGCGCCGTGCCGATCGCTTAAGAATGCGTTGAACTGCAACGGTGTTGGTTGCAACACGGTGCGCACCGCGGCAGCAGCAGCGGTAACGCGGGCAACGAAATCGGATGGCGCTTGGTTTGACATTGGCGGGTTATGGCACCAGCACGCAGCAGAAAGCAACCGCCTGCACAAGCTTCAACTGCTATTGAAGATAGGAATTTGGTCGAACAGCATCTGATAGAGGCTGATCGTTGCCCTGACGGGCTTGAACCCGGAATGAGTTGCCACAGCAATTTACGGCTCAAAAATTGACGTCGGTCTCACTGAGGCGCGGCAATTAACGAAATCGAAAGCATGCGAACGATGGTTTGTTAGACTTTCATTGATAGCGTTTGCTCTTGTTTATTGCTCCAGACACAGTTGCATCACATCACCTACTCAGGGCGAAAACGCAATTGTTGTAGGAAGCTTGTTCGATGTCTTGGCGTTTGCTAGCGCGTTTAGTCTTTGTCTTTGCGGCACTCGGAATTTGCTATGATGCCGTCTTCAACGGCACAGGACACACAGCGGTCACTGCAACAACAATTGGCGATACGCTTGGTTGGCTAACCAGCAAAAACACACCCAACCTCCAAGATGCATGGGGATCGACCCAAGGTACTCCAATCTGGCAACGTCTTGCTGATTTGGTAGCACTTGTACCGCTCTGGTTCGGGTTGTGCCTCACCGCAGTTTTGATGCTTTGGTCATCTTCAGACGGTTACCGGTCGAACACGTCAAATAGTAGTTCGTTACAGATCGGGCACTTTAGTGTGGCGTTGCTCATTGGTATCGCGACACTGGTGGTCATCACGGATGCAACACAGCTTTCGCCACTAGGACAACAGCCATCAAGTACGACGGTTGGTGATGTCTGGGCTCAAACTGACTTAGCAAGCCTATCTGCCATATCGGCTGATCTACAAGCGTGGATGGGCACACAGTTCTGGCAGATAACCGGAGAACCCGCCCTTCGCATGCCATTTTGGGCTGTCTTCTTCTTAGCGGCTGGATTGGCTTACGCTGCCATTTCAAGAACATCACATACCCACAAAAACACTGCCGAAATCAAGCAGCCATCACGCCCACGAAAACAAGAAGCCAATCTCTCGAACAAGAATGATGCAAGCGGTCTCCTTGCAGGATGTGGTAGTGCTTTTGCCAGTGCAGGTCTGTTAAGCGCTCTAGTCAACATTCTCATGCTCACCGGCGCGCTATTCATGCTCGAGGTCTACGATCGGGTTCTGCCAAGCCGCAGTGTACCGACATTGGTTGCGCTTGGTGCAATTGTCGTAGCTCTTTTTGCGGTACAGATCCTGCTGGATATTGCGCGTAACCGCCTGCTGGTCCGCATCGGCAATCTGTTTCAAAGATCGATTGCAGCCAGAGTGTTCTCAGCTCAAGTCAGACTGCAGCAAGCCGGACGCCTCAAAGAGAAGCAATCTGAGCCCGTTCAGGATCTGGACACTATTCGCAGCTTCCTCGCGAGCCCAGGACCAATCGTTCTTTTCGATCTCCCTTGGCTCCCAATCTATCTGGCGATCGTCTTTGCTTTGCACCCGTGGCTTGGTTGGACTGCCGTGGCAGGTGCTCTGACATTGATCGCGCTCACTATCGCGACCGACATTGCAAGCCGCAAACCAACAATGCGAGCATCGTCGGCTGCTATGCATCGGAACAACCTTCTCAATGAAGCCACACGCAACGCCGAGATGCTCTCCGTCATGGGTATGATGCCCCGCGTCCTGCAAAGGTGGGACAACGCAGATGGCACTTATTTGGCTCAACAAAGCAGAATTAGTGATGTCACTGGCGGCTTCGGCTCAACGGCGAAAGGACTACGGCTCTTACTGCAATCGACAGTGCTTGGTGTCGGTGCATTCCTTGTCATCATTCAGGAAGCATCTGCAGGCGTGATAATCGCCAGCGCCATTCTCGCGAACCGCACATTGGCACCTCTGGACCAGGCAATTGGTCAGTGGCGAAATTTTGTGGCGGCCCGGCAAAGTTGGCAGCGCCTCAATTTGCTGTTGCGCGAGTCACAAGGTACGAATAGGTACACTGCGCTGCCCAGCCCCCAGCAGTCTCTTGAGTTCAAAGACGTCAGTGCCATGGCACCAAATGGCAATGATCTTGTCGTCAAAAATATCTCTTTCAATCTTAAGGCAGGACAAGGCCTCGGCCTGGTTGGACCGAGTGGTGCAGGTAAGTCCAGTATCGCACGGTTGATTATCGGTGCATGGCAGCCAGCCCGTAGGCAAGTCACTTTGGATGGCTCGTCAATTTAACAGTGGGCGCCGGAAGATCTTGGCCGGCATATCGGTTATCTACCTCAAAACGTAGAGCTGATCGAAGGAACTATTGCCGAGAACATCGCCCGTTTCGATCCCGAAACCAAGACTGAAGACATTCTCCAGGCAGCACGCAATGCTGGTTGTCACGAGCTCATCGCTTCGTTTCCTAAAGGCTACGAGACAGAAGTCGGCAACCAAGGTTCTTTCTTATCCGTAGGTCAACGCCAACGCTTTGCTTTGGCACACGCACTCTATGGTGCACCATTCTTGATCGTCTTGGATGAACCCAACTCGAACCTGGACTCCGACGGTTACAAGGCACTTGGAGAAGCAATTCTGTCAGTCCGAAACCGTGGCGGCATCGTCGTCGTCGTCGTCGCTCACCGTCGTTCTGCGCTAGCAGGCGTTGATATGCTAATCACCGTCCATCAGGGACAGATCGTTGCCAGCGGTGACAAGAATTCGGTCATCGCGAAATTCCAAAAATCAAAACCGAACCAGACAGGGCAATCTCAGAATATTGGGGAGGCGGCAAGACCCGCGCTGCAGGCATGACGAAATCTATCGAGATCGAAGACGCAAGGCGCTCGATACGTCGCCTGCAGCAAACGGGCCACATCACAATAGCTCTTCTTGCGCTGACTGTTGGCGGTTGGGCTTATAACGCTGAAATCTCCGGTGCCGTGATCGCATCAGGTCAGATCGTCGTCGAATCCAGCCGCAAGAAAGTTCAGCATCCCGGTGGTGGTATTGTGGGGGAGATACTCGCCAGGAACGGTGATACCGTGTCGGCCGGACAAACCCTCGTGCGCCTGGATGCGACTTTCCCCAAGGCCAACCTCGACATTGTTTCGAAGCAGCTCAACGAATTGATCACACAACGCGCCCGCCTGAGAGCGGAGCGCGATGGCCAGGCCACCATCGAGCTATCCTCCTTTGACAAACAACAGCAACTAACGCCTGATTTTATGAAGGCGATCAACAGCGAGCGAAAGCTGTTTGATCTACGCCGGAAATCACGTATCGGACACAAAGATCAGCTTGAACGACGCAAACAGCAGATTCTGAAATCAATCGGGGGTTTACAAATTCAAGCAGAAGCCAAGTCAAATGAGCTTCAGCTGCTTGAACGCGAGTTAAAGGGCGTCCGACAACTCCACAAGAAGGGACTGATGGCGATCAATCGCCTAACAGTCCTTGAGCGACAGCGTACACAGCTTCAGGGAGAGAATGGCAACTTCGTCACCATGGTCTCACGTGCGAAAGCCAAACTAGCAGAAACGGAACTACAGATACTTCAAGTCGATCAGGACCTCGCCAGCACAGTCGGTCGTGAACTTCGCGAAGTAGATCTGAAAATAGGTGAGCTTCGAGAACGGCAGCTCGCGGCCAAAGTCAAACTAAGCCGTTTTGAAATCCGCGCTCCAGAAAGCGGTATTGTTACACAATCTCGCGTTCAGACAGTCGGGGGAGTTGTCGGGCCCGGTGAAACAATCATGGAGATTGTGCCTCAGAATAAAGAGCTCGTCATCGAAGCCAAGATTTCACCAAGTGACATCGATCAGGTCCAGATCAACCAATCGGCATTGCTGAGGCTATCAGCACTGAACCAACGAACCACGCCCGAGCTTAACGGCCGGGTCACGTTGGTGTCACCTGACGCCGTACAAAACAATCAGACCGGTGAGACCTACTACCTCGTCCGCGTAGGAATTCCTCCTGACGAGCTTGCACGTCTTGGCGAGTTGAAACTGATTCCAGGCATGCCAGTCGATACCTTCCTGCAAACGCAAGACCGTAGCGTTCTGTCCTATCTGATGAAGCCTCTAACAGATCAGTTTCAGCGCGTATTTCGCGAGACTTAAGAGTCGCCAACCGAGGTTGCAGATACCTAGACGGAAATTATTCGCGCCAAGCCCGAACAACCTCGGTTAGAAACCTAGCTTTGCATCGACAATGTCAAAGGTTGTGTGTAACGGCCATCGTCCTTGCAGAGCTGGCTGCAACAACAGATCAGCAAACGGCGCAAGGTCCACAAAAGCCTTGTCTGGTATGTCCCCTCTATACACTGGCAACAAATGGGGGATTCACATGAGTGCTTCAGCCACACCCCACTCATCGCCCAGAATTGAGACTCGACTTGGCACAGCGGAACTGACCCGCACTGCTATGAAGGGGCTGGACCTGTCTCCAGTCGTCGCGGAGCTTGAAGAGGCCGCCAACAATGGTCCCGCGCGTGGTGCCGCGCTCATGGACTTATCGGCAATTGAGCAACTGCGGGGCAATCTTGAGCGCGGGCTTCGATACCAAGAGCTTGCACTTCGACAATGCCAGATTTACGAAACGCTCAGTACAGCTGAACCCGACCTTGATGTGCTGGTGCTCGCAGCGCCGATTCATATGGGTGGCAACACCCCAATTGAATTTCTTATCGCGAACACATCAATCCGGCAGCGAACACTTTATTTGAGCGAGGAGCATCAGCTTCCCGAGAAGCTGCTGGAGCACGACGTCATATTCGTTGCTGCGCCAAGCGATAATGATCAGAACCGAGGTCATCTTGAGAAGATATATGAAAGCCTGGACTCGTTTGATCGTCCAATTCTGAACAATCCTCGGGCAATTGTCGGCTTTGAGCGGGATGAACTCGTGCTCTCAGCAGGGCAGGTTCCTGGTGTGCGCCTCCCAGAGACCTTTCGCGCATCAAGAACGGATCTCATAGCCCGTTGCGTCTCCAAGACTTGGTCCACATCTCCGTTCGCAAAACTTGGTGCACCGTTCATCATTCGCCCCGTCGGCTCGCACGCCGGTCGAGATTTGGAAAAGCTGTCAACAGTTGAAGAAATTGCAGAATACCTGCAACGCTGCAGCGATGACGACTTCTTTATATCGTCATTCATTGATCACAGCAGTGACGATGGCCTGTTCCGGAAATATAGAATTATCTTTGTCGATGGCCGGCCATTCCCCTGTCACATGAAAAGCGACTGGAAGAGGGGCAGTTCATGACAAATTTCGACAACCACTTCTTCTTCCGCCATGAACAAGCATTCCTTGAGCTTCCTCAGCGCATCGGTCTGGAGTATTTTGGCATAGATTGTGCCGAAAGCCNCGACGGTGAGCTGGTNGTATTCNAGGCNGACAACGCTTTGATCGTCCATGACATGGATCCGCATGAGGTCTTTCCCTACAAGCGAGAGCAAATGCACAANCTGTTCGCTGCATTCACNGANATGCTTNGCGCACGCGCCANTNTTCCACANTCGCTAGCCGGCAGCCTTCATCGACTNCCCGGAACACTACCNAGGATGTAGGCCAGNGGCNGNTTTCCTTGAAGTTCTGGGAGNGNATCCCNGCGCAAAACTGNACGNAACAAAATCAGGCATTCGCCACTGCGGCAGTAGATCGAGAAGCTCCTACCTTTGGTAAGGTCAAAACCAAAAGCAATCCAAGTGTTGCCATGCATGCTAAGACTAGGAAGGCGGTGAAATAGCTCCCTGTCAGATCAAAGATGCACCCCGCCAGAATTGGCCCAATCGCACCGCCTACCGTTCCGAATAGCACTATGCCTCCGAAAATCGCTCCGACTGATCGCGTACCGAAGTATTCCGCAATTGTCGGCGCTACGATCGTAAAAAGACCACCATGACCAAAGCCGTACATGACGGCGGCGGCAAACAATGCCACTTGCGTGTCGATAAATGCGAAGGCAACCAAGCCGCCAATCAGCGGCAAAAGACAAAGCACAAACCCTCGCTTCCAGCCAATCCGATCTGAAAAAGCTCCGATTGCCAANCGACCAACGACACTAGCTCCCGCAATCACAGAGAGCAGCGTTGCCGCCCGAGCCGTGCTCATACCAAGATCCATACTATAGACAGGCAGATGAAGCGGTACAGTTGTCAGGGATGGGAAGAACAGAAACTGGATCGCGCAAAGAGTCCAAAACACACGCGACTTGAGAACCGCACCAAGTCCTGTATCAGGGCCACCTGCAGCTACGCTGGAGCCTGCAGGCTTAACAGGAACCCCAATGAGAANCGATGCGATAAGCAGCGCAACTGCACCGCCTAGGCCAAGCAGCATAGCCGCTGATCGCCAATCTATCGTAGCGATAAGAAAAGCAGCAAGAACCGTTAGAACCAATTTGGCCGGCAGCTGTACCTGTCTTCACAACACCGGTCATAATGCCTCGGCGCTTGTCAAAGTAGCGCGCGACCGTTGATAGCGTCACCACATCATGCGTGCTCATCCCNAGGCCAATGAAAATCGCGAATNTGGCAAACAGCTGCCACGGCTCACTAACCTGAGAAATCAGCGCGAACCCCAAGCCATAAAGTATGCCGTTAATCGCAAGCATCAGCCGTGGGCTGAGGCGATCTCCGAGATGTCCCATAACACCCGCCAGGAGCCCCATCATCACAAATGCAAGCGACAACGCCGCCGAAAGGGTCGTGCGCGACCAGCCAAACTCCTCTTCAAAAGTCTTAAAGAATATCGAGTAAGAGAACATCAGCCNGACAATCACGAACTGTGTCAGGCAAGCACCGGCAACCACCGCATAACGCGGATCAATACGCCGACTCGTTTGCATATGGGCTGGCTCTCAATAGTCGTGCCGCATATCTGCAGCCTGCATTAAGAATGGATTACGCTATGCGTATTTCATTGTCGAGTTCCACCAGCTGATCATCATCGGATTTCACGCCCAAACTAAAATTGCGCTTTGACGAGCACTCATGCTCAGAACAATGAAGCGCCGCGGTTCTGGTAAAACCGCGGCGCACTNGCTCATGAGAAAAGGGTTCTTAGATTGGTATTAGGTTTNCTAACCTTGTTAAACGATCAACGCCCCGTCATCCNGCAGGGTTNGGACATCAGTCTCGGTATCCGCCAGGACGACCACATCCTGCCAACCAAGTTGCGTTCCGCTGTAGACAGACACACGCNCACCAGCGGCTGTTTGCTCAATTCGAACCACTTCGGAGACGTCATCAAACTTCGTCGCCTTGATNAGGTTTGAGAAGTCCAGGACGTCATCATCGCTGTTAAAGTCAGTGATTGTNTCAACGCCATCGAGATCTTTGCGTTCCCAATTATAGGTGTCTTCACCAGCTCCGCCGGTTAGTAAGTCAGCACCTTTATGGCCGCGAATGACATCATCGCCATCACGTCCCTCAATGGTCTCGCTGTTCTTTGAGCCCTTGATGGTGTCATCGCCTTCAGACGCAATCATCGTCTCGAAACTGTTGACCTTGTTATCGTGACCGCTGCCCTTGACGGTGCCTTTCGACAGGTCAACTATCAGACCATTCGCATCTGATTGGCTGTAGTCCAGAGTATCATCGCCTGAACCGCCGACATGGGTATCGCGTCCGTTCTTACCAGCGATGACTTCATCATTTCCTGATCCGCCATCAACCACATCATTGCCAACATCATCACTGATCAGGTCATTGCCGGACTCGCCCTTGATGTCATCATTGCCGTTGCCACCGGAGATGCGATCATCCCCACTATTGCCAAGGATGGTGTCGTTNCCTTCCTTACCGAGGATGAGGTCGTCGCNCTTACCNCCNCGNAGAACATCATTNCCTGTTCCNCCATCCAAAGCATCGTTACCGGANTTNCCCCATAGCTGATCGNGACCGCTGCCGCCTTCGACGACATCGTTGTTGGCCATCCCCATCAGTTNGTCGTTACCATTGCCGCCGTTGATGTAGTCGGCGCCGTCATCATTGCCGTTGCCACTATCACTCCGGTCGATCAAACGCGAATTCGTCTGCCCAACCTGCACAAGGAAGACCGAGCCATCGAAATCACTGTCACCACCATTCCAGAGATCCTCGAACCCAACCCTGATCGTGCCGTCAACGGTATTCACTTCGGCAACAACATGGCTCAGACCGTCTTGATTTAGATTCTGTCGGCTGTGAAAAAGNTTGCGCCCGTTGTCGAGACTGATTGCGCTCTCTTCTCCATCTGCACTGACGTGAACGAGTTGCACCGGCCCATCACCGTTGGCATTGGCAATGTTACCGTCAGCGTCAATCATCTTGAAGTTGGCGCCGTCCTGATCAAGTAAAGCGGGAACACCACCTTGCGAGNAGCCGTTCGCGACAATAAAGAATCCGACCTCGTCCCCAATATCGAAATTGAGGTCGGTAGAACTATCTCCACCAATCAGATCACCGCCTGAGCCGCGAAGCGATGCGTTCTCAAACAAGATCTCGACATCGTAGATCGTGCCATCATCAGCAATCTTGTAGACACCAAGGATGTTCTTATAACCGGCAGATTCACTCAGAAACGTGACGCCACCCTCATAGGCCTCGGCAATCTTTAGGCTGCCGAGCTCAACCTTGCCCGTAATCGCATCTCCGCCTGAAATGACGTCATGGCCATTGTTGCCGAATAGCTCGTCGTTTCCGCCGCCGCCGCGAATCGTATCACCACCATTTCCACCGGCAATATTGTCGTTGCCGCCTTCGCCCTGAATCTGGTCACCGCTTCTCGTTCCGCTCAGCTTATCGCTGTTGTCGGTGCCTGTGATATTCGCCATTTCTCTACATGCCTAGCGTTCTGAACATTCCACGCGCCGGTGGACCAGTCTGCAACGTAGAAACCCGGCCTTGCCGGCTTGCTAAAACCTCGATGCAACTTCGCTTAAAATTTTAGGCGATTGCAGATCAANCATGATCAAACGCAAAAATCCCGCAAAATATGGGCGTTCAACAGGATTAAGAATTGATTCAGCGCATTTCAAAGTTTGCTCAAATTCCAACAAAAAGCATCTCANNNGGCTTTGNTNCCTCCCAACCAACTCCGAACAATCACTTTGAGGATCTAGCTGCGAGGCATAGGATAACGAAAAATTAACTATCAGGACTGGGGAGGCAGAAAAGTATGAAAGTTGGGATCTTCATCACCAATCAGCAGAGGCTTGACGCAGACATGGTNAGCCGCCTTGATGACCAGATAAAGATGCTGCACACCGCCCGAGATCGCGGTTGGGACAGCGCGATGTTCGGCCAGCACTACCTGAATGAGGGCAACAACCAACAGCTCCANATTGTACCGTTCCTTGCGCGCATGGCAGCAGAGGCTGGTGATATGCAGCTCGGTTTAGGCATTCTCCTGTTGAACCTTCACAACCCGGTCTACACGGCAGAAACGATTGCATCCCTCGATATNATCTGTCGCGGCAACTTCATTTTTGGAGTTGGGCTCGGCTATCGCGATGTCGAGTTTGAAGCCTTTGGTGTCCGCAAAGGCGAACGTGTCCGGAANTTCGAAGANTACCTTGATCTGGTACAGCGCTTATGGACGGANGAAAGTGTCAGNTACGATAGCCCGGAATGCANACTCGACAATGTGCGCATGAACATTCGGCCAGTCCAAAAGCCACGTCCTCCCATCTGGATAGCAGCTAACAACGATCCGGCCATCAAACGTGCCGCACGCCTGGGCGACTCCTGGTTCATAAATCCACATGCCGCCATTGATACGATTCGCCGTCAGATNAGCGTATACAGANGTGNACTCAAAGAAGCCGGAAAGAGTTTTCCTGACGAGCTACCAATCGTCAAAGAGGTCTACTGTGCCAAGGATCGGGCAACGGCCTTAAAAATGGCTGGGCCGTATCTAGAAGGAAAGTACAAAGACTACGCAACCTGGGGACAGGACAAAGTCATGCCCCGGGAAAGAGGACTTCACGCAATCCTTCGACGAATTGTCGAAGGGGCGATTTATTCTCGGATCGCCAGAAGAATGTTACGAGCAGCTCAAGCCTTACTGGGAGGAATTCAGTGTCAACCATCTCCTCATTCGAACGAATTGGGCCGGCATGCCACTCTATAANTCGCTGGCAAGCATTCGCCTGATNTCAGACGAGTTGCTGCCNGAGCTAAAAAAGGTCAAGAGCAAGTAAGACGNANNTTCTTGCTCTCNTCANTTANGATTGCCGGNAANTCTTTACGGTTTGGGTTTGCCTGTTCCAGGCAGTGACCAAAGCGTTTTTGCACNGGCATCACCACCCATAAAAGTGGTTGGAAATGCTCCACCCCAGCGCTCAACTTTCTTGTACTCGACGACAAGAGGGTGCTTGGCAAGCGCCTCCCCCATGATGCGGATGGCTTCCGCCTGGGCTTCACCCTGCACCTTGATCTCGTAGGCTCGACCATCAGCCCGAGCTTTGTCAGCATCGCGCTGTGCCATCGCCGTTTGAGTGACTTGTGTGGTTGTCAGGCGTTGGCGGTCCAGAACATACTTCTCCGTTTCCGCCTGTTCTCGTGCTACCTGCTTCGCACGAATTGCCTTTGTGTATTCCGGCGGGAAACCGACATTCACAATAGAAAACCCAGTAATCTGGATTGCCTCTGGCATCCGGGCACCAAATGTCTTTTGCGAGTTATCACGGTACTCGGTTCGTTTCCGCAGCAGATCATTAACTGTGTAATTGCTCGTAACACCTTTCACAGCATCATTCAGGCGTGGCTGGATGATCCGCTTTTCAAACTGATCGAGTGAACCGAACTGAATATAGAGTTGCTCGACATGGTTGCGTTTAACCAACCAGTTCACAGTCACAGTGACCGGAAGCTCCAGCGGGTCTTGTGAGGCGGCTTCCATCTTCATAGTGAAAGCACGCTCGCGAACCTCCATCTCCTCCACGGTATCAGCGTAGGGAATTTTGACGTGCAGACCCGGATCAACCACATCGATGACATTACCAAATCTTTTGACAATACCGACATGACCAGCATCAATCCGATAGATGCCGAGCCAAACGCCGATCAATAGAACGAGAATGGCCAGGCNNAGAATGATGGTACCGATGTTGAACGATGAAAGACTCGGTCCCGGCATGGGGACGCGTGGAGTTGTCTGAGCATTCATTATGCTAACCTCAAGTCTCTTAAACGCGGCTCTTTGCAATCAATCAGGCAGATGTGTGCAGAAAATCATTTCAATCGCGCCTGATCAAAACCGCATAATTCTCTGATTTCACCGTATTATTGCGATGNAATTGTTGATATTTTGTNCAGAACTACTTCCAATCCTCTATTGGTTACCAAAAAAGACCTGAACCGTCCTCACGATGGCCGCGTCAGAAAACAANTTGCCTGGGCAATCAGTCCATTTTGACAAGCGAATGTGCAGATCGAACAAATAAAAAAACCTCCGAGATTCCTCCCGGAGGTTTAGGTCTTCTATTCAGCCTTCAAAGTCTTTAGGTCGTGTCACCGTNAGGCTTATCAGTCATGCGGTAGAGGTTCTTAAGCAAGGCTTCCAGACCAGCCGCACCGCCGCCTGTGTGCAGATCAATACGGCCGACCTTTTCAACCAACTTCTCGAGTGCCTCAAGTTCCTTCAAGCGAAGCAACAAAGGGTTATCATCCATCAGACGCGCAGTGTTCAACAATGAGCGCGTCGCTGCTGTTTCTTCCTGACGCTTGATCAGATTGGCCTTTGCCATGCGCTCCGCTTCAACCACATGGTTCAGAAGCTCACGCACATCACCTGGTAGGATAACGTCCTTGACACCGATCTCATTNATCTCGACACCAAGATCGCTAACCCGCGCAGTCACGTATGCNCGGACCTCCTGGTCGATGGTATCGCGNGCACCCAGGATTTCGTCCAGCGTACGCGTCGCAACCGCCTCACTAATAGCAAACTGAACCAAGCGGTACAGAGTATTCGATAGGTCTGCCGAACCGGTTGTCGCTTTCAGTGCGTCGATAACCTTGTAGAAGGCCGTTAACGTCACGCGGATACCCACACGGTCCTTCGTCAGTATCTCCTGCGCTGTCACCTCAAGTGGTGTCGGACGCAGATCGACCTTGACGATTTTGACTTTACGACCGATCTCCCAGAACGCATGCATGCCCGGCTTCAGATGCTCGACAAAGTCTCCGTCGACGAACAACAGACCTGCCTCGTGCGATCCCACGATGTCGTGGACAACAACACGTGTTCGTTCGACATCCAGCTTTGCCAGATGCTCCTTGGTGATACGTAGACCTGACGACGTGTCGATTGTCTCGACTTCAACATGCGTCAAGGTCTTCCAGAACGCACGCGTTGTGTGTGGCAACACGAGATGCTTCGGCGCCCCATCCATCGACACGATTGCAACTTCATGATCAATCGGCTGTACGATCACAAAGTGTTCTGAAGCAAACGACGGATGTGACTTATCAAACAGCAGCGCCTTCTCGATCGGCACCTCTGCCTGCGTGACCTTAACAACCTCGGCCTTGAGCTTGTTTGAAGGATCAAATTCGCGATGGCGCCCCGGACCTAGCAGGCGCACAAATTGACCGTCGCGCGTTAGGAACCCACGCTCGTCGTCACGAACAACAACATTAAAAAATAGTAGTGTCCAAATGACACTCACCCTAACCAACGTCCCGCAGAAAAAGTGCGGTTCGAACAGTTCCTCTCTCTCATTTCCTTTTCAGTCGTCCTAACTATCCGAATGGTTCAAGAAAATTGTAACCATCCAAGTTCCACCGGCCACTTCCCAACGATCGAGACACGGTCTCGCGCTTGAGCCTGCCGGCGCCGCCTTTGTATCCGGGTTGCGTCCAACACAATGATCAGACCGAAGCCATCAACACTGCGATGCCGGTGCCCGGAACGTGAGCCTTGCCAGCAGGCGGTATCCGCGCGAAAACAGAGCGCTCAACCGTCTGGCGTTTCCGCTGCTACCGTTGGCCGAAACCGCGAGCAATTTTGGTCCCGCCTGGGAAGCAGCCGGCTTCCCTTCAGTTCGTAAAGTCGGTCCAAAACCGATTGTGCTTAAAAGGCACTTGGCAAACGACATGGGAGTCGAACCCATGACAGCCAGATTCTTGGTCTGGTGCTCTACCCACTGAGCTAGTCGTTAATGGAGCAGTTAAAGGGAATCGAACCCTCCTCCTCCCGGTCTCAACCGGGCGCTCGGCCACTGAGCTATAACCGCGGAGCCTCAAGCGCGCGGAACACATCCACCGCAAAGCAGCGTGCGCCAGACGGGTCTCAGCGAGCCCGTGCACATGACACATCTTGAGGCGGACGCGCTGACGCCGCAGGTTTGCGGCGGAACAATGGCCGCAAGAAAATTTCGCTGAAATTCGCGGAGCCGGCGTTGCAACAGGGTATCGGCGTTAAGCCAACTGCTTATTGCCAAACATGCTACGTCCAATAATCTCGCGCATGATCTCACATGTACCACCCGCAATGCGGCTCATACGTGCATCGGCCCAGGCCCGCGCAATAGGATACTCCCACATGTAGCCGCTGCCACCAAAAAGCTGCAGACAATCATCAAGCAACTCGCACATCATCTCGGCTGACATCATCTTCGCCATCGCGGCGTCGACAGCATCGAGCTCCCCCTTGAGATGCATTTCAATACAGCGATCAACAAACACCCGCAGCATTGTCGACTGAGATTTCACAGTTGCCAGCTGGAAGCGTGTGTTCTGAAAACTAGAAATCGACCGTCCAAACGCCTGCCGTTCGGAAACGTATTCAACAGTCCAATTCAACGCAGCTTCTATTACGGCGGTCGCACGGATAGCTTGAATCAATCGCTCTTGCGGAAGCTGCTCCATCAAACCGACAAAGCCACGCCCTTCACCACCAAGCATGTTCTCGACCGGCACGCGGACTTCATCAAAAAACAGCTCGGAGGTATCTTGCGCCTTCCAGCCAATCTTATTGAGATTGCGACCGCGCTTGAAGCCTGCACGATCTCCTTCAACCATGATGAGACTTATCCCGCGCGCGCCTTCCTTGGGATCAGTCTTGCAGGCAACAATGACAAGGTCGGACATCTGCCCGTTTGTGATGTAAACCTTCTGGCCGCTAATGACGAACTCGTCGCCGTCGCGAATGGCCCGCGTCTTGATATTCTGGAGATCCGATCCGGCGCTCGGCTCTGTCATTGCGATCGCACCGATCTTATCACCAGCAGCCATCGGCGGCAGCCAGCGGTCTTTCTGTTCGTCGGTGCCGTAGTGATAGATGTACGGTGCAACAATATCAGAATGTAGGTAGAATCCTGGGCCTGACGCGCTGGCCTTTGCCATCTCCTCAATCAGAACTGCTGAGTAAAGGAAGTCGGCATCCGCCCCACCGTACTTTTCTGGCGTCGATGCACAAAGCAAACCGTGGTCGCCTGCAGCCTTCCACGCCTCGCGACTGATCTGACCATCCTCTTCCCATTGATCGTGGTAGGGCGTGATATGCTCTTCAATGAAGCGGCGGACGTTGTCGCGATAGGTCTCGTGCTCGTGCGAAAAGATCGTGCGTTGGAACATCCCGTTCAAGCTCCCTCGTGCTAGGCTCTGAAGATATCAAGGCAATCATCATCGCAATTTGCTGCNGTCTGCCGCTGACACACCTTGCATCCAACNTCGATCGCTGCGCAATATCGCTGCCACGAAGACTTCAACAAAACTGGGAACCAAGGATTACAGAATGGCCGACANCACGCTTCTTCTCGATAAGGTAGCACTCGTCACCGGTGCCGGTCGGGGCATCGGCAGAGAAATCGCATTGCTGATGGCNGCCTGTGGCGCCAAGGTTATCGTCAATGATTTGGGCGGCTCAACCGAGGGTGAGGGCTCAGACAACACACCCGCACAAGAAGTGGTTGATCTGATCAAAGCGAACGGTGGAGAAGCGGCNGCNAACTACGACAGCGTATCTGAATTCAAGGCTGCAGCAGGCATGGTTGAACAGGCTGTCGACACGTTCGGGCGCATCGATATCGTCGTCAACGTGGCNGGTATTCTGCGTGATGTGATCTTCCACAAGATGACCGAAGATGATTGGAACTCGGTCATTAATGTTCATTTGAACGGCACGTTCAATGTAAGTCGCGCGGCTGCCACACACTTTCGCAACCAGCAATCCGGCCGCTATATCCACTTCACTTCGACCTCAGGCCTCATTGGCAACTTTGGACAGGCAAACTACTCNGCAGCCAAACTCGGTATTGTTGGCCTTTCAAAATCGATAGCACTAGACATGGCTCGCTTTGGCGTAACCTCAAACTGCATTGGCCCATTCGCTTGGAGCCGAATGATCGGCACGATCCCTGTCAACAGTGACGAAGACAAGAGACGCGTCGAGCGCATGAAAACAATGACACCAGCAAAAATTGCTCCGATGATCTGNGCGTTGGCCTCTGATGAAGCCAAAGANGTCACCGGTCANATCTTCTGNGTNAGATCNAACGANATTTTGCTGATGAGCCAAAATCGTCCATTGCGGTCNGTTGCNAGNCCTGAAGGCTGGACACCGAGCACAATCATTGAGCACGCATTCCCATCAATGAAGGCCACGATGTACCCGCTCGATCGCTCTCAGGANATCTTCCCNTGGGATCCNATTTGATCGAGCTTNATCAGTNGCNGTGCTAAANTTNCCAGATCGNTCGGGGTGCACATATTCAATTGGTGCACCCCTATTCATATGGCCNTGGATCTCGACANNTCGCTTAGGTTATCACGCCNTCTGCAACCAGCTTTTCTATCTCGGTTNCTGAATATCCGAGGTCGTCCATCACCTCGCGCGTATGCTGGCCTAAGGCTGGTGACACGGCGTAGCGATGATCCTGAACGTATTTCGGCATTCCTGGAATGTTTGGCACTGGCCAGGGTTCGTCCGACCCGGATTGCACCAACCAGGAGAGCAATCCAACAGCTTCGGGTTGCTCATGCTTGGCAAATTCCCGATAGGTCAGCACTGGACCATTCTGTACGCGGTTTTCGTTGAGCAAAGCATGCCAATGTTCTGTTGTATTGGTTGCTAGTAGCTCGCCAAGTTCCCCAACAAGCAGATCGGCGTGGTCACGCCGCCCTTGGTTCTTTTGGAATCGTGGATCCTTCGCGTACTCGTCCCAACCAATTGCCTTACACAGCAGCTGGAACTCGTGATCGCGCGCTACGATGACCTGCAGCCAGCCATCGGATGTTTTGAACGTGCCAGAGGGCGAGCCGGCAATTTTGAAGGGACCCTCACGATAACCATCAAGCAGGCGAACCGCCTGAAGATTGGACGATGCTTCCATGAGGCTGATATCAATCTTGCGACCGGGTGCACCGTCTCGCTGCGCATAAAGTGTGCTCTGTACCGCCTGCGATGCATACAATCCCGTCGCCATGTCATTAATGATGACCGGGGAGCGGTGCGGAATTCCGTCAGCGCCTTTGTTCTCAGCCATGAAGCCAGTAAACGCCTGCAACACGGGATCCATCGCCGGGCGCTCACGCATCGGACCTGTCTGGCCAAATCCGGAGATGGAAACGTAGATGATCTGCGGGTTGATTTCCTTCAATCGCTCATAAGAGTAGCCTAAGCGATCAACGACACCCGGACGGAATCCTTCAATGAAAACATTCGCTCCTTTGATCATACAATCGACAATGGCGCGGCTATCAGTATGTTTGAGGTCCATGACAATACTGCGCTTGCCGGTATTCGCCGGAATTGAGAAGGCCGTTTGATCACCGTAAACCGCGCCCAATGACCGAGCCCAGTCACCGTCGCCTGGCTCGATCTTAATAACGTCGGCTCCGTTCTGTGCCAGCAGCATCCCACAGTACGGACCTGCCACACCCTGAGACATATCCACGACGCGGAGACCTTCATAGGGTCTGTCATAACTCATGGTGTTCTAACTCTTGTCTGGACCTGTATGAGCAGGAAACTGCAGCACCAATAGATCAAGACCGAGATCAGAAGCCGCAATCGTTGGCGCCACCTCATCGTTGGTTACAAACAACGTCGACCACTTATCATAGACTTTGTTGTCCTGGACCAGCTCACCGGCTGTCACCACGAGATACTGTCCGCCTGTACCAGTAGCAGGAGGCATTTCGCACTGCTGTCCTGGCCCGAACCGGTAGATCCAAGCGGCCATACCGTCTGCCTCAGGTTCAAAGACGATCTCTGCTTCGGGTCGAAGCAATGCAGAGCGCGTTTTCGCATCAGTCTTGGGAATACCACCTTTGAGGCGTGTTCTCTGATTGCCTTTCGAGAGTTTGTCCCGCGCACCCGGCATGTACTTGGCACCTGGGTCCCATCGCTGGCGCAGAGAAAAATAAGTGACACCGTTGGCCCCCGCCGCAATCGGGCCGTACGGTGTATGGCCATTTGCATACTGAACCGTCAATGGCTCCGCAGCATGCTTGCCCATGCTCCCACTACCATCGACGAAAACTTGGAATTGATTGGTCTCGTGAAAGTGCGGTAGCGTTACAGAGCCTGGCGGTTGCTCGACCAGAAAACCCTGCGGCAAACCATTGTCATTAACTTCATTGCCTTCGACGTATTTGCCTCTGACCGGGGCAGCGCCGACATACTCACTCAATGTGTAGTCTTTGCCATTCACGTGCACCAAGCGCTGCTTCTGCCGGGCTTCAGATGTCGAGGTTGCAATCAGCATAGCTCAGTCTCCGCTCCAGTTCGTCGTTAGCTTAGAAAACTAACGTGAATCTCTGAGGTAAGGAATTTTATCTCGCAGCGACCCAAATCCTATCAGATCACGGATCGGAACGACCGATCATGAAACCTAGTCCCGGTCCGCACGTTCAACAGCAATCTTTCGAAATGCCCCACTTCCAGTGGCCAACAGTTTGCCTGTCTCGTCCTTTACCTCTGTGTCTGAGAAAAACGTCGAACGACCGCCGCCACGCCGTCGCCCAGTAGCAATGAGCTTTTTTCCGTCAGGTGCACCTATGAAGTTTGTACTCAATGAAACCGTAATAAAGGAATGCAGGTCATCAGGATCTTCGGAGTATACGCCAGCATAGCCACCAGCCGTATCCATCAACAGACAATAAACACCACCGTGAACACTTCCACCACGGTTCATGAATTGATCACCAACATCAAGCTCAACAACAGCGATGTCTGGTCCCAAATGAGTCATCTTGTGACCAATAAAATCTACGACCCCCGAACTCCCTCGCCACGCCAGCATCTCCTCCAAACTTGGCTTGCCATTATCCGTTGTCATTCTGTTCGCCTCTCTACGCTGGTTGACCACAGCCATTGCTCAATCTCTAGGCTATCCACAATTGTGATTATTGTCCCGTCTTCTGATGGTCAGGTTGCAACGCTGGTGAGCGACGACCAAACTAATCGAACTCAAATTCACGTAGGAATAAAGACATGAGCTGGCAGCCTGAGCTTGATGAACTAAAGCGCCGCGAAGCTTTTGCCCACGAAATGGGGGGCGCTGAGAAAGTCAAGCGCCAGCGTGATGGTGGACGTTTCACGGTTCGCGAGCGTATCGACAAGCTGGTTGACTCGAATTCATTTCATGAAGTCGGCGCCGTTGCCGGTCTCGGCGAATATGATAGCGACAACGAACTTGAAAAGCTGACACCCTCAAACTGCGTCTTCGGTCGAGCCAAGATCAACGGACGTCCGGTTGTCATTTCAGGTGATGATTTTACAGTTCGCGGTGGTTCCGCAGATGCAACAATTCCTGAGAAGAATATCGTTGCCGAGCAAATGGCGGCCCAACTGCGCGTGCCAATTATTCGTGTCATCGAAGGTTCCGGCGGTGGTGGTTCCGTCAAGACAATCGAAACGACCGGCCGAGCAAACATTCCCGGCGGGGTAGGCAAGTCAACCATCGCTTACCAATTACTGGTTGACGCGATAGGAACCGTTCCCGTTGTCGGCCTTGGGCTTGGCTCTGTCGCAGGCCTCGGCGCTGCACGACTGGCTGGGACGCATTACTCGGTCATGACCAAGGAAACATCAGCCATGTTCGTGGCTGGACCACCCGTTGTGGCTCGGCTGGGTCAGGACTTGTCCAAGCAAGAACTTGGCGGTTGGGAAATCCAATGCAAGGCAGGAGCAGTCGACCATGCCGTTGATACCGAAGAAGACGCTTTCGAATGCGCCCGGAAGTATCTTTCCTACCTGCCTTCCTCGATCCACACCGTCTCCGACCGCACGGAAAACGACGATCCAGTAGATCGCCGCGATGAAAAACTGCTCTCAGTTATTCCGCGCAATCGACGTCAAGTCTACCGCATGCGCCCGATCATCGAGACATTGTTCGACAAAGGTTCGTTCTTCGAGTTTGGATCAATGTACGGACGCTCGATAATCACAGGCTGGGCGCGGCTCAACGGATTACCAGTTGCCGTAATGGCATCCGATCCTTTCCACTACGGTGGAGCCTGGACTGCAGCTGCGTGCAGGAAGATCGTCCGTTTCGTTGACACTGCAGACACGTTCCAGATCCCGGTGGTGCATTTGGCAGACTGTCCGGGTTTCTTAATCGGCCTCGAAGCAGAGCAATCCGCCGTTATCCGCAATGGTGTCCGCGCAATGGCTGCTATCAACCAATCAAGCACGCCTTGGTGCACGATAGTTCTACGGAATATCTTTGGCGTTGCCGGCGTCTGCCATGCACCATCCGGCCGCTTTTCAATGCGTTACGCCTGGCCATCATCGTGGTGGGGCTCTTTGCCATTGGAAGGTGGCATAGAGGCAGCCTACCGCGCAGACATTGATGGTGCAGAGGATCCAAAAGCCAAGATGGCAGAGATCGAGGAGCGCCTAAACAAGCTACGTTCTCCATTCCGCACTGCAGAAGCATTTTGGATCGAAGAAATCATCGATCCCCGCGACACTCGACGCCTTCTATGCGAGTTTGCAGACTACGCTGAACCATTGAGAACTCCGGGGCCACGTTCATATATGATGCGACCATGATCGGTTCTCAGGCGCACAAAGTGTACATCTCTTCAAACAGCTTGATCAAAATCTCTACTGTCGTGTCCGGCGCTTCCAGCTGTGGCAAATGCCCAACGCCAGTCAATGTCGTGAATGAGGATTGCGGAATAAGGTCATGTAGAGCATGCCCACGTTCAAGAGGAATCCACGGGTCGTCGACACCCCAAACAATACTGACCGGACATCGGATATCACCAAACAACGGCTCAAACTCTCAATGTCCTAGGTTCTGCCTGGAACAATCTAGACGTCTTCAAAAGTAGTAGCTCGCAGGTGAGCAAGCATGAATTATTCCGAAGTCCGGGCGCGGACTAGCCAATCAAGCGAGATGGATACTAGATGGCCAATCGCAGCAAATAGGTACATTCCCCGATCGAAAGACGCCCGCATTGATCGTGATCGACATTCAGGCAAGTACCTCCATCCACGATCGCTCAGCGATTATTACTAGAGGCTTATTTCTTCAACAGCTTCTTAAAGACACCGCTGGTGTTGAGCAGAACGTTGTCGCCACTCGTAACTTGCCCACGAACAAACGCAAGACTGCGTGTCCGACGCACGAGCTCGCCTTTTGCCTCTATGATTTCACCTAGATTCCCCGCCGAAACAAACTCTGAATTAAGTGAGATTGTAACGTACCGGTCCTCCAGAACTTCCTTCGCGGTGGCTGCGAGAGCTAAGTCAATCATCGTCATCATAAGGCCACCATGCAAAATGCCTTGCCGGTTGCAATGACGCGCCTCAGCCTTTAGCGCAAAGTGATGTCCGCCTTCCACAGTGCGCCGCCAGAAGAACGGCCCAGAATGCATTTCGAATGGATCGTCAGGATCGTAGATCGTGAAACCGTCAAGCGGCGGCTTGGTTGCATCAGTCATCTCAACATCACCCTTGCAAGAATTTTGCGCATGCAGTTGTCAGGAACTCACCGTCCGTTGCAAACTGCAATTTAACTGGCAACTGCTTCAACACTTCCACTTCAAGGTATCTCATAGATGGCAACTGAACAGCGCAACATTCTCTTCATCATGTGCGATCAGCTGCGGTTTGATTACCTGAGTTGCACCGGCCATCCGCATCTCGAAACGCCCAATATTGACTGGCTTGCCTCTCAAGGCATCCGTTATGACAGGGCCTACGTGCAGTCCCCAATTTGCGGCCCATCCCGGATGAGCTTTTACACAGGTCGACATGTACGATCACACGGATCGCTTGGAACGGCATCCCGCTGCGCGTCGGCGAAATGACCATGGGAGACCATCTGCGCGAGCTTGGCCTGCGAACGGCTCTCTGCGGCAAAACTCACATGGAGGCCGACAAGGAGGGGCTTAAGCGACTGGGTATAGACCCCAATTCAACGATTGGCGTTCTACAGTCTGAATGCGGCTTCGAGCCGTGGGATCGCCTTGATGGGTTGCATCCTGACGGGTACGGCCACCCCCCGTCTCACTACAATGATTACCTACGTGGCTTGCAGTATGGCGGTCCCAACTCGTGGGAGCAATGGGCCAACTCAGGCGAGAGCGACGACGGCGAGATCCTGTCTGGCTGGCTCCTTGAACATGCCGACAAGCCGGCCCGCATACCTGACGAACACTCTGAGACACCCTATTCCACAACCCGAGCAATGGAGTTCATTGAAGATGCAGGCGACCAATCCTGGTGTCTTCACCTTTCCTACATCAAGCCTCACTGGCCTTACATTGTCCCCGCGCCCTATCATGACATGTATAGCGCCGAGCATGTCATTCCGGTTATCCGGAGTGACGAAGAACGCACCAACGCACACCCACTGTTGCAGGCCTATTATGAGCACCGGTTCTCCAAGGTATTTGAACGCGATGGCTTACGCGAGCACGTCATTCCAGCGTATATGGGGCTGATCAAACAGATCGACGATCAGCTGGGGAGACTTTGGAAATTTCTCCAGGAACGCAACCTATTCGAGAGCACGATGATCGTCTTTACATCAGATCACGGTGACTATCTGGGAGATCACTGGCTTGGCGAAAAAGAAATGTTCCACGAGATCTCCGTCAAGATTCCACTGATCATCTATGACCCATCGAAAGAGGCCGATGCTACACGCGGCAAGGTTAGCGAGGCTTTGGTTGAGTCAATTGATCTTGTTCCAACATTTGTCGAATTTGCAGGCGGCGAAGCAAAATCAAACATACTCGAAGGGAAGTCACTTCTCCCCACTATGCGGGATGTAGACCACAAGCACGAGCGCCAGATTGTGATCGCAGAGTATGACTACTCGGTCCGTCGTGCGCGCCGTATTCTCGATCAGCCGATACCTGACTGTAAGCTCATCATGGCATTTGATGGCCGCTGGAAGTACATCCATGTCGAAGGCATGGCCCCAATGTTGTACGATCTCAAAAGCGATCCTAATGAATTCAAGGACCTCGGCCTCGATCCGGCATACAAGGATCAACGACAGAGGCTACGCGAAGCCATTTTCGATTGGAGCAGAAAACCGAACGCGCGCGTCACTGCCACGGACGCCCAGATAGCAGCCCGCGCCGGTGGTGAATTCAAGCGCGGCATTCTGATTGGATTCTGGGATGACGCAGATATTGCTGAAGCCGAGCGCGATGGCGAAAGCGGCAACTAACAAGATCAATGACTGGGAGGATAAACTAAAATGGCAAGCCCTGGAGATAGCTGGCTAGGACTGGAAGGTAAGGTTGTTGCAATCACCGGCGCAGGAAGCGGCATCGGCCGCGCCACGGCCGCTGAGTTTGCCAATGTCGGAGCTAAAGTCGTCCTTCTCGATGTCAACTTAGAAGCCTGTGAGAAAGCTGCGCACGAGATCTCGGTAGCAAGCAATAGTGCAGAAACGTCCGCAGTTGGGTGTGATGTCTCAGATGACTCCAGCGTCACCTCAGCCGCCAAAGAGGCTGAGCAGATCTTCGGACGGATTGATGTACTGATCAACAATGCCGGCATCCTTCGCCCCGGTACGCTCGACACCATCCCGGTGGCAGACTGGGAAAAGCTAATGAATGTCAATGTGACAGGCTATTTGCGATGCGCCCAAACATTCGGGCAAGCCATGCTGGAGCGAGGGAGTGGCGCCATCGTCCATGTTGCATCCATCGCCGCCAGTGAACCTCAGGCAAACAGCGGCGCATACAGCCCCGGAAAGGCAGCTGTGGTGATGCTCTCGCGGCAACTAGCTTACGAATGGGGACCGCGCGGCGTCCGCAGCAACTGTGTCAGCCCGGGCCTCGTTCGAACCGCTCTCAGCGAAGCGTTTTATCAAGCGCCCGGCGTCCTCGAAAAACGCGAAGCCATCGTCCCAATGCGCCGTGTCGCCAAACCAGAAGATATTGCAGAGGCGGCAGTGTTTTTAGCAAGTGCCAAAGCCAGCTATATCAATGGTCAGGAGATCTTGGTCGACGGTGGACTTTCACAAACGTTGATGGGCTTCGTTCCCCGACCAGGATTTGAATGAGCCACTATGCTGTCACCCGAACAAAGCGCATTTCTCAAAGCCCACCCGGTCGCTCGATTAGCGACAGCTGACGCCGGGGGGGCTCTGCACGTCATACCGATTTGCTACGTTATTGTTGGAGAAACGCTGTACTTTAGCATTGACGAGAAACCAAAAAGCGCAAGCCCAAAACCTCTCAAGCGCATCCGCAACCTCTTAGAGAATCCCAAGGCAGCCGTTGTTGTGGACCGCTATGATGACGACTGGACCCAACTTGGCTGGATTATGATTCGAGGCACTGCTGAGATCCTTAAAGACTGTGATGAACAGACCCGCGCACATGAGGCATTACGCACGCGTTACCCGCAATACCGAGAGATGTATCTCGAACCATTACCCGTCGTCGCAATTCGGATCAAACGTGTTGTTAGTTGGGGTAACTTGGCCTGCTAGATCACTAGAACTGGCCTTAACCTGAGCACCCCTGAGTGTTTCTCCAAAAGTAGATACATACACAACAACAAGCAACTATTCCGAATACGGCACCAGTATCCCCATGGCCCAACCTGAGAAATCAACGAAAAAGCAAGTTCCAGCGACACGGAACAATACCGAACCCAGCAATCCAGTTTCAGATCTGATAGTCGCGGTTCGAGGTCTGCCCGTCATATTGGCCCACGACCTCGCTGATCTCTACAGCACGACGACAAGCGCTGTTAATCAATACCGCCGCCGCAATGAAGACCGTTTCACAAGCGACTACGCATTCCAGCTAACGCGTGACGAGTGGGAGAACTTGAAATCACAAGGTGTGATGTCAAACCGATCACATGGCGGCCGCAGAGTTCGACCGTGGGCCTACACCGAACACGGCGTCGCCATGATGTCGATGGGCATGAAAAACGAAGACGCCGTACGGCTGTCCAAAGTCATCATCGATACCTTTGTCAAGTTTCGTCGTGGCGAGCTTCAAAATGAGTCAAGCCTACCAGGGCCCGAAGCAAAGAAGTTTCGCCGTCGGTTGCAAAAGAAAATATTCAAACAGATGGAGTCGCTTCTCGATAGTAGTCTGCCATCAAACCCTAACATCACTTTACGAGAAGAGTTGGGAACCATCGCAACCAACGCCATGGGCAGCATGAAAGCGGTCATCGCGAAACCGGCCCAGCAAAGTGAAAAAATATCCGCCGAAGTGGCAAAGATCTTAGCTGAGGCCGAGAAGCTTTATGCGGAAACGCGAAAACTTCAACTCGAGGCTGATGCTATTGCCATGCAGAACTATCGTGATCGCCTGCAGCTCTTGAGGGAATTGCGTGAAATGTCCATGCAGTTGGAACGTGACGACTGGGTCGATGTCTTCCAAGGTGCCTTCGGAGAGGCGGAAGAGCGTATCGCCCTACCAAAGCCGGATGGGGATAAAGATTAGATTAGTGCCAACTTGAAATCACACTTTGCCATCTCAACAATTCTCGCACTGATGGATGCCCCACTTTAATCGGATCCGACGCCTTGAATTGGATCGTGTTCGAAGAAGAACTCAGTGCGGGGCANTGTCTAAACCAGAGCACTAGTCAACAACGCTTAAAAAGCCCATAGTCAACNTGTGAGCAACAANAANATGTTGGAGNGAATCCATGAAATTCGGTGTCTTCTACTTCCCNACAGACTACGGCATCCAGGTGCCCGAACTGGCTGTTGAACTTGAAAATCGCAATATTGAATCACTGTTTGTTTGCGAGCACACACACATTCCGACGAGTCGTAAGTCGCCGTTTCCTGGTGGCGGCGAACTACCAAAGAAATACATTCACACCCACGATCCATTTATTGCCCTGTCGTTCGCAGCAGNACTAACCAAGAAACTGCGCCTCGGCACAGGAATTTGTCTCGTGCCGCAGCATGATCCAATCGTTCTCGCCAAGGTTATTGCGAGCCTCGATATGATGTCGGGTGGCCGATTTGAGTTTGGCATCGGCGGCGGCTGGAACNTCGACGAGATGAACAACCATGGCGTTGAGTACAAAACCCGCTTCAAGCAGATGCGCGAACATACCGAAGCGATGAAAGCAATCTGGACTCAGNACGAAGCGAGCTACCACGGTGAGTTCGTCAACTTTGATCCAATCTGGTCGTACCCAAAGCCAACGCAAANGCCGCATCCACCAATCCTGCTCGGTGGCGAAACGGATTACACGCTNAAGCGGATTGTGGAGTACTGCGACGGCTGGATCCCGCGCGGCAACATGGACTTTGATCCGAAGGTAAGCCTGAAGCGTCTGCATGACATGGCTGACAAGCATGGCCGCGATCCAAAGGAGTTATCAACCACGCTGTTCCGCGGCCCGACCACAAAAGAAGCCCTTGATGCCTGCCGTGAAGCCGGTGTCGACCGCGTCCTCTATGAAGTNCCCGATGGTACGCGTGACGAGGCGCTNAAGGCTCTTGATGATGTCGTTGCACTGATGAGCTAGGCAAACCGCAAAGATAGACCANCTTGTACCGCGCCCTGGTTGATCCAAGGCGCGGTTTTGTTTCGGCATTCCGTTTTAAACAGCTGCGGCAAGACCATCACCCGATGGATCAGCGCCCCCATCCAACATGCCATCCACCATGCGGATAGCATGCACGATCGGCGTCATATAGCTCTGTCCGTGACGATGGGTTGGATAGCCTCTGCTTTGAAGCTCCCGCTCGGTTGAACGCAATATGCGGTTGGTCAGTTCGATCGTATTCGACGTTGTAATAAACCGTGGCGCATAAACTGCTTCCTGCGCGTTCATACCGAANTCGATGACATTGAGAATCGNAAGNAGATTGCCCATCGTAATTGTTGTACCGCCAGGCGAACCCACAATGAAATAGGGCTTGTCATCCTTGAAAACCATGGTCGGCGAGAGGGCGGTAAACCTTGCCTTACCTGGTGCTAATGATCCAGCACGGCCCGGTCGAGGGTCAAACACCATCATGCAGTTGTTATACATAAAGCCAAGACCATCAGTCACGACACCAGAGCTAGACCCAAGAGAATGGGTCATGGTCACGCAATTGCCGTCTCGATCCGCCACGCAGATATGCGTNGTTTCTTTGCTTTCGTAACTGCCTCCGCTAAGCCGCGGAACNTCAGTTTTCTCACCACGCTTGATGCGGTCAGNCATCCGCGCGGCATATTCCTTCGACATGAGTTCATCCATAGGGATGTCGAAGAAGTTGGGGTCGCCCATACGCGTATCTTTGTNNACGGTCGCAATCTTCATGGCTTCTGAAACCGTCGCGATGTAATTCGGTGAATTGTGGCCCATGGCCGAGAGATCGAAGTTCTCCAGTATGTTGAGCATCACCACGATCATCAAACCACCGCCAGGCGGTTGATTNGTTGCAACGCGATGTCCACGGTANGTTGTCCAAAGTGGTTCAGTCTCGACCGTTGCACAGGCGGCAAGATCCTCGANCCTGATCAGGCCACCGTTATCACGCATATCGGCATCAATCTGGTTCGCGATCTCGCCATGATAAAAATCAGCGGCACCATGCTGCGCAATTCGTCGATAGGCCTTCGCCATATCTGGATTGCGAAAGTTCTCTCCAACCTCGAANACGCTGCCGTCTGGCTTGATGTAAATTTTCGCAGTGGCAGGACAATCCGTCAGACCTCGAATACGTGCAATCCGACCGTTGTCTGCTCCTCGCGTCCAAAAGCCGTGCACGCTTGGGCGAACAGGAAAACCCNCTTCACAATAAGCGATCGCCGGTTGCAAGAGATCTGCAAGCGAGCGCGATCCAAATCTTTCGACAGCTTCGTCAAATGCTTTCAGCGTCATCGGTGTAGTCATCGATTGATAACCAACTTCGTTGACCTCGCCCTTGAGAACAAAACCAAAGCCGTCATCGCACTCACGCACGATTAGGTTTTCCCACATGTCCGGCCTCGTCGCGAGTGGCGCACGACCGTGGAAATCGATCAGCTTATGCACGCCCTTATCAGCCAGGTAGAGGTGCATCGAACCGAAACCAGCAATCCCACACATCTGCGGATCAACGGCGGTTTGCACGAGAGCGGCGCCAATGGCTGCATCAACGACGTTTCCGCCGTCTCGTAGGATATCAAGTCCCGCCTCAACTGCCTCAGGCTGCGGGGCAGATACCATTCCATGTGTCATGTGATTCTACCTGTTCATGTGCGCACGCAGTGCCAAGCAATAAGCATTCGTGCTATCGCTAGATATTGCAATTCGCATCGGGATATTCAGCAGCTTCCGCTGCAAATCGTCTACCAGACTCGATGCAAGCCTGGAAAATTCACCAACTTGACTTGACTATCCTAGCGTTCAGCGTAATGCAGCGGCCAATACGTCTGCACCTCGAAGGAAAACAGTTGCCATGACCGGCTTCAACCGCGATATCAAAATTGCCACCTCCATACTGGCAGCAGACTTCGCCAACATGGGTGCCGAGTGTCAGGCGGCAGAGGCGCAAGGCGGCGATTGGATCCATGTCGATGTTATGGACGGCCACTTCGTACCCAACATCACTTTCGGGCCGCAGATGTGCGCTGCGATACGTCCGCATATCAAGACCGTCATGGACGTGCATTTGATGATCGCACCAACGGACCCTTACCTGGAAGCTTTTGCTGAGGCCGGCGCTGACGTTTTGACCATTCACGCTGAGGCAGGTCCGCACCTGCATCGCTCACTTCAGTTCATTCGTTCATTAGGAAAGAAAGCCGGCGTTGCGCTCAATCCAGCAACTCCAGAGACAGCCGTTCAACACGTGCTCGACATAGTAGATTTAGTTTGCGTGATGACCGTCAACCCTGGTTTCGGCGGCCAGAGCTTTATTGCATCACAGGTCGATAAGGTCCGTCGCCTGCGCGAGATGATTGGCGATCGCCCCATACATATTGAGATTGATGGCGGCATCACACCGGAGACCGCCCCTTCCGTGGTGGCGGCCGGCGCCGATATCCTGGTTGCTGGCTCTGCGGTATTCAAGGGCGGATCTGTGAACAACCCGGAAGTTTACGGCGACAACATCCGCGCAATACGCAACGTAGCAGCTGTCGCCTGACTTCGATCAAGTCGACAAACCAGCTCGCTTGTCAGCCTCCACAAGCGCAACATCACGGTCGGCGGGATTACCCAATCCACCACCACCCGAAATCTCAAGGATAAGCTTATCGTCGGCCGCAATCACCTGCGTCCCCTTCCCCTTGAGCTGCCCGCCTGATGCCAGATAGGCACGCCCAGGCTGGCCATCAGAACCACCCAGCGCGCCACGCGGCGGATGCTTTATTCGGTCAAACGCGGCCAACAGGTCAAACGGCTGTCCAATCCGGCTTGCAATCTCAATCACCTGACCATGACCGCCACGTGTTTTGCCAACACCACCAGATCCCGGACAATACTCCTTGCGCCAGAACAATAACGGTAGGATTTGCTCCGCAATCTCGACCGGCGTGCCTTTAACACCAGACGGGAATGCAGTTGCCGACAGTCCATCCGCATTAGGCCGGGCACCCGTTCCGCCATTCGACGTGAAGGTCGTCGCAAAACCATAATTGCCGGTGTCACTATCCTGCAGTTTGCCGCGCAATGTAATGTTCCAGATGCATGAAGTCCCTTCAGCTGGAACTCCGTCCGGTAGTATCTGGCGCAAACAGCCAAACACAACATCAGGCAACATTTGTCCTGTCACGTGGCGCACCAGGACAGCTGCCGGCTTTTCCGGATTGAGCAACGAGCCAACCGGCGCTGTCACTTCAAACGGCGCAAGCGATCCAGCGTTGTTGGGAACGTCAGGCGCCAACGCGCATCCAAGACCAAAAACAGTGTAGGCAGTAGTGTACGCCAGCGGAACATTAACACCGCGGGGCTGCACCGGGCTCGTGCCATCGTAATCAATGGTAATGCTCTCGCCCTGTTTCTTAAGGGTCGCCGCCAGTTTGATCTCTGACTCGTACCCGTCAGCCATCATGTCATACGACCACTCACCATCGGGCAGTTCCGCAATCCGCGCTCGAACAGCCGCCTCAGACCGTTCACAAATATAATTCGCCAATCCATCCAGCGACGTTAAACGGAACTCATCCATCATCTCTATGAGATATCGGCAGCCAACATCATTGCAATTCGCAAGCGAGTAAACATCGCCGACAGTATCCACAGGCAATCGCGTATTGGCCCGGATCATCTCAATAAGCGTGTGATTGACCTCGCCTCGATCAAACAACTTAAGGAACGGGATGTGCAGACCTTCCATAAATACATCCGTGGCATCTGGGCTGAAACCAATGCCGCCAATATCCATCAAGTGACTGGTGCAGGAGAACAAGCCAACCAGTTCCCCATTTCGGAAAACCGGCGTTGTCACCACAAAATCATTGGTGTGGCCCGTACCCTTCCAGGGATCATTCGTGATATAGGCATCTCCCTCGCGCATATTCTCCAAACCAAAGTGCGCGATGAAATGTTTGACGGACTCGGCCATCGAATTGACGTGACCGGGCGTGCCTGTAACGGCTTGAGCCAGCATGCGCCCCTGCCGGTCAAAGATACCGGCAGACAAATCACCAGCCTCACGTACAATTGGCGAGAAGGCCGTCCGCAACAACACCTGAGCCTGCTCTTCCACAACAGCAATGAGCCGGTTCCACATGATCTGCATCGCGATCTCGCTTTGCTGATCTGACGTATCAGCAGCATTGGCACGGCTTGCCTGGTCAGTCGAAGAGAGCACTAGAGCGCCTGCAGCATCGATCGTGAGGTCAAAACCAACAGGAATAACTGTTGAGGTTCCATCTTCCGTAACAATGCAGGGTCCCTCTACACATTGACCCGGTTGCAATTGCCCACGCGCATAAAGTGGAATCTCGGTGTGCCCCCCCCGTCCCTCAGAATAAACACGTCTCGTGCCAAATGAATAAGCCTGCTCTTCGTTCCGACTTGCTGCAGCCAACTGTTTGGTCGCTGACTGTTCTCCACTCACCAGAACTGACCAGCTCATAAGTTCAATTCGAGCGTCGGGTATGTGTCGAGCAAACAGACGATCATATTCCGCTTCAAAATCCGCGCGTAGCTTATCAGCAGCATCGTCTCCAAGAGGGCCATCCATCAACGTGACAGCCACCTCATGACCCTGCCCTGCGTACCGCGCAAAAACCTGACGATGCACACGAAGTTTCTCGTCACCAGCCGCAGATCCCGCCATCTCGGTAGCTTCTCTCGTCAGGCCGGCAAGCATTGTATTGACGCTTGCCGCATCGAATGCATCCAACTTGACGTAATGCGAGCGCACAATTTCAAATGCAGCAGGTGCTTGCAAAAATCCAATCGCCGATCCAACACCGGCATCCTTTGGAATAACAATCTTCGAAACACCAAGTTTCTCGGCCAGCCGGCAGGCGTGCAACGGCGCAGCACCGCCAAATGCAATCAACGTGCGCCCTGCAATATCAATCCCACGCTCAACTGCGTGCACACGCGCAGCATTGACCATGTTCTCATCAACAATCTCGTTGACCGCGCTCGCCGCCGTTTCAAGCGAGCATCCAAGCGGATGGCCCACTGCCTCCTTCAGCGCACTTTCTGATCGCGCTCTGTCAAGCATGATCGAACCGCCGGCAAATGCATCCGGATCGATATGACCAAGCACGACATCAGCATCAGTCACAGCAGGCTGTGTCCCGCCTCGACCGTAACAGGCCGGCCCTGGGTTTGAACCTGCACTTTCAGGTCCAACGCGCACACGGCTCAGCGCATCCACATGAGCCAAGGACCCACCGCCAGCGCCGATTTCAATCATCTCGATAACCGGAATACGAACCGGCAGACCGCTGCCTTTCATGAAGCGCGCGGAGCGATCCACCTCGAAACTTCGTGCTTTGAGTGGGTCACCATTTTCGATCAGGCAAATCTTTGCAGTCGTCCCGCCCATATCGAATGACAAGACCTGATCCTCTCCGCGTTCCGCAGCCAACTGCGCCGCAAGAATAGCTCCGCCCGCAGGACCAGACTCAACCAATCGGATTGGAAACCGCGCAGCCGTATCAACGCTGGTCAACGTCCCACCCGATGTCATCAAATGCATGGGAGCCGTTGCCCCAAGCTCACCTAGCCTGGCCTTCAACCGCCCAAGATATCCAGCCATGAGAGGCTGTACGTAGGCATTGGCCACGGCTGTCGACGTACGCTCATATTCGCGGACCTCAGGACAAACCTCGCTGGAGATAGTGACGGCGACACCCGGCAACTCCTCAGCGAGAATTTCTCTCGTCCGAACCTCATGATCGGGGAAGGCATAAGAATGCATGTAGGCAACGGCGATCGCCTCAACGCTCTCAAGCTCAAGTTCCCGCGCAACTCGCCGAACGCTGTCTTCATCGAGTGCAACCTGCACTTGCCCTACGACGTCAATCCGCTCCTTGACAGTACGGCGGAGTTCGCGCGGTACGAGTGGCTTCGGTTTCTGAATGAACACGTCATACTGGTCAAACCGACTTTCATCAGCAATCTCCAGTGTATCGCGAAAGCCTTCCGTCGCGATCAGTGCGGTCTTTGCACCCTTGCGTTCGATTATCGCGTTGGTGGCCAGGGTGGTGCCATGAACAATCTGAGTCAGATCGCCAAAACCAATACCGGCATCGCTCAGAACAATCTCGGCCCCTTCGATGAGTGCACGCTCGGGTGCATCCGTTGAAGTCAGAACCTTCGTCGTAAATCGCTGCCCATTAAACTCGAGAGCCAGGTCGGTAAATGTTCCACCAATGTCGGCGGCAAGACGCGCGGTGTGCTTTACAGTCATGATTCCAATTCGCATGTGTCGGGATTTGCCGGAAAGGCTTGACGTTTCAAACACACTTATACGCCACAGCCATCCCGAAGGCGACGCCTCAACGATTATAGTAGAGATCGGATAGGTTACATTCGCTGCAAGAGCTACAAGCTATTTCTCCGAGCATCGAAAACCTATTTTAGTAATGTATTTCAGAAACCTAAAGTGGGACAAACGGTAGATTGCCTCAGTCTCTTGGCAAAGGAGCACGACAAAAAAGTCAATATGGAAAGGCCTAAGTGGCGCAGCGAGAGACAGTCGCCTAGATGGCAACCGCCTCGCTGGCCGAATTGGAGCCGCAACCGAAGCCCCGAGTAAAGGAACCATTCAAAAGACAGGAAAGCGGCATTCCTCAAGCCCAGCTCCAAACGGCAGTGTAGACGTCTAAACTGACAGTCGCCGAGCACAAAACATTCGGTCGATTTCATGATATATTCATGGGATCGGCGGATTTTTGTGGCTAACAGAGAGATCATACTCATTGGAGAAATCCAAACGTCCCCATGAGCGACTTCGAAATTACGCAAGAATTCATTCGTCGGGTGGAACTCCCTCAAACAAGTGCTGCCTATCCGCATATTCGTTATGCAGACGGTCTCGCCGACGGAGATGAACTGTTCTCACGTGTCGGATGGTTTCCCACAACGGCGTCCGACAAGCCAAAAAACATCTACGTCTTGTTTGTTGGTACAGCTGAGGCCATCGAGAAACATGAGCCCGCGATCACTGATGTTCGCGCTCGAGGCAATGACATCTTGGTATTTGAATTCGCCGGCCAAGGTGGAAGCGGTCGCTTCTTGAGTGATCCACGAAAGGTCCACGCCATGCCAGATGGTTTTGACATGTGGACAGACAGCTTGAAAGAGTTCCTACGTTCTGATGTCTTCCGCCGCGTTCGTCAGCGTGGCTACGATAACAATGTCGATGTGGTCGCCCTACCTTACTCACTCGGTGGCCACATGTTCGCTCGGCTAATGCAGGACGAACCCGCATTCAGCAGAAGATTTACACGGATTGTCTATGTCAATCTTGTCGTCGCCATGAACTCAGCAGGTACCATGGCCATGCGTTTGGTCCAACAGCTGATGGCATGGTTCTCCGTCAACAAGCCTGGCAAAGCTGAAGAATTTGTCCCGGGCCACGGCCGCTTTCATCCAGCTGATCGACCACTTGAGAAAAGCAGCATCGGCAGCGATCAGCATCGCCACGAATGGATGTGCAAATTCTATCGCGACAATGAACATCTCGCGATGTGGGGCATGACCTATGGCTGGTTTCACGAAGCCAACCGGTCTCTGAGCAAGATGTGGGACATCATCATCGATGGCGAAGCCAAAAACCCATTCTTTTCCTTCTGGAGCAAGGCGAGAGACAAAGAGGTGCCGCGCAAAAACGACACGCGGATTCCAACATTGGTTATCTCATCCCACAACGATACAATCGTAATTGCTCACTACGTTCAGAGGTTCGCGAAATACATCGGTGCGGACACCCTGCATCTGCCCCGCGCCAAACATGAACCATCACAGGAACCTCCTCCGATCCGCGAAAGCATCTTCGATGCGGTCGCAGCCTGGGTCGCCGATCCGGAGGCCCCAAGCTTACCTCAATCACTGGACATTAGATTGAGTAAAAACCACCGTGCAAGCAGGGCATGAAATAGAACCTCAATTTTGCCGCTCGAGGATGACACCTTTATCACTTCATTCCTGCTAGCGGCGGAACCGCCGCCTTCCCAAAAAAGAAAACTCAAACAACATATGTGCCGGCAAACCATATTCAAACTTCACATCATGTTGTGCTGTTTCGCCATGATGGCAGTAACTGGCGCCATTACGAGCAATGCCGACGATAGGCGGAGTTACCCTTGGCAAGTTGAGCTTAATCATTGGAAATCCGTCAAAGGCAGCCGTAGCCCTGAACAGCTGCGCTCGTACTTGGTTCGCTATCCCGATGGCACATTCGCTGCCCTTGCCCGCGCACTATTACAGAAAATCGAACCTCAAGAAGTCACCGTAATGCCTCATGCACCTTCACTTGCCAAACGCCCCGTCAGAGACGCAATGCCAGGGGCAATAGAGAGCTGGGTCACCGGTGCAGAGCGCCTAGCTCAGTCAGGGTTCAGTGAGCTCACTGCTAAACGCATTGGCCTTATCACAAACCACACTGCGCTACTGCGACTGGATGATCGTGACCCGCGTGTCACTACGCACTTGGTCGATGTTCTCCATCAGGCGAAGAATGTAAATCTGACCGCAATCTTCGTACCGGAGCATGGTTTTCGCGGCACTGTTGAGGCGGGCAAATCCGTTCGCAGCAAAACTGACGACAAAACCGGACTGCCAATCCGCAGCCTCTATGGCAAGACCCGGAAACCAACCCGGAGAATGCTGTCCAACATCGATCTGTTGGTATTCGATATCCAGGATATTGGAGTTCGCTTCTACACTTACATCTCCACGATGGGCTTGGCGATGCAGGCGGCCGCCGAGGCGGGCATCCCATTTCACGTTCTCGATCGCCCTAACCCACTAGGCGGCGAATATGTATCCGGGTTCATGCTTGAACCCAATGAACGTTCATTTGTTGGGCAATTCGAAATCCCCATTGCCCACGGCATGACAATCGGTGAACTGGCCCTTTTAATCAAAGGAGAGCAACTGCTACCGAATCTCTCAACTCTCAATCTGACCGTCGGACAAATGCAAGGGTGGCAAAGATCAATGAGATGGCCACCCAACCAGCCATGGAACCCGACCAGCCCAAACATCAATACGTTTGATGCCGCCCTGCTCTATCCAGGCACCGGACTCTTCGAAGCAACGGCAATCAACGAAGGTCGCGGCACGCAGATCCCCTTCACAGTCGTCGGTGCCGAATGGATCTCGCACAAAGCAGTCATACCAAGATTGAACCAGCTGGGCCTGCCCGGGGTGGAGTTTGAAGCGACCAAGTACGTACCCAAATCAATTAAGAGCATGGCGGCCCTTCCACGCCTTATGGGGCGCCGATTGAACGGCATAAAAATCGTCATTACCGATTATGACAAGGTGCAACCGGTTGAATTAGGCGTAGCACTACTAAGTGAATTGCGCCGTGAAGCACGTCGGCGTGGCGGCAAACGATTGTTCTCCAAACCTGCCTGGCTTGCGCGAATGGCGGGCACACGACGCCTCTATAAACAATTGAGCCAAGGCAGGAGCGGCAGTCAGATTGCAGCGTCTTGGCGAGATGAAGTAGCCAAGTTCAACAAGGTTCGCGCGCGATACCTACTCTACAAGTGAGTTCGCCGGCCAGAGTTTCACCTCGGCACGTCAGACTTATACGCAGGACAATTTTCCGCAAATACTTAGCGAAGCAACTCTTCAGAGACAACAGAGCATTTGGCTGCGAACAAAAAGCAAAAAACCACCGAAGCGACAAGCTTTGGTGGTTTCCAGGGTCGTCTGGCCCGAGCCTTGCCCACATTTACTGGGTAGAAACGGCTTCCGGCTTATCCGTTGCGAAGGCACTAAAGATGCCGAGCAAGTGACTAAGTTTACGCTCCCGTTGAGTATCGACGCTCACAGTCGCCGTCATACCCGCGCGCAGTGGTCGTTCGCCATTACGTGGCTTCAAATAAATTTTCACCGGCAAGCGCTGCACAACCTTCACCCAGTTACCCGACGCATTCTGAGGAGGCAGCAAGGCAAACTCGGCACCTGTAGCAGGACTGATACTTGCAACTTCACCCTCCCATTCAACGCCCGGGTAGATATCAAGAACCACCTTGGCCTTCATCGTTCTCCGAACATGTGTGAGTTCGGTTTCCTTGAAGTTCGCTTCAACCCAGGGACGTGAATCGACGACAAGCGCGAACAACGGCTTATCTGGCTCGACGAATTCGCCAGGTTGCAGCTTCAAATTGACCGCTGTCCCAGTCACAGGCGCGACAATGACTGTGCGCCGCAGATTGAGTTCAGCCTCCTTAACAGCCGCAATCTTCTCGCGCACTTCAGGATGCTCATCGATATCCGCGTTAGTGTCCCCACCGAGCTGAGCTAGCATTCTGCCAACTTTACTCTTCATCACCGCGACACGGTTACGAGCCTGTCGAACACTATCTTCGGACTCTTCAAGGCGTGACGAGGAAACAATTTTCCTTGCAGCCAGCTTCTTGTTTCTCTCAAGCTGAGCCTGCTGATATTGGATCCGGTCTTCGGCTTCTTTAAGCTCGCTTTTGGCTTCGCTCCAGCTTGCGATCAAAGTTGCCACCCGATGCCTGGTAATGTCGACATCAGCTTTCGCTTTTGCCAAAGCGATCTGAAACGGCTCGTCGTCAAGAACAACCAGCACTTCACCCATTTGAACCTTCGAGTGATCTGTAACAACCACCCGCTTCACTCTGCCGGTGATCTCAGAAGATACGCGCGCAATATCAGCTTTCACGTATGCGTTCTCAGTGGTGATGTAACGACCGCCCCACAGCCAAAACATAATCGCACCGACAACAGCAAGGCACGGCACAACGACCAGAAGGACGGGTCTTACGAACCTATTCATCGAACTCTACCTCGAATTCTCAAGCTCAACTGCCCGAACTTCATCAGGCAGGCTCTGTTGGACATCGTCCAGAGCAGGATCATCTTCTGCGAGCAACAATAGCTGCTGCTTCACGCGTCTCATGAGTTTCGTTAATGTGCGACGCTCAGTTGTACTGAGATCTTGGAGTGCAGAATCTACCGTCGCCTCTGCTATGGGCCAGATTAGCGCATGCAAGCGCTCCGCTTCTTTGGTCAGATGGAGACGGTTGATACGGCGATCATTGGGATCGGCCCGACGTTCAAGCCAGTCCTTGGCCTCCATTCGATCAATCAATCGTCCCGCAGTTGCTTTCTCAATCTCAAGCAGATCAGCAATCTCTGTCTGACTGAGACCGGGATGACGGTGTACCCGGGCGATAACGACCCATTGCGCCCGGGTCAGGCCAAGGCTCCGCACCCGCCTCTCGAACACAGTCCGAAGCAGTCTGGCGACATCGGTGATCGAGTAACCGATATAGTGTTCGTCATCTGGCGACATGACAATTTGCCCAAAATCTGATCATTACCGCACTCAGGCAGCCAACCAGCGCCTGGTCTGTCTTGTCTCATTGTAACCCGAGACAATAGATAGTAACCTTCATTACTATATCCTACGTTAAGATCGTCAAGATTAAATTTTTGGTGGTAAGAGGTTCTTTCAGGCCACAAAGTGCCGCATACCGCCGACGAAGAGTAAAAAAATCGTCCAATAACGATCTGAAATCCAATCGCGAGCAGTAAGCAGTGGCCAACCAGAGCGTCGCACCAAGCTCCACCTCAATCGACGATGCCGTTTATGACCTCTCTCCAACGCAACGCATAGTCGTGTTGCTGGTAGTTATGAGCGCGACCACGGCCTACTCATCATCGGTGCTGATCTCATCCGCGTTGCTGCCCAAACTCCAGGGAGCATTCGGTGCAACCCAGGACGAAGTATCCTGGACAATGACATTCAACATTGTTGCAACGGCAGTTGTAACACCAATGAGCGGCTGGCTCGCCGAAAGGTTTGGTCGCCGGTCAACAATGGTCTGGTGTGCTTTCTTGTTCGCAGCATCGACATTCTTCTGCGGAGCATCAACGTCTCTTAACGAGCTCATCTTCTGGCGAATTGTCCAGGGCGCGGCAGGCGCCCCGCTCGTACCGTTAAGCCAGGCGATACTTCTCGATACATATCCGCGAAGCCAACATAACTTCGTTATGGCGATCTTCGGCATGACGAATATGATCGGGCCATCGATTGGACCAACACTCGCAGGCGAGGTCTCAGAAGCCTTTGGTTGGCGATGGGGCTTTGGATGATGGTCCCGGTGGCCGTTATTGCCTTCCTAGGTTGCCGCTTCGCCATCCCACGTCGAGGAGCGCGCGGCCAAGCCAGACTGGACTGGAGTGGCTTCCTCACGCTTGCCATTTCGATAGCCTGTGTTCAGCTAATGTTTTCTCGTGGTCAGCGTTTGGATTGGTTCGAGTCGACTGAGATCGTTGCAGCCGCGTTCCTTGCAGTTGTCGCCTTCTACATGTTCTTAGCTCACAGCCTGACTGCAGAAAAACCGTTCATTAAATTATCCCTGTTCAAGGACCGAAACTATTCGCTGGGTATGATCCTGATCTTCATGTTCGGCATGCTCAATTTCGCACCGGTCGTTCTGCTGCCACCGCTACTCCAGAACCATGCTGGTTACCCGGACACAGCTATCGGCATATTCATTGGTTGGCGCGGATTTGGTACACTCATCGGCTTCTTCGTTGCCATGCTAACCGCGCGCATTGACCCGCGTGCCATGATGATGGTGGGCTTCTTCCTGCAAGCCTATGGCGGCTATCAGATGATGCAGTTCGACCTCAACATCGGTGAGACTCAGCTTGCTGGATGGTCAATGGTGCAAGGTGCCGGCATCGGGGTTACGTGGGTACCCATGACAATTGTCACGTTTTATACGCTGCGTCCGGAAGTTCGCGATGAAGCAATGTCAATGTATCATCTGCTGCGGAACTTTGGATCAAGTCTATTCATCTCGATTGCTGTTGCCGAGATCGTGCGCGCCACTGGAAACAACTATGCCCGCATGACTGAGGCTGTATCGCCGTTCAACAAATTATGGAGCATGCCGTCATCCGCAGGCTCGTGGTCCATTGAGTCCGTCGAAGGTATGGCGCGCTTCGCCCGTGAGATAAACAGACAGGCCATTATTATTGGTTATGTCAATGCATTCTGGATGTTCGCGCTTATCGGATTTGCCGCGATACCGATATGCCTGCTCGCGAGATTGCCGAAGCAAAAACCCGACAAGGCTTGATCAAACAGCGCTCACGACATCGCCCGGAGCGTCGATCGCGACCGGCTCCGAAAACTGCAGCGGCTCAGCATCAAGTTGCAGCCCTTGATCTGCAGCCATAAGTATCATTGATCGTTCTGCCAATGCGGTAATTGTCAGGAGCGGATTGACACCCAACGACCTCGGGACGACCGCGCCATCAATTACATACAGCCCGTTGTGCACAGCGGTCGATCGATCATCTCCACTGCCCGTAAAAACTCGACCGCGATGATCAACAACGCCGGTACTCGCATCACTCCCCATCGCACAACCGCCGAGTGGATGCGCTGTCGCTGGCTGATGGCCCATGACAGATCCCGCCAGAGGATTCTTCACATAAGATCCACCGACATTGCCAACCATCTCGCCAAGCACGCCATCTAGCCGCTCATAAACAGGTTCTTTCTCAGCTTCAGGCCAGGAAACAGTTGCAGCATCACCATTCAAAAAAATGCGGCCCGACGCTGAATCGTGCGACACCGCAAAAAACGTCTGCAAACTTGCCAGCGGCCCTTTGTAAACACCGCTAATTAGGCTCTTTAGCGCGCCCAGCAGTCGGCCGTTAGGAACGAACATAACTGGAAGGATTGGTGCAAGCGCTGATGGCAGCGCCCCTTCTTGAACGCGCAATTCTTTGTCGAGATCTTCAGCATCATCGTATTCGTATTGCCCAGTGACAGACGCACCAACCGGCTCCAAACCGTCCTTCACAGGGTGGCCGACACCGATGGCATTAACCGGCACTTTCGCTCCATAGCCGAAGGCAATGATATCGCCGTTGGCCGAAAACCTTTCGCCAAGCCGATCCGACACAGAAAGACCATTCTCACGTGACCGCAGCAATATCTCGGTTGAACCAAGCGTACCTGCAGCGAGAATGACAGTCTCAGCATGGACGATGATCTCATCAGACCCATCCGATGCAGAATGACCGACATGGCGAATGTGCAAGGCCCACCCCGCTTCGCTCTGCGAGACGTGAGAAACACGTGCCAACGTAAACAGTTCCGCCCCGTGCCTCACCGCATCCGGCAAGTAGGTCAATGCAACAGTATTCTTCGCGCCAACGTTACAACCACCACAGCAATCGCCGCATCGCGTACAAGCCGACTGCGCCAAACCACCAGAACTCACGGTATCTTCGTAACTGACAACCGTCTCAGGAGCTACGGCGCGCCCTGGCATATCCTGCGTCGCTGTTTTCAGTGATTGGAACTTCGTCTGGTTTTCCGCCTCGGGATCTGCCGAGGGCGCGAGCCATTGACGGGCACGACGATATCCCTCATCCAACAATCCGTCCTGCAAAATCTGGCCCGGCCAAACAGGATCATTGAAGACGCGCTGGTTCGGTCTCAGAGCAACACCGGCATTAACCAGCGAGCCACCACCAAGACCTCGGCCAACGAGCACATGCATGTCGTCACCAAGACGAACATCATAGAGCCCGGTTTCCGAGCCCAGGCTCATCCGCTTTCCTGTAACGCGCATCTCGTTGCGCATATCCGGAAATCTTGAAGGAAACTCACCCGTTACAACTTCACGGCCACGCTCCAAGACCGCCACGCTTTTGCCAGCACGCGCAAGGCGCGACGCCGAAACTCCACCGCCATAGCCTGAGCCGACGATGACGACATCATATTGTGACTTGATTTTATCAAGTGATTTTGCAAGTCGGGTCACGTTAACGAAGCACCAGATCCACTAATTTGCCCATCTGTACCGTAGCCGAAATATAGTCCCCTCGGCCCCCACCCGCCAGCAGCTAAGTTGTAACACTTCACGACTTGGTTACCGCGCACAGCAAAGCCGACGGAACTTACAGATCTACAGCTCGCTTAGCTGAACGGGCAAATCCGCCATTCAGATCTAAGAGGCGATCAAACCAGGCAGCCACATTCGAACCGTCTTCCACTGGAGAACCGGGACTAACGATTTAGGGCCACATCAGTGTGCCGAACAACACATAGTCAGCATAGCTCGGTGCATCGCCGCCAAAGAAAGACTGCTTCCCAAACAGGTCTTCTGCCGGGCGCAATGCCGCCGTCAAAGCTGCCTTCTCGGCAGTCGGGTCCTGAGAAATTTCTTCAAGCTTGCACTTCAAAGCTTTCTCGCGGCTTTCGCGGAAGTAGCTTTTATACTTTTCGTGGATGATCTTGAACACACTCATAACGGCCAGAGGCCGTAACGGCCCGAATACACTGCTAATGCACCATGCCTCAACGAATTGGGCAGTCGCCTTCGCTGCATCGTCCTTCATCAAAGCAGGTTTATCGGGATAAGCTTGATCGAGGTATTCTGCTATCGCCGAGCTCTCATTCTTCCAACCACCGCCTGCCGAAATCACCGGAACTCGCGCATGTCCAGTCTTCTCAGCCATTTCCTTGTCTGTAAAGTGCCAGGGGATACTCTCAAACTCTAACCCTTTATGCTCAAGCGCCGTTCGGGTCCGCCAGCAGAAAGGACTGAAGAAAACCTGTCGGCTCGCATCGGTCAGATCGTAAAGCTGGATGGCCATGATCATATCCTTGGTTTGCCAGTATATTCTCGCGAGCGAACATGACGCTCGCGGCGCGATGGCGCAAGTGACGGATTAGTCGCGATCTGATTGACTGGCGATATCTTCCGCTCAATTCTCAGACTGGTTGCCCAAGCTCCGATGCCGATCAATGTTGAAACTGTCGCTCTCGTGACGACAACCTACCTGTTCGCCGGGATCGTCAAAGGCATTACAGGTTTGGGCATTCCGATTATCGGCGTCGCATTCACTGCCCCGATTATTGGGATGCAACCAGCTGTTGCTCTCGCACTTGGCCCCAGTGTACTAACCAATGTTTGGCAGGCCCTGGTTGGCGGCAATTTCTTCGCGATTTTGAGGCGCATCTGGCCACTACTTCTTACATCCCTAATTGGTATCTGGTTTGGAAGTGGCATTCTCGCGGCAACCGATAGTCGCTACCTTCTATTGTTTCTTGGCGCACTACTGATTGTTTACTCGGTGACCGCGCTCATCCGTGCGCGCCTGCCTTCGCCAGGATCACACGAGTCGTGGTTATCTCCGACACTCGGCTTACCAGCGGGTATCATCTTTGGAATGACCGGCAGTTACATGGTTCCTGGAACACTATATATTCAATCGCTCGGCATGCCCCGCGATGTATGTGTGCAGGCTTTGGGCATTGCATTCGTAGCTGTATCGCTCATGCTGTCCGGCGCGATGCTACATAGGGCGCTTCTGACACCCGAGCTCATGATAATGACGCTAGGTGCTGTCGTGCCGTGTGTTCTTGGTATGCTGATAGGGCAACGGCTACGCAGACATCTTACCGAGGGGCAGTTTACGCGCGTCGTATTGGTCGTCATCCTATTGACTGGGATCTATATGATCGCGCGGGTTGCCATTGGCCAGTAACAACCCATCCCACATAAACAAGAAACGGGTGGCTCCATCGTTCTTTGGAAACCATTTTGCACCTCAAAAAGGTAGCACCATTGGGCCATCAAATGAGCATGCAAGGTACAATTACTGACCGCATTTCGAAGATTAACTGGGATACAGTCCACGCAGAGCTTAATCAATTCGGTGCAGCGCGCACAAGTGCAGTTCTTGCTCCAGAAGAATGTACATCGACAGCAGACCTTTATGAGAAAGACGAGCAGTTTCGCAGTCACATTCGGATGGCCCGTCATGGCTTTGGACGCCGCGAATATAAGTACTGGACATACCCACTACCAGAACTCGTGCAGAACCTTAGGACAGAACTCTACCCAACGTTGGCCAGAATCACCAATGATTGGCGAGAAAGTCTCGGCTATGAACAGCCATTTCCGCCAAAATTGGATGAATACATCTCACGCTGCCATAGCGCCGATCAAAACCGTCCGACACCGCTTCTGCTGAAATACCAGAACGGCGATTACAATTGCTTGCATCAGGACCTGTACGGGGAGCACATCTTCCCTCTTCAGGTAGCGATTTTACTATCGAATCCAGATCAGGATTTGTAAGCGTCCGGTCTGACCCGCCTTACACGACGTGAGCATTCCAGCCATGATGCCTGCTCGGATAGGAACAGGCTGGACCCATGGCATCAAGATCGAA
>NZGY01000061.1 GCA_002689605.1 Filomicrobium sp.
CTCGGCTGAGATCGCCCAACCGCTCGACAGTTGCCTGAAAATCCTGAGCCTTCATGGTATCCTCGCTAATGACGAACCGTCAGTCAGCAAGGTCTCACAACATTTAGGCAGAACAGAGCCGCCGCTGCAAACTAATTCGGTCGATTTATGCTGCAATCTTATTATCCGCTGCAGCTCGGACCCATCCACTAACCTTCTCAATCTGAGGTGACTTGCCATCGCGGAGAATGCGTTGACCTTCGCGCGTTTGGGCAAACCGCAGAATTGAACTGGTAAGATCTGCAGGATCAGCGTCAGCCACGTCTTCCGCTGTTCTGAAACCTGCACCCACAAGAAGTTGCGCGTGCGTTCCACGCAGGCGCGATACTGACATGACAAGTTTGGACTGTTCCTGCAAATCGGTCACAACTTGTTTTGTTATATGCCTGACGCCGACAAGCTCTGCGACAGCTTCCGGGTCAGCCTCGATCAAGTCTCTGACGGAAATTAGACCGATAGCCTCCAAGCGAGCAGCCGTTTTGGGGCCGATCGATGGCGCTGCCTCGATGTCATCTTCAATAGTCAGGTAGTATTTACTGCTATCAGGATCTGCCTCATGCATCGGCACCGCTTCTGGCGCAGGCGCGTGCGCAGCAGGAACCGAATCTAAACGAGTGAGTGGCCCAGCTGGGGCAACTTGGGGGGCGGCTGCAGACTGGGCCCTCGCAACTGCCGTTGCGGGTTCTGGCTTTATCTGTGGCACTGTTGACAATGGGCTCCGTTCTACTTGGCGCTGTGGGGCAGCCTTGCTTGCCGTCTGAACAGCGACTCTCGGCATATCGCCCTGCGGTAGTGGTGATGAATCTCTTCGCTTGCTCCGACCCTGCCGGAGAGCATTGCGCCGGCTAGACAGAACCTCCTTGGCGTGCAAGTCACGAATTGTACGATCGTCTTCGGAAGGTGTTTTATCGACAGTACCGGTTTGTTGCAGTTCATCGTACATGCGTTGAACTGCGCGCGCGTCTTCTGCATCGGCCATCTTTCGCGTGACCCATTTCACTGGGATCTTGAGACCAGCAAGAACAGTTTCAGCAGTGAGTGTCACTTCTGGTGGTGCCACATCAGCCTCGGAAATTGCGCGATCCAAAATCGCGGCAAAGCCAAAAGAGGCATAAACAAGCGGCCGACAAGGTCTTTCGCGACTTCATCGAGTCCTGCAGGCGGATCCACGACGCCTAGGTCAATATTGTAGTGGGCGATCAGTGTTTCATAGTCAGCGTTAGAGTGCTCTGCACCGGCGATCACCATGTCTTTGATCCAGGGGCCGCGGTAACCAATATCGATGGTTCTGATCGGTTGACGAAGCCCACGCTTACGCAGATCCGCGTAGCTTTTGGAAATACTCCACTCGACGGCGCGGTGGATGTTGCTTTCAGCCTCAGACTGGGCCGTATGGAACGGGTGTATCGGGTCAGTATATTAGTGACTGAGAATACCAGCTGACCAGACAGCCTCTTCAAACTTCTGCTCTCTCAGCGCTCGTACGCACAAGTTGTACCAGCTTTCGGCTTTCTCTGGTGCCCCGCCCCAATAGTCATCGCGAACGTGCAGTACGTGGTTCTTGAAGTCTTTGAACTCTTTGTCCGGCAACTTTGAACCTATGAGATATTGCTCTGCGTGCTTCAGGAAAACGGCGCGCCACTGATCTGCCCGCTCGCACTGCAGGTGACGCAAAGCATCCAGCGCCAACTTGTGATGCGTACCATTCGCATGCGTTGCGTAAATGATCTTAAAGAGCAGGTTCATAGTCGAGCACCGTGTTCAGCTCAGGTTCCATCGAATACGCATGACTTCGGGCGGCGAGGTTATGCGAGTCGATCAAGAGCTTCGAGGTGCTTGATGCGAGTTTCCCTATAGAATCAATTAGTCTGCCATCAACTTGACTAATAAAATGGCAGATCCGGATGAACCGAGCGCTCAGCCCGGGCGGCTGCCTTGTCCAATCAACGGCCCTCTCGCCACCACGCAAGCGTCACAAGGAACAGCAAAGCCAGTAGTGCGGCGATCCCGGAGAATACGGGGGTTAGCTTGATACCTCGGGTGACGTAGGCATTACGATCCTTGAGCCCCATCCAGGTCGAGCCTGAGAATACCCGCGCTGCGGTCAGCATCGTAATCCGAGGAATTTCGACGCTCCCGGCACTGGAACCCGGGATAATTGATGATGCATGGGTCCAAAACATGCCTCCACCCGTCTGCTCGACTAGCGGCGTGATTTTCTCATCTGTCGCGTGCACCTCGGACATCTCACGCGGATCAGCGATCCCCGCATGGGCGATCGCCGTCAACTTACCAATGCTCGAATTGGTCTCGAATTTGTAAACGCCAGCCTGACTTGCTGAAATCGTTGCACGCCACAAGCCGTCCCTGACCTTTGTCAGCACAGCCCGTTCGGTCTTACCACCTGGTGCGGAAATCTCTACATCAGGGACCTGGTCCTCCAGTGTTCGCCGTTCAATCGTCAGTTTGAGGCCGCTTGCCGTTGCCTTCAACCGCTCTTCTTCAAGATCGGGCTCTTTCATCAACCAGTGAGAAAGGCGTCGCAGCAACTGGGAATGCGGACCGCCACCATCATATCTGCGTGCCCAAAGCCAGGCCTGATCAGAGGTCAGGAGTGCAACACGTCCTTCCCCACGGCGCTCCAGAATTAATAGAGGCTTTTCCTGCACGCCATTCATCAATGTCTGGCCGCGCTCCTGCATGACGTCAACCTGCCGGAACCACCTGCCCCAGGTCGGATCTTTTTTGTCTGAACCAGGAAGGTCCTCGGTGACAGGGTGACGTGTCCCTAAGTCGGTCAGCTTCGCTTTAAATGGCTGCTCAATCACAGTGCCGGTTGGGATTGCTGGTAGCACTGGATAAAGCGGCGTATTCACGATGCTTGATCGACCAGCGTAGTCATCACCGGCGGCAATCAGCAGCGCGCCACCGTGGTCGCGAACGTAGCGTGCAATATTATCGAAGTAGTGTTGGCGAAGGATGCGTCGGTACTGATAGCGGTCGAAAATAATGAGGTCGAAATCTTCGATCTTCTGCGAAAACAACTCACGCGTCGGGAATGCGATCAGTGACAGTTCATTTATCGGCGTTCCATCCTGCTTTTGCGGTGGACGCAGAATTGTAAAGTGCACCAAATCTACGGCAGCGTCTGACTTCAGAAGATTCCGCCAGGTGCGCTCGCCAGCATGTGGCTTACCAGAGACCAGAAGCACACGAAGATTTTCCCGAACACCTTCAGCAATCACGACGACCCGATTGTTGGCGGTGGTCAGTTCGTTTTCCGTCTGCGGGAGTTCAATCTCCAGAATATTTGAACCGGCATGCGGGAACTTCATCGAAATGATGAGGCGTTCGCCGATGATTGCCGGCACCTGCTCATCAGGCACACCCTCCCGGCGGATATTGAGGCTCACTGCTCTGGGTGTCCCGGCGGGAACCTTGCCGGTTTCGCGCAGAATAATCTCAACATCGCGAGACTGACCGACAAGACCGTAACGCGGTGCTTTCACAATCTCAATGCGGCGATCGAATTCGCCTTTGCGTCCCGTCAACAGTGTGTGCACGGGAGCTTGAAATCCAAGTTGACCAACTTTCTTTGGCACATCGTGGATCTGTCCGTCGCTGACAATAATCACACCGGCAAGCCGATCAGGAGGAATATCGGCCAAGGCGTTGTTCAGATCTTTGAAGATTGTTGTGCCGGCCTTCTCGTTCTCACGCGGTCGGGAGGACGTGACCCACTTCACATCGAGGTTTGGTATCCGCCCAAGCTTTGTCTCAAGATCTGCACGAATGGCCTTAGCCTGTTCAGGACGTTCCGCCAGCGTCTGACTGGTGCTCTCATCCATCACTACAATTGCAATGTTGCCCAGGCTTTCACGCTGCTCTTCGCGCAGTGCCGGATTCGCGAGAGCCGCCAGAACTGCCAGCAACGCCAGCGCCCGAAACGCGGTTCCCCGAGTGCGCCTGATCCCCATAATTATGAGGAGCACGACGATTGCTGCAGCTGCAGCAATCAGCAGCGGCAACGGCAGGATTGGAGCGAAGTCGAGAGAAAGATTGGTCATGTTTGCCGAACTCTTCCCTTACTGACCCAAACGTTCCAGAAGTGCAGGAATATGCACCTGATCGGCTTTGTAGTTCCCAGTTAGGGCATACATCACAATGTTCACACCGGTGCGGAAGGCGAACTCTCGCTGACGTTCGCCCCCAGGCACAACTGGAAACAACGGAAGATTACGCTCATCAAGTGCCCAGGCTGACACAAAATCGTTTGCCGTTATCAGAACCGAGCTGACCCCGTCGGCCTGACGGGCGCGCTTATTCTCCGTGATCGTGTAGCCACCACCGGCTTCCACCCAAAGCTGTCCTCCTGACCATCGGCCGGGAAACTCGTCGAGTAGATAAAAAGATTTCCCGAGGACATGGCCCTGCGGCACCGGTTCGATGCGTGGCAGATCCAGCTTGCCTAACAGGCGCTGTAGCGGTGTCTTGCCGGTCAAGGATCCTTGTTGGATGAAGCCGATCGGCATGCCTTGGCCATAGTCCCGCGTATCAAAGATAATCATGCCGCCATGCTTAATGTAGGCATCGACTTTGGCGACCACTTTGGCACCTAGTTCTTTCTGCGAGGCAAGAACCGGCCAGTACAGCATTGGAAAGAACGCGATCTCGTCCTTGTCGATTGAAACGCCGATAGGTTCGCGAGGCTCAACAGCAGTCCTTGCATTGAGAACACGGCCCAATCCAGAGAGACCTGCTTGCGATGTCCCATCGATGCCGGCATCTCCGGTTAGCACGTAGCCAAATGTCACTCTACTCGTTGCAAGGCGCGCGCGTTCCGGATCGATATTCGACGTTGCCGCCTTGGACTGCGAAGAGTTCTGCTGTGCTACTAACGGTTCTGTCATCAAAAGCAGTCCAGCTGACAGAATTACAGCGAAAGGCAAGGCAGCTGCTGTTCCACGGGCTGCGCGGCGCACACCACCAGACTGCAACAACAAAACGGCAATCACATCGATCAGTAGCAAGGCGAGCGCCGCCGCAAATAACCAAGGCTTTAGATCAGTTAAGGCTTCGTCTTCATAGGCCAGGCGGGAAAAACTTGCGGGCAATGACGGCAAAGGTTTCAGCTCTGTTTCTGGTCCAAGAATGTTCAGTGCTTGCGGTCGACCGGCTGGCCCGTAAAAGCCTGGCGGATGTTCAACTCTGGCTGTCATCTTGGAAAAATCTTTTCGGGCAATTGGCGATGCGGTCGGCGGTGGAGGGATCAGTTGTCCGAACCCATCCAGCACCTGAACGGGGGCGAGGACTGCCTGTGATGGTGCAACAGATGGATTGCCGGTTGTCGCCGTCTTCTCTCCAGCGCTCCCTCTCGAAAGAGCGCCAAGCGTTGAAACGCGGCGCAGCATCTCAACAAACAACCCCGACAGTGGAAGATCGGACCAGGCCGAGTTGGCCGTCACATGGAACAATACGACATGACCGTCGTCGCGCGATGCAGCGGTTACAAGCGGTGTCCCATCCTTCAACCGTGCCCAAACGGCAATCTCCTGGCCGAGCTTGGCTGGGTCCGCCAGGACCTGACGCCGAACAACGACCTCTTTGCTCGAAGCCAGTCCAGCGAACAAACTATCATCAGAAAATGGTGCCAGTGGTTGAGGCGTTGACCATGACAACGCACCACCCAGCGTCCGACCACCAGCACGCAGCTCTACCGGAAGAAGGTCGTCTCCGCCTTTCTCCAATCGCGGACCAGCGAAGCGAACCAATACGCCACCGGCCTGGACCCACTTGCGCAAATTCTCAGCCGTACCTTCCGGAATGCTTCCGACGTCGGTCAGTATCATCATGGATGGGCGGCGCTTCAACATCCGCTCTACGCCATCCGCCAGATTTGACGTTTGGTGCTCCACAACTTCGGAGAAAGGCGCCATTGCTTTACGCACGTAGTATAGCGGGCCAAGCAGGGGTTGGTCGCGGTCCCGCTCCGTGCCTGAGAATATCGCGACGCGGGACCACTTCGCACCCGCATCTAACAGATGGACTGCTCCGGCGGATCTTTCGCTTACAACAGCAACGCGGCTGACCTGATTGCGCAGCTCAAGTGGCAGCTCAATATCCAACAGCTTCCGTGTCTCACCTGGCGCCAACTGGAATTGCGCCTCGCTCAACGCCTCACCGCGCGAGGACAGCGCCAGGATGTTCCCCTGGCGGGCTGCGCCAAATGGGCGAACCAAATTAATGCGGAGGCGTCCCCCTTCGCCGATGCGCGCTGCCAAACCTAACGGTGATGCGCCTTGCCCAACTTCAACAACCATGAATTGCGCTGCAGGCAACTCCGCGAGGCCTGTGGCGAAGGCTTCTGCCTTACCATGGTCCACGCCATCGGACAGCCAGACAACACTTGCACCACCACTGTTGGCCAACAGACCTTTGAGACTGGTCAGGGCCGCTTCGCGGTCAGGAGCATAAGGCCTTGGCAACAGACCGGCCGCTCTTGTTCTCGCATCGTTGGGCGCTTCAATTGACAGAGGTCCACGTTCGTTTTCCGCAGTTGCCAGGACGACGACTGACCTGTTCTGTCGCTCCGCCTGATCGATGACACGCTCAGCCATGCGAATGCGCTCAGCCCAGCTCGCACCTGAGCTCCAGCCATTGTCTACAACGACAACAACAGGTCCGCTGCCGGAAAAGTTTGCTGTTCGATTTGGATTGAGTATCGGCTCCGCCAAAGCAAAGATTATGAGCGCGGCAGCGAGCAATCTGATCAGCATCAGCCACCACGGTGTCTTATCCGGTGTCTTTTCGCGGTTTTCGAGACCAACCAAAATACGCGTCGGCGGAAATGTTATCTGCTGTGGTCGCGGTGGAACCGTGCGCAAGAGCCAATAAATTATCGGCAGAGCCACTAGCCCGGTGAGCAGCCAGGGGCTGAAGAATGACAGAGCGCCTATCGTCATCAGTAAGCCCCCGCGCTTTGACCCATAGCCGACTTCACTGGCTCCTGTAGCCGCATGATAAGCTGGAGCAGTGGCTCAGCTGCTGATCGATCTGTGTGATGCACGGCGTGTGACCAGCCAAGTCGAGAGGCGTGCCCGGCAATGGATTCCTTATGAGCTGCTAATCGTTTGGCGTAATCATCGCGGATCACTTCGACCCGATCTGCGATCCAACGCTGCTGCCCATCCGGCCCCAGAAACTCGGCACGACCTTCGTACGGCAACGTCTCCTCGGCTGGATCGAGAACCTGGATCGCGTGGGCACTGACGCCGCCACCCGCCAAGCTTGTAAATCGATCGATGACGGCTTCCGACGGCGCTAGAAAATCCCCAATTAGGACGAGGCCGGTATGGCGTGGCAACTGCTCGGCTGGCGGCAAACCCGAGGACAATGTCGAGGACTGCAGGTTTTCTGCAATCGTCTCGGCAAGTCTTGACGCAGCGTGACGGCTCGCGGTTGGTCGTGTCAGTCCGAGCATGGCCACGCGCTCACCGCTACGCACAAGTAGGTCAGCAATGGCAAGCAGCAATACAACCGCGCGGTCGATTTTTGCCTGATGACTGAGATGGCTCCGAAACTCCATCGAACTTGAGAGATCAGCCCACAGCCAAAATGTATGAGCCGCCTCCCATTCGCGCTCGCGAACATAGAGATGATCAGAGCTTGCTGAACGCCTCCAGTCGATCAATGTCGTCGCGTCAGTATTCTCATACTGGCGAAACTGCCAGAAGGTTTCACCAGGACCAGGTCGCCGGCGACCATGAATTCCAAAGGCAATTGTTGATGAAATGCGGACGGCTTCAATGAGCAATTCGGGCAGGCGCTCAGCCAACGATTTGGCTTCTACCTCATTCGCAACAAGGGAGTTCTGGCGCTGCTGCGAAGCTGTCTGACGCGCATCACGACCAAGGATTGCCAATGTTCACTACTCCAGTGTTGCCGCCAACCGCTTCACGACATTGCTGACAGTCTCGCCTTCGGTGCGAGCCGCAAACGTCAATGCCATGCGGTGCTTCAATACTGGTTCGGCAAGATCCATAACATCATCAATAGACGGCGCTAGACGGCCATCCATCAAAGCCTTTGCTCGTACCGTCAACATGAGAGCCTGACTGGCACGTGGACCGGGGCCCCAGGCGATCAAACGGTTTGCTTCCTCCGATGCATCAGGCCCTGGGCGAGCAGCTCTCACTAGGGAAAGGATTGCCTCGACGACTTTGTCCGGAACCGGCATCACGCGTACAAGCTGCTGCATCTCAATCAGCTTCGGGCCGTTGAGAACAGATTCGAGCTGAACCTTTTTGTTGCCTGTCGTCTCGAAGAGCATCTGGCGCTCGGCTTCGAGGCCCGGATATCCCACGTCAATTTGCAAAAGAAATCGGTCTAGCTGCGCTTCGGGCAGCGGATATGTACCTTCCTGCTCCAGAGGGTTTTGTGTTGCGAGCACGTGAAACGGCTCAGGCACATCATGCCGCGTGCCTGCGACCGTGACGTGGTGTTCCTGCATCGCCTGCAAGAGCGCAGACTGTGTTTTCGGACTGGCACGGTTGATTTCATCGGCCATTAGCAGCTGGGTGAAAATCGGACCGCGGATGAAGCGGAATTGGCGTTGCGAGCCACCCTCAACTTCTTCCAGCACTTCGGAACCGATAATGTCGGACGGCATCAGGTCCGGTGTGAACTGAATACGTTTGGCATCGAGCCCTAAAACGCGGCCCAGTGTTTCGACCAGAAGCGTTTTGGCGAGGCCGGGCACACCAATCAAAAGTGCATGGCCGCCAACCAGGATTGTTGTCAGCGTCTGCTCGATGACCTTTTCCTGGCCAAATATCACGCCTCCGACTTCGGCGTGCACACGCTTCATATGATCGCCGGCGGCTTCAATTTTGCCGATAATTTCGTCGTCTGGAGAATTCACTGTGTTCATTGACGCTCTTCTGGCCCTGGTCTNATTGGGTTTTTNAGACGTTACCTAGANTGTTTTGTCTCGNAAGTGGTCACAATATGGAGTGAGCACAAGATGCAGCGGTGCCGTNGTGTCACCGATCGATTGGATTTAGAGAAACGTGGAGGNCGAGTATGGAAGGCCGAGCCGCAGATAGCAATCGTATCCAAGGCCTATCAGAGCTCATTTCTGCACAAAGTGNAGGTCGACGTCCGCCCGTAGAACAGTGGAATCCCCCGTACTGTGGTAACATCGGGCTCGCTATTCGGGGTGATGGGACATGGCACNATCAANACAGCCCGATTCAACGGGCTGCATTGGTCAAATTGTTTGCAAGCGTGTTGCGGCGGGATNCTGATGGTCGTCACTATCTCGTGACACCGGTCGAAATGTTCGATGTTGCTGTNGAAGATGCCCCGTTTCTGGCCGTTGAAATGCAGGTTGATGGCACTGGACGAGAGCAGAAACTGACGTTCAGAACCAACGTTGACGATATTATCTGCTGTGGACCCGACCACCCCATCTGGTTCGTCGANGAGCCCGGTAGTGGAGGGCTGAAGCCCTATATNCGCGTGCGAGGGCGTCTGGATGCTTTGGTCTCCCGCGCGGTTTACTACGATCTNGTCGAGCTCGCTCAACCCTCAGAAAGCGATCCCGAGCTGCTNCACTTGTGGAGCGGTGGTGAACGNTATTCACTAGTCAGTGAATGATAATGCTGGATTTTGACATACTGCTCATGACATCCAGTTTGTCAGGTGATTGGTTNTCGATCATACTAACCCATTGAATACAGNTATTTTTGAGGGTCAGCATGTTTCGGTGGGCCATTNCCGTCCTGGTACTTGTCGGCTTTGGTAGCCCGGCATATGCCGATCTGNTGCNAAAGTGCAAAAAGGCTGNGAGGGTTCAAGAGCGCATAGACGCNTGTACGTCGATTATTGTCCAGGCCGGCGANAGCNGTCCGAATTTGGNGCAGGCACTCTATCGCCGAGCTCTGGCCCATTATCGCGCAAAAACTTACGCCGCAGCACTTGATGATCTGGGCCGGCTACTGGAACTCCGGCCAGATCACTATAAAGCCTGGGACAGACGGGGCGTCACTTATCGGANAGTCGGCGAAGCAGATAAGGCGATTGCCGATCANAGCAAAGCTATCTCGATTTCACCGAAATACCCTAAAGCTTATCGGAACCGAGGAAATGCGTACTTCTTCAAGGGTGAGACACAGAAGGCCATTGCTGATTTTTCGCGCGCTATCGAGCTGGCACCCGACTATCCAAACGCTTTGAATGATCGTGGTGCTGCATATGAGAATCTGCGCCTGTTTCGCAAGGCCGTTGAGGATTACAATCGCGTCGTACAGCTCTTGCCCAAGAATGCCGACGCGTACAACAATAGAGGCTACGCCTACCATCAGCTCGGCGATCGTTCGCGGGCGATAGCCGATTATCGGAAGGCATTGGAACTGAACCCAGCGCTCGTGCAGCCGNGCGAGAACCTAAAGGCACTGGGTAGCGGTAGTTAGGGTTGATCCATCAGGATGGAAAGCGGCTGAGGCAGCGCANACCGGTGTGCAGGGAACTCAAGGCCCGCGCGACTTGACCGCGCTACATAGATTGTCAGTTCGAAGCGAACCACGCGGGAGCNAAGNATAGATGCTCCCGCGCAAGTCACATTACCCCAAGTCTTTATTCGACTCTTTTACCTTATCCGCATCGAGGTAGACCTGACCGCCCATTTCGTTGAATTTGCGGCTCATTTCGGCCATGCCTTCTTCTGCTGCCTGATACTGCGGATCATTTAACGTTGCCGCATAATCGCGGACGTCCTGTGTGATCTTCATCGAGCAGAACTTTGGTCCGCACATTGAGCAGAAGTGCGCAACCTTGTGAGCTTCCNTCGGCAAGGTCTCATCATGCATCGATCGNGCTGTATCAGGATCAAGACCAAGATTGAATTGATCCTCCCAACGGAACTCGAAACGCGCCCGGGAAAGTGCATCATCTCGGAGCTGTGCGCCAGGATGGCCCTTGGCAAGGTCTGCAGCATGAGCCGCGATCTTATAGGTAATGACGCCGTACTTCACATCATCACGATTAGGCAGTCCGAGGTGCTCCTTCGGCGTGACGTAGCACAACATCGCTGTTCCGAACCAACCAATCATTGCGGCACCGATGCCTGAGGTGATGTGGTCGTAGCCTGGGGCAATGTCAGTCGTCAAAGGACCGAGCGTGTAGAAAGGTGCCTCGCCGCACTCCTTCAGCTGCTTGTCCATGTTGACCTTGATCTTGTGCATCGGCACGTGACCCGGGCCCTCGATCATAACCTGGCAGCCCTTATCCCATGCAACCTTGGTCAACTCGCCGAGTGTTTCCAGTTCTGCAAACTGCGCACGGTCATTGGCATCTGCAATCGATCCTGGGCGCAGACCATCACCGAGCGAGAAGGTCACGTCATACTGGCGCATGATATCGCAGATCTCATCGAAGCGCTCGTACAGGAAGCTCTCCTTGTGCCGGCTCAGGCACCACTTTGCCATGATCGAACCACCGCGCGAGACGATCCCCGTCACACGGTGGGCCGAGAGTGGAACATAGGCCAAGCGTACGCCGGCGTGGATCGTGAAATAGTCAACGCCCTGTTCGCACTGCTCGATCAATGTATCCTTGTAGACTTCCCAATCTAGTTTGTCCGGATCACCATCGACCTTCTCCAGGGCCTGATAAATCGGAACGGTTCCGATCGGCACTGGTGAGTTGCGCAGGATCCACTCACGCGTGTTGTGAATGTTGCGGCCGGTTGACAGATCCATAACCGTGTCGGCACCCCAACGGATCGCCCACACCATCTTATCGACTTCTTCCTCAACCGAAGACGAAACGGCCGAATTGCCGATGTTAGCGTTGATCTTGACCAGGAAGTTACGGCCGATGATCTGAGGCTCGAGTTCTGTGTGGTTGATGTTGGCCGGGATGACAGCACGGCCTTTGGCGACTTCATCACGGACGAATTCTGGCGTGACAAACTCTGGCAGCTCCGCACCGAAACTTTCGCCATCGTTCATCGCGGCCTTTGCGCGGGCCAGCGCCTCTTTGCGACCGATGTTCTCGCGATGCGCGATGTACACCATTTCCTTCGTGATGATGCCGGCCCTGGCGTACTCTAATTGTGTGATGGGCTTGTCGGTTGACAATGCACGCATCGGCTGCGGCTTGTTTTGGAATTCGCGAGCCAAGTGCTTGCCTGCGACATTGCCGTTGTCTTCCGGCTTGATATCACGACCATCATAGGCTTCGACGTTGCCACGCTCTTTGATCCAAGCTTCGCGCAGTCGCGGCAGGCCGGCTTCGACGTCNATNTTGGCGTCAGTCTCTGTGTAAGGGCCAGAAGGGTCGTAAACCCAAAATGGCGGCTCACCAGATGACTCGTGCAGCGGAATTTCGCGGAACGGGACTCGGACATCTGGGTAGCCTTCCGGCGATGAATAAACCTTGTGGCTGCCGATAATTGGACCGGTTGTGACTTCGGGTGTCTGCATTTCCCCNGGTCTGGTCATTTTATTCATAGTGCTTCTCTCCCTCGCCTGGATCTAGGCGTTCGCGGTTTCATTGAATTCGTTGAGGCCAAGCTCGCGTTGCTTCTTCTTGGAAAGNCCGAGTGAGACGATGCGGTAACTCTCTCGGATGTAATCTTGCAGTCCGCTGTCATCTAGTGTGGCAGGGCTCGTGCGCTGTANCCACTTCATGCCGCGTGATGCCAAGTAGGGCGCTGGTCGCAAACCGTCCTGTTCTTTCAACAACTCGTAACTGAGCTCCGAGGTCTTGAATGTGACAAACAAATAGTCATCGTCGTTCCAGCCCCCGATTGCAAAGACCTTGCCGGCGACCTTCCAGACGTGCGCACCGCCCCATTGAATCACATGGCTTGTGTGATCCAGGTTGCCGCAGAATTTGTTGAACTCGTCAACAGTCACNCAAGGGTCCTCGTTAGCATCAAACGATACNTTATCGGCTGCTCACCTACCGGTGGCGCGCAACCAAAGCAATTCTCGATCAGTCATGTCTGGAAGGGCAAAGACGCATCCTGTCCCTTCGCCGGCATGACCCGGATCAGGTTCAAAGGGTGCTCGTGTAAGCCTCAACACGATCTCAGCCGGTNCCCCGGCGCCCCTCGGAATTNGCGTAAGATGCTAGAATTNGGCGCAAGTTGCAAGAGTTAAGAGGTCTTACGGCAGCCCTATTCAACTGAAAGAGAGTAGCGCCAGTATCAANAATCAGAAGTCACCCTGAATGATCGCCCGCACTNTGAAACGCACTGCTATCGTCTTTTTGCTCGGTTTTCTCGCACTATTTGCTGTCCGCTTTGCCTATAGCTATGTGAAACAACCCATTCGGCCGCCTCATAGCGGGGGAANCCTACAAACGTTCTCTGCTGGGGGACTACAGTTTGCCAAAGACTTGCGAAACTACGCATCGACCAAGGTTAAATTTAAGCNTGCCCAAGTCGGCGGCGCATTTCGCAGCGTCGATCAGAAATACGAAAAGATCGCGAACGTCGGCCTCCGAACACTTGAGTTCGAGAGCGACGAGCAAAAGCTTCGATCACTCATAAAGGACAACTCCGCGCTTATCCAGTTTGAGCAGCGCCAAGGTTTGAAGCGATCTCGGTCTCTCCGGCTGGCCATCGGCGTCAATCCGGACAAGTTCGATCCGTTCGTGGCNGAGGTCCAGCAGNTAGGAAAACTTTACCAGCTGACAATCGACANGTCAGACAAGACCAATGAGTATCGCGATCTTCAGGCCAAGCGGGCGTCGCTCGAAACCTCCCGCAAAGCTTTAACGGAACTGAAGCAGCGGGAAGGTGATATCGCTGCCATGGTNGAACTGGAAAAGCAAATTCTGAAGCTCGAGCAAGCCATACAGNCGCTNGGCGTTAGCCTCGGCGATTTNGATGTCGAGAACGAGTTCGTAACGGTCAAGGTTCTGCTGGTCGAAACAAGGCGGAAGGTCGTTCGAAATATTTCGATCTGGAAACGCCTGCTCGATACCTTTGCCTGGACGGCGCAGGCGTATGCTATGCTTTGGATCGTTCTGGCAGCGGCAGCCTTTACTGGTCTTGTGGTCGCGTTCCTGTTCGGAAAGGTGNCACGCATGATCAAAGATGCCGATCAGCAAGGCGCATAGATTCATAAGATCAAGTTCAGCCNCCACCCGCATTTGGGTGGCGGCCAATGCGAGTTAGTTAGCTCGCCGCNATGTAANCGACGTAGCTGAGCCAGCCGCCGAGGCCGATCAGAATGATCGCCTCAACCAAGATAAATGTTTTCGCGCCAAGCATCGTGGTTGCGACGCTGGCNACANCGCCTGGCACTGTGATCCGCATGATGCCGCNGATCNCAGCTGCCCAACCGAGCAGAGTGATAGCCACCGGCCAATCAACTACCCAAACGTTGTGGGCATTGACGATTGCCAATCCGGCCAGCAGCGCCGGGAAGCCTGACATCATGATGAAGCCGGTGTTGTTGATGAACTCACCCACAAACCTCACGAAGGCTTCGCGGTTCAGCAAAAAGCCAAGACCAGCTACGGCTATAATCGGGCCGATCAGTTTGGCGAGGTAAATCGAAGTCTGCATCTGCATTCTCCATGTTGTGTGGCTACAGCCTAGGCCGAAGCCCTGATAGCCACGTCGCACATTAAACTGGCCACGCTGCGCAGCATTCCGGAGCCGGTGGATCCAAGCTCCCCGACCCTGGCCACACCCAAGGTACCGGCAGCTTGGGGCGACCGGCTTCAGGCGTACCTCTGATATGGTGATTGCCGGATTCCCCGTGAAGCCAAAATCGGATGTCACATCACCGATTGTAGATGCAAATTATGTGGCACTCATCAGGTGATTGGCAGCACTACTCCTGACTGNCTGCTAACANATTGATTTGTATNAATTTTNACCTTGTTTNCGGCGCGACATGCAGTACCATTTTCTTTGTGAGTGTCAACTAGATTCGCAANGGAGAGCGCATGACCGACCGCAATTTTGCCGCCCAACTCCGCNGGCACAGCCTGACNACNGCCGAAATACTTTACCGCATGCCAGACCACCCATCGTTGCTGCAGAGCTTTGTCTGGCAGTGTTATGATATCCATCCCAGTTTTCCGCGTATTAATCGGTTCCTGAGTTACTGGCAGGAAAACATTGAGGCACAGNTGCATCGCGTAACGATCGCACACAAAGGACTGATAAGTCCCGCTGAATTGCGCTTGGTGAGTGGCGAGTTCCGATTGAACTAATTGGACGTCAGTTAGTAATTGCAAAGACACAGCGAGTTTTCTTTACTCGGCAACACCTTGATTGGTTTTGCTCACCGTTAGTCGTTCGCGACATACTCATGTTATANGCACTGGGCCTACTCCCNATCAGATGANNCTGAGTTCGCCAATANAAAGGTGCACAACCATGAAGCGTGATCGAAGAGCAAAAATTGTAGCCACGCTTGGCCCGGCCAGCTCGACACCTGAACAGATAGAGACGCTGTTTCGAGCAGGCGTTGACGTTTTCCGCCTGAATTTTAGTCACGGCACGCAAGATGATCATGCCGAGCGCTATCGCATCATCCGTGATCTCGAAGCCAAGATGGAGCACCCGATNAGTGTTCTTCAAGATCTGCAGGGCCCAAAGATCCGGGTCGGCGTGCTGGACGNTGATCAAGTTGAGTTGGTACCAGGNGAAACTGTGCGCTTTGTTTTGGGCGAGACTGGTGGAGGGACGTCTGCGATACCGCTACCGCACGAGCCTATTTTTGATGCCATCGCGCCCGGCCACCATTTGCTTCTCGACGATGGTCGCCGCCGGGTGGAAGTCACGGGCGTTGACAAAGACGCCATTGATGCGCGGGTCATTTATGGTGGCACGCTGACCAACCGNAAGGGCGTCAATCTACCCGATACGTTGTTGCCTCTTTCCCCGCTGACCGAGAAAGATCATGCCGACCTCCGTTTCGGCCTGGAGCTTGGCGTTGACTGGGTTGCTCTGTCATTCGTGCAACAGCCGGGCGATATCTTAGAAGCCCGCGACATCATNGGTGATCGTGCCGGAATCATGGCCAAGATCGAAAAACCGATGGCGCTCAAATCGATCGACCGGATTGTCAGCTTATGTGATGCGATCATGGTGGCACGCGGCGATCTAGGCGTAGAAACCCCGCCTGAAGAAGTCCCTGGCCGACAGAAAGAGCTCATCCGCACGTGCCGTCTGGCCGGCAAGCCCGTCATTGTTGCAACGCAGATGTTAGAATCGATGATGTCGGCACCGACACCGACGCGTGCTGAAGCCTCGGATATTGCGACGGCAATCTACGATGGTACNGATGCCGTTATGCTCTCGGGTGAGTCTGCTGCAGGGCAATATCCTGTTGAGGCTGTTCAGGTGATGGACAGCATTATTCGCAGAACGGAAGAGCACAAGGACTATCGGTCAATCATTTCGGCGCTTGAACCAGTCGTCGAACCAACGGTGCACCATGCTGTTTCAGCCGCTGCTGCTGATATAGCCGACACGATCCAGGCTACTGCCATCGTGGCATTCACCTCGTCTGGCGCCACTGCTGCCCGAATTGCGCGCAAGCGACCCGACGTACCAATTCTGGCTGTCACGTCTCACAAGCATGTTATGCGCCAAATGGTTCTGACTTGGGGCGCATTTGCAATCCAGTCCGAAACGATCGACAACTACACGGACATGGCAGAAAAAGCGGGATCACTTGCGATGGAGCAAGGTTTTGCACGCAAGGGCGATCGTTTGGTTGTTGTTGCTGGTGTCCCGTTTGGTGTCGCAGGTACGACAAATAATGTCCGAGTCCTTGAGATCTAGCCCGCGGACTTAGGGCCTACATGCAAGAGCGGAGCTTCAAGCGTTGAAGGCAGATATCGCCATCCTCGGCGGAGGTATAATCGGGGCAAGCATTGCTTGGCACCTGGTCGAAAGTGGCCAAGCTGGCAACATCATTGTCATNGAGAAAGACCCAACCTACGAGTTCGCGGCGACACCGCGTGGTAATGGTGGTATCCGCCAGCTGTTTTCATTNCCAACCAANATTGCGATGGCTCAATACGGCCTTGACTATTATGCCAACTTTGAGAGCCGGNTGTCTNCGAGTGGTTCNGACGTCAATAGCATTGGCTTCAAACGCCAAGGCTATCTTTTCTTGTCTGACACTGGCGATGAGAAACAGATGATCGCCAATCACGCAACGCAAGTGGCCGAAGGGGTTCGAGCTGATCTGTTAGACGCGGNAGCACTTAAGGCAAGATTTCCGTCTCTGAACGTTNATGACATCGCCGTCGCTGTTCATTCTCCAGATGATGCATGGATCGATCCATACGCCGCGCTGATGGAGTTTAGAAAGGCCGCCACTGAAGCTGGATGCAACTTCGTCAAGGCCGAGATCGCTGACTGGCAAAGCGANAATGNTNGCGCAACGCGTGTCGTGCTGTCCTCAGGTGACATCATCGAAGCGGACACGTTTGTTCTGGCTTGTGGTGCATGGTCTGCTGAAATTGGGGCGATGATAGGCCTTGACCTCCCCGTTGAGCCGATGTCGCGCGAGTCATACTTTTTCCGATGCCAGGATGACGTCGAGCCACTGCCGTTCTTAAAATCCGAAAGTGACCTCGCAATCCGGCCGGAAGCCGACGGTTATGTCGGCGGTGTTCCGAATTGGTCGGAGCAAGCGGGCTGGAACTTTNAGCTCTCGCCTGAATGGTTCGAGGCAACAGTCTGGCCGGCATTGGCGAAACGCGTGCCTGCCATGCAGACCCTCAAGCTAGAGCGTACTTGGCGGGGACATTACGCCAGAAATCGTTTTGACCGATCACCCATTATTGGGCGATGGAACTCCGGATGTAGCAACGTCGTGATTGCTACCGGCTTTTCCGGACACGGCATTATGCATGCCCCGGCTACAGGCAAAGTGGTTTCAGAGCTCCTGCTACAAGGCGGCTATCAGACAATTGATGTCGACTTGTTCGCCTATGAGCGATTGGAGAAAGAACAACCGGCGCTTGAGATCGGCATTGTTTGAATTCGTGTCTTTGATCTTATNGAAATCACNAGGATGCTTTGCGGCGGTGCTCANCCAGCACCGCCATTGTCTAGCAGNTAGCGNNATACNGTGCTGCCCAGCCCTCCATTAAGCAGCGCGATTTGGTTTCCCGTAAACTTGAGGCGCNGCTCTCTGCATTTCTGATCTCAATGAGTTTGACCCAAGTTCGAACTTGTTGATTAAACCCGCCAGCTCCCGGCTTTTCTGTGCCAGCGATCTGCTTGCTGCGGTTGCTTCTTCAGACATTGCCGCATTCTGCTGGGTCGACTGGTCCATCCGAACGGCAGCATCGTTCACCTGTTGCAAGGTCGCGGCCTGTTCTTGAGCACTCGCTGCGATGTCTGTAACGACGGAATTGATCTCAACGATGTTGTTTACAATTCTCTCGAGTGCCTCGCCTGTCTCTGCGACGAGTTTAACACCGTCGCCCACCTGAGATGTGGATGTAGAGATAAGATCTTTGATTTCCTTTGCTGCATCTGCCGAGCGCTGCGCGAGACTGCGCACCTCCGAAGCCACGACAGCAAACCCGCGCCCCGCCTCTCCGGCCCGAGCTGCTTCGACACCAGCGTTAAGCGCCAGAAGATTTGTTTNGAAGGCAATTTCGTCAATAACGCTGATAATCTGATTGATCTCCTGCGAGGACTTCTCAATCTTGCCCATCGCCTCGATCACTTGACCGACGACTGCACCGCCTTGTTCGGCATCGGTCTTTGCGGTCGACACCGCAGAACTTGCCTCTTTAGCACCCGTCGCGGATCGATTGACGGTCGTCGTGATTTCCTGGATTGCGGCCGCCGTTTCCTCAAGATTGGCAGCATTCTGCTCGGTACGGCTCAACAGATCGTCAGAAGCAGACGCAATTTCTTGAGCGCCGTTGTCAATCGTATTGGAAATATCACCAATGGATGACAGCACATCATGCAGTGATGCAACGGTCTTATTGAAGTNTAATCTCAACTTCTCGATTGATGATGGGAATGGGGTTGCAATCTCTTNCTTAAGANCCCCAACCGNGAGNCGTCCAAGACCTGACGCCAAGCGTTCGACCGCCTCGANACGATCGGTTACATCGGTTGCGAACTTGACAACGCCGGTGACTTTTNCGGCAGGATCAAAAATTGGATTATAGGAAGCCTGTATCCAAATCTTCTTGCCGCCCTTTCCATAGCGATCGTACTCTCCGGCTTCGTATTCACCACTGCTCAGACNCCGCCAGAACTCCNTGTACTCGTTCGATTTGGCGTAAGCAGGATCAACGAACATTCGGTGATGCTTGCCAGCAATCTCCTCTAACTTATAGCCGACAGCTGATAAGAAGTTGCTATTGGCCGTGATGATCGTCCCATCAGGCATGAATTCAATTACGGCCTGAGCTCGGTCAATCGCCGCAATCTTACCAGCATCCAGTAGGGATTTTTGTTTGGCTGCAGTGATGTCGGTCGCAATCTTAACGATCCTCGACACGCGTCCCNTGGCTGAAATTATCGGATTGTATGAAGCTTGGATCCAGACCTCTTTGCCACCTTTGGCAAATCTCTTGAACTCATGGCTCTCNTGCTTTCCGCTCCTCAGCTTCTCCCAAAACGCCGCGTATTCCTTACTCTTGGCATAGCCAGGATTAACGAACATGCTGTGATGACGCCCTTTGATCTCACTTGGGCTGTAGCCCATCGCCTTACAGAATACTTNGTTCGCCCATTTTATCTTCCCAGATGCATCAAACTCGATAATCGCGAATGCCTTCCCGATAGCGTTGAGTGTAGAGGCCGCGCCCGTCGAGCTGAAAGATAAGAAGTCCACCATATTGTCCCATTTCACGTTTGTAGAGCAGATTGAATTGTGTGCACCACCGGACGTGAGCCAGCTTTTCGACATCCGGCTCCAGAATGCTGCCAGCGCGGAATTTAAGCAATTAAACTGACGTGAAGTTTACCAACCTGCTTCCGCAAGCCTTCTCTCAATCTAAGGTTTTTACAAACGGAAAGCCCCAACCAGGTGGTTGGGGCTCCGGGGCTAGTCTAGGGGAAGTAGACCTTGCCGAATTGCTTAGTAGCGGCTTNATCGATACCGGCGGNCATAGTAGCCACCGCGATGAACCCANCGGCAGGTTCCTGCCATGCANCGCATCACTCGGCGAGCTCTGCGGCGAACAACGCGACGGTNCTTCTTTGTGTAGCGCTTCTTCTTCACAACCTTGCGCGACTTATGCTTCTTGGCTTTCAACTTACGGCGACGCTCTTCGAGCTTTGCATGACGCTTAGCGGCTGCTCGGCGCATGAGTTGCTGATAGGTTGCATCAGCAGACTCCGATGGGCGAGAATTCGTCTCATAAGGATTGGGCGCGGCCTGTTTCACTGGCGCAACTGGAACCGGAACGAAGCGCTCTTCAGTTTGGTTGGCAGCAGCAGTCTGAAGCTCAGGATTGCGATCTGGCAATGGCAGAGCTTCTGGCTCAACGGCCACCTTTGGCAGATCGTTTGAACCGCCAACTGTCGATGGCTCGTTTTCAGTTTCAATCGCCACCGGCTTAGGTGCTTCAGTTTCAGCAACCGAATTACGTTCATTAGAGATCGCTACTGGTTTGTCTTGCAGAACGTCTGCTTCAACCTGCTTCTGCTTAGTTCCACCAAATACAGGGCGGGTTGCTGAGAAGATCCTCGGACCTGCTGGTTCGGACGAACCTGCAACTGGTGCCTCTTCCTTTTCAGGAGCGCCAGCCAACTTAGGTGTCGTTTCAATCTCCGCTGCAGTTGGTTCGGTTGTCGCAGGAAGTGAACTATTGATGACGACCGGCTCGACAGCGCTCTGCGACGGGTCAGATGCAGTTGTGCTGGTTGGCTCAACCGTTGAGACAACGATCGACTTGTTGCGTGGCTTGACCGGCTTGAAAGTTGTGAACGTCGCCTCGGCAACCTTGGTCGAACCGCTCTTAACTTCCTTGACGATTGATTCAGTCTTCGAAGCAACGGCCGCTGCAATTCCAGATGTGCCCGACAACAAATGCGTGACGCCGATGGCTGCGCCACCGACAGCAGCGAATACAACCAGCGCGCTTGCCATCTGAACCATCCGGCGGGAACCGCCAGAAGTTAGCATCGTCTGAGCCCGGCTCGCGGCTGTGTCGAAGCTATCCAGATCGCGGGCTGCGACGTCGCCATCGATGTAGAGTGTGAACTGACCCAGGCTCTCGATGATCACGACGGTGCGTGCGTTACCTGAGTTGGGGCTTTCCCACATAGCCATGTGGACGCCTGGTGTTGTTTCTTCAAATTGCAGTGTCATCGGTCTTCCCCAAGTGCGTAACGGTGTTGCGTTCAGTTTCAGGTGGTCTCTGCCTTAAGTGTTGGAAACACACTATGGCGTCGATCCGCTGCGCGCTGTTACCTGGGTCACAAGCCTGGATTTCACTATCAAATCCGTTCAGGTGGGGCTTGAGGCTGGGATTTTCAGCGCTCTATACGCATTGGTCGTTGGGGGATCGGAAATGGTTCAACTCGCGCCCCAAAAAGTTCAGGTCGGGTCGTTTATGGTTAACGCTTTGCTACGACGCTTGCCTGCAGTCAGAGCTTGCCGTTGGCTCGCAGGAGCTCCCATGCCTGGCGAATGTATTCCGAATTAAAGGTATGACTGCCATTGTAGAGGCAGAACTCTAGGAGATTGCCGGCAGAGTTGCGCCGAGCCTAACAGCGTAGATCGCCTCGTTGGACATTCTTGGGCCGCCCAAACCCGCCGTTAGCTGAGTACATCTTTATGGCTCTGAAGACGTTACCTTGATGTGTCGGCCCGATCGGCCGTCCCTTCAGTGGTACAACTTGATCCCTGTCGCCATGTAAATGAATGACGCTTGCGGGCGGTGTTGTGCACCGGTTCGGTACTGGCCGCCAGAATGTGCCCGCGATCGGGGCAAAACCGGCAAACTTTTCACTTCGGTGGCAAACTAAGTTCCAGACCATCATGCCACCAGCTAAAAACCCGGTCATCATGATGCGCTTTGGATATATCGCAAACCGCGTGGTTACATCGGCTAATACCTTGTCAAAATAGGCGAGCTCGTCCACCGCGGCGGCACCGCGCATGCGCGATGGCGAATGCGGGAGTGACCAATCCCCGCCAGAGGATTTTGGTGCGATAAAAGCAACGCGTAAGCGATTTCCAAGCTGCCGAAACCACTTGTTGCGCATGACCTGCTTCGCAGTACCGCTGTAGCCGTGTGCGTATACGATGGCACCAATTTTGGTTTTGCCATCGTGCCCGGCTGGCATGCGCACGTAGTAGTGGCGATCATCGAGCTGGCACTTGGTTGAAGGACCACATGCGAAACTGGGTTCAGAGAGCCCGACAAAGGCTATGGCGCTCGACAGCAGGCAGAAAACCAACATTTTCTGTTTCGGCACTGGATCAATCCTACAACAGCAGGAGCGTAGAATGATTTCATGCCAAGAGCTTGTCGAGTCGCGTAGGCGTCACGTTTTCTGGAAGTTGTGCTGTGCTTCACGATAGGGAAGCAACCTACCGCTGAGGTGCTCTGGAAACGCTAGTTCGGCTCGCATAATAGCGCACTTCGTATAGCGGTTTGCCAAGCGCCATGGATCCGAGCCAAGTCTCCAGACCCACTCAAACCCTGCCTGTCTAACGATCACTGGTGCCCTGACCTGTTGGCCAGCAATGAAGTCAATCGATGCGCCGATGCAGACAAATCCGGCAGGCACGCCAAGTTCGGTTGCTCTTGCGGCAAAGAGTTCTTGTTTTGGTGCACCCAGAGCAACAAAACAGAGCCGTGCACCCGACGCTCTGATTGTCTCCAATGCCTCGTCAGCGGCGGCACCCTGGGGATCGAACCCCATCGGTGGTGCTGAGCTACCGACGACCTTGATGCGTCCATTGGTTAGTTCCGAGAGACTTCGTTCCGCCGTTTGCAGAACATCCGTCCGTGTACCAAACAGGTAGATGGGCAAATCATTCTTGGCTGCCTCTTGAACCAACGGCACAAACATATCTGAACCAGTACAGAGCTCGATGCGCTTATCTTCCCGCGCTGCGATGGCGGCCACCGGACGACCGTCCGCAGTTACGAAGCGCGCCCCTGCATAAGCTTCTCTGAAGGCTGGGTTAGACCTCAGTTTTACAAGATGGTCCAAATTGAGGGTAAAGACTTCAAAGCTTTCCGCGCGAGAGGCGGCAGCTACGATAGCCTCGATTGCATGCTTCTGATTGGCAATATTGACGGTATATCGATCAACGCTTGCACGCACATCATTCCTACAGATGTCGGTACCCACTACTGATCCTCGTCGACCTGTTGCTCTATTTTGAACTTCAGCAAAGCAAACCGCAAAGAACATGCCATGGCAGAAATGGTTTTCAAACCTGCCAATCTGATAGTCTAAATTATTGAATATTGGACATTATTGATCAAGGTACGAAGCATGTTTGTGATCCTAAATGCCCTGAGAATGGTTCCGTCTGAACCCTTTGCGCAACAGTATAAGCCCTAAACTCCAGCCAGCTGATATTTTCCGAACCCGTCGAAACCGTTTTGGAAGCCGGGCATCGCACTTGTTAGAATCCAGAGATTAAACTGAACGACGGTTCACCAGACAGCCTCAAATTATTCGCTGATCCGCTAAACTTGTGCCCTGAAATAACTGCAACAAACTATTCGAGCGGGCAGAGCATTCGCTTGACGCCTGCGCATCGCGAAAGCGATCCATTTCGCTACACCGCCAGCATTGGTTAATCAGTTTGCGCGGTGGTTCTAACAAACCCGCCACGGGGAGGAGTTCAATCGTGACGAATAAGATATTCAAGTTACTCAGCGGCTTTGCAGCGCTGATTATTTTTTCAGCCGGGGCTGCATTTGCAGAACAGTGCAGATCAGCATCAGTCACAGCAGCGAGCAAGCTTTATGTTTCCAAAAGCTTGGGCGCCTATCCTGGATCATGGGCTGCTTGGCGCAAAAAGGTGAAAGCCGAACACGGTGACGGATGGCAGGCTTGGCGCCGTTCCAAGGATCAGAACATCAACTGCGAGAAGGTCAAGAATGCTTCCGGCCGTAATCGCTGGCAGTGCACACGAACCGCAATTCCGTGCCGCCCTGGTAGCGGTCCAGTTGAGGTCTGCGATGGACCACCAATTAGAAGCAACCTTCGTCGTGGAGACAACAACGACCAAGTAAAGACTCTCCAGTGCACTCTTAAGACCTACTACGGAGCAGATCTTGAGGTCGACGGAGACTTTGGTCGTGGCACGCAGGCAGCGGTTCGGGCCTTCCAGAAAAAGAACGGCCTGTCAGCGGACGGCGTTGTTGGCAACAAGACGCTAGAGGCACTTCTGTAATCACTGTTCTTTAAGAGTGCAGATCTGCATATCCAGAGAAAAGACACTACTTCAACTGAAAAGGCCGCCCGTGGTTGTCACGAGCGGCCTTTCTTGATCCGGTTGGATTTGCGCGGTTTTAAAGTTGCCGACAGATCTTACTGGGTGATGGTTTTCACGACACTTGATGTTGGTCGTGTTGAACCAGGTGTGCCTAGTCCCTTGACGTTCTTTTCGATTGCCTTGTCGTATTTCGGTAAGCTGGTCACCGGAAANGCCGCCGTCATGTGCACGACCTTGAAGCCTTNTTTTTGTAGTCCGTCAAGGATGAGCCCTGTCGCTTTAGCAGTGACTGGCTGAATGTCATGCAGCAGCAATATACCTTTGCCGGCAGATTTCATTTTCTTGATGACGACGTTGGCCAGCTTCTTTGGGTTGCGATATCTGAAGTCAAANGAGTCAACATCCATTGAGAAGATGGCAAGGTTTCGCTTCCCGAGGTGCTGAAGCCCCTCTTTCGAGTCGCGGAGNAAAGGAAATCTGAAGAATGGTGCAATNGGCTTTCCGACAGCTCGCTTTACAGCACTGATACCTTTTTCAATCTCATCGATCGCGATTGCCTTGTTCTTCTTGCTGCCCAGGTTCTTGTGAGACCAAGTATGGCTTGCAACTGTGTGGCCTGCCTTGTGAACCCGCCGGATTACTTNGGGCAATGCGAGAGCCATCTTACCGACTGAAAAGAATGTCGCCTTCGTACAATGACGCTTCAGAGCGGCAAGCACCCGGTCAGTCAACTTTGCCTGCGGACCATCATCGAACGTTATGATGACCTCTTTATCTTGTAGGAAATCGTGCACCTTGTATTGGGCGAAACCGAATGCAGGCCCTCCAGTCGTATCGATCTGAACTACGCGGCTCACGCCAATCGCATTTGGGTTTCCAGGACAATCAGCTGCCCAAGCCGCTCCTGTTGCGCTGATGGTCAGCGCTCCGGCCATTGCCAAAACTTGCGCTCGCATTTCGAAATGTCTCCCGATTTATATTATGGTTAACATGCTGGCTGTTTGATGCGATCGACGCAACCCTGTCGATACTCAACTTGCTGAAATGTCATCGTAGTTGCTCTTGTGCTGCAGCAGAGCACTCACATTCCAATCTCAATTACTTTCGCGGTGCAATGCAAATAAGAACTGATTAATCGGACGAAATTGTCCTCACCGACATAATTCCTCCATTACATGCTGATGTGAGTATGGTATTGGCGTGGGGCCGCAAAGGGAGGGAAGTCATGTTTTCGCGTAACTCAGATAAAGAGCCTGCTCCGGCGACTCAGGCACCAGCACTTCCAACACGTCAGCCCATGCCGCAATCGTCTCCGCCGCCAGCTCCATCTGTCTCAGGCGGCTCGGCTACAACGTCCATCATTGGTAGTGATCTAGCCATTATTGGTAGCGGCTTAAAAATTGTTGCCCAACAGACGCTACAGGTGGATGGCGAAGTGCAAGGCGACGTCGTCGGATCGCAAATTATCGTTGGCCAGACTGGAAAAGTGACCGGCCTCGTGAACGCGGAACGTGTTCAAGTCAATGGCGCGGTCTTTGGAACAATCCGGGGGGTCGAAGTTACGCTATCTTCGAGTGCAGTTGTCGAAGGCGATATTTTTCACCATTCCTTTGTGCTGGAACAAGGCGCCCACTTCGAAGGCCGCTCGCGGCGACCGAAAGACCGACAAGAACTCGTTCCTGACCTTGCAATCGGTCAGAGTAATGGTGCCGGTGCTACGGCCGCTCCACACGAGCCTGCCCCCCCGGTTCAGGCCACCGCCTCAACCGAACCCACCAGCTGATCTCGATTGAGTCGGGCTGCGGGTACTGCTGCTGCGCATACCATGAGAATATGAGACATCACGTCCGAATGCGGTAAATCGCACTGGCATTGGCACTGCTCAGTCCGCCAGAACTAATCGCTGTTTGATCACTACCTTCGTCAAAAACACAAAGGGCCACCCGTTAGGGTGGCCCCGTGAGATAATTCGCCAGAAACACGATCGCGTTCGCTTCGCGATGGTTCCCTAAGACAGGCGCGGAGGCTGCTCCAACGTTATCCTAGCGAACGATTGCCTACCTGGCTTTTTCATCCCACTTGACATTGGATCACCTCCTCTCAATTGTTGAAACTGGTAAGATGGTGTCATATTCGATCCGATCTGCCAAGCCATTTTTTTCAGCAGCTTGAGCACTTTGTGTGCATAAGAAATGCCTCCTTTGGAACGCGCACCAGTGACCCAGTACTTGGATTGCTGAGTGGGAGCTTGTTTTTGCTGCCGAAGTTCGACAACCACTTGCGATCAGCCTAAGCTTGAATTCGGGTCAATTGGTCATCGGTTAACCAGACCTCGCCCTTAGATCTCAATATCTCTACAGGAGGCCGCTATGGATCTTGGTATTCGCGGGAAGTCAGCAATTGTTTGTGCCGCCTCGAAGGGGCTCGGAAAAGGCTGCGCAATGAAGCTCGCGGAAGATGGTGTCAATCTCACTATCTGTGCGCGAACCGCTGGGCCTTTGGAAGAGACGGCGCAAGAGATCCGGAGCAAAACCGGAGTATCCGTTACAGCGCTTGCAGTCGACATAACCAGCGAAGAAGGCCGTCGCGCAGTTTTGGACGCGTGTCCGCAGCCAGACATTTTGATTAACAACGCTGGAGGTCCACCGCCCGGTGACTTCAAAGACTTCACGATGGATGATTGGCGACAAGCTGTTGAAAGCAACATGATCACGCCAATCTCGCTCATCCATTCGACAGTCTACGATATGATGGATCGCGGGTTTGGACGTATCGTCAATATCACCAGTTACTCTGTGAAAGCGCCGATTGCAGCCTTAGAGNTATCCAATGGAGCTCGTGCTGGCCTTACGGGCGCCGTCGCTGCCCTTGCTCGGAAATCAGCAGCGCGAAACGTGACCATCAATGGCCTCCTGCCTGGCCCTTTCGACACGGATCGTCTTCGCGGAACAAGCACGAAGATCGCGGATGCCAGTGGCCGATCCTTTGATGAGGTCCATCAGGAACGGATGCAGGATGTCCCGGCCAAGCGCTTTGGTACGGCGGATGAGTTCGGTGCCATGGCTGCATTTCTGTGCTCGGCCCATGGCGGCTACATTACAGGGCAAAACATCGTTATGGACGGCGGTAGTTTTCCAGGCACGCTCTAGAGGATCAGACAGCAACCGGAATGCGTNACATGTTGTGNTTNAATGACATGTTGCCGCATTTCCAGGTGTCAGAACTTATCGCTAACGCAGCTTTGNCCCNGTTNCCTAGAGNCGATTTCAGCTCTCAATTGTGTAATTTTGCACCTCGATATTGTGACAATCAAATCGCATTGAAATCAACTGTTTGCAGTGCTCTAGACANGAACAGCACGGCTACTCGATCAGCTCCATATGCTCTTTTTNNCATTCAATTNATTTCTGAAGNATTTGTCGCATCNNACTCATTTANCNTAATCTTTCGNCGCAGNGATCAAGTTGACATTGGAAATCCGATGTGGTCTGACGCGCGCCGCTGGAACCGGGGTTACCCGATCTATCATCCANGNAACGGCGCGAGTTTTCTGGCGCTCTCAAAGTTGCATCCACCTGATTGGACAATCGAGCAGACAAAGCTCATGTCCGGGATGGCTACGCCGTTACATACAGTATTGGTGGTATCCTATGAGATCCTTCTTCAGTGCCCTCGTGGCCCTAGTCGCTTTTGGAATTTTTGAAGGGACATCCGCACAAGCTAGCTGGAAGTCACAGCTTCTCGGCACCTGGTCATCTACACCGCAGTACCGCGCAGTTGCTAAGCGCCAACGCCCTCGTCTGGCCCGCAAAAAGGTGCGTCGTGTCCGCGTTGCCAAGTCTCGCCGCAGAGCTGCCAAACGCAGCGCGTACCGCGGCCGCAGTCTGAGTGGTCTGGCGTCGTTCTACTGGCAGCCACAGCGTGTTGCATCTGGTGGTTGGTTTAATCCCAATGCACTAACTGCAGCTCACAAAACTTTGCCGTTCGGGACGCGGGTGCGCGTTACCAATCTCCGCAATGGTCGCTCCGTTGTCGTTCGCATTAACGACCGCGGTCCATATATCCGGGGGCGCATCATCGACTTNTCGCGCCGCGCAGCCACTGTTGTCGGCATGCGTAAAGCTGGCGTTGTNCCGGTTCGTGTCCAGGTGCTGTAATCAGAACACCAGACACTTGAACGATCAAAAAGTGGGGCCTCCCGGCTCCACTTTTTTGTTTGCGCCAACGGGATTGCCACCGACTAGCAGCTTTGCAAATCAACTGCTGCCNGGGTAAGTTCGNTATCGAACCCTGTCTTACTGNTGGTTGCCGATTTNATGACGAACGAGCCTGAGCTCANATCAAGGCAAACTGCGCTCGATGCCATTCGAAAAGCGATGATCGAAAAGAAGATCACGCAGGCTGGACTAGCTGATCTGGCTGATTGTCACGAGAAAACCATTCAAAACCTGATGGGCGGGCGTACTGTTCGAGACCAAACACTGTTTGATGTGTGCATGGTACTCGACCTTGAGTTCGAAGATATCAAAGCTGAATGGTCGGGTGCGGGGCCCGCGGGCAATCCGCAACGCGACGAACCAGGTCAACCCAGCGCGACGACAGAGATCGCACCAATTTACATGGGCGGCTACACAAAGCCGGCCGTTGAGCATCTCATCGGACAGTATTTAACGATCCGCCCGTCATTCACCAAAGATGGCGTGATCTTCGCNTTNCGTACAGATGTGTCTTGGGATGCCAGCTGGCCAAGCCTGGTATTCGAAGAATACAATCGACCTGACGCACCATACTCCCATCGCGGGCGTGTGCATGTGCCGGCATCCTCGCCATTCATCCATTTCGTATCTCTGACTAAAGGTGCGATGCGGATGATCCTGCTNCCGCAACCGGACCAGACAGCATCTATGCGCGGCTTGATAACGACGCTCAGTCGGCAGGGTGCCGCCATAACGCCGGTAAGCTCGCCGATCATTTACACGAAGATTTCGCAAGACGACGATCCGGAATATGGCGAAATCTTGACTGAAAATCCCATACACATGGACTACAAAGCCCAGTTGGACGAGTGTCTGTCAGCAGGTCATGTCTCGCTCATCAATATGTGATCGACCACGATATCAGAGATAAGAATCTAAATTTAAAGAGAATTCTGTCACCACACTTCTGCAGCGCTGTTTGCAAANCAGTAACCTTAACGCTTCGTTAACCCTTACGATTTCATACTAAAGCCTTGGCGCAATCTGGATTTGGCCGCTTTTCACCGCGANAACGAAAAATCTNCATTTAGTCGGTGATGCGTAGACGGGGGTCAACTGCATGGTACCGGGTTTGATGTCGTTGGCTGGATGGNCATGGCAGACCGCACNAACTGTTTTACTGGCTGGATGTCTCATCACAGCCACGACTGCGCATACCTCAGCTCAGTATCGCGCAGCAACAGAACCGGACACGGTTGGCCGAAAGATTTCCCGCCTGCTTGGCCTCAGCAGCTCCTCATCAAAAGAACCGACACGTCAACTCAAAACCACGCGGGTGGTATTTGAGATTGAGCGTGAGGCGAAATTTGACGTCTTTTCGTTGGTTCGCGCTAATCAGGTAATCCTCGAACTTCCTCAGATGCGGATGGGTTTGCCCAATGTCGGGAAAAACTTGTCCGGCAGCCTCGTAAAAGGCGTCAGGGTTGGCGTTGCATCTCCTGGACAGACTCGAATTATNATCCAGTTGGCAGCNCCCGGTGTNGTTGAGAATGCAGCTGTTGTGCCGAGNCAGAATGGCGGCAACCCGAAGCTGGTNCTGAATATAGCTCCGTCTAAAACGACTAAGANGGCACGCNGCAAGCCNGACTTTTCNAAAANAGTTTCCAGCCTTGGCGCACGAGGCCTCCAACCACCTNTGCCACGTAAAGCGGTCACTAGACAGCAACGCAAAGCNCGAACCTATCGCCCTGTTATTGTTATCGACCCNGGACACGGTGGNCATGACTCCGGCGCNAAGAAGAATGGGGTGATGGAGAANAANGTNGTCCTGGCCGTGAGTAAGTTGGTAAGGGACAAGCTGAAAAAAACCGGCCAGTTTGATGTCAAGATGACACGCGACCGGGATGTNTTTGTTACTCTNAGCGGCCGCCGGGCATTTGCAGAACAATTTCAGGAACGNCACCGAGACGTTTTNTTNGTGTCTATACACGCCGACTATGCGAAACGGTCTAGCGCGAGTGGTGCAACTATTTATTCGTTGCGTGAACGCGTTGCCCGAAGGCTCAAAAAAGGTGCGAAACGGCGTGTGGCCACTGCCAGTAATCTGCTNACACAGAAAGAGAGAAGCGCAATCNAGGCGTCTTCGTCCGGCATCAGTGCCGTNCAGAANATTCTGGCNGATNTGGCGCGCCGCGATGTCGAAAGCACCGCTTATCAAACCGCTTCTTTCACTGAAACCGTGATCAAGCATATGGGNAAGTCAACCAATATGCGGAGCAGGCCTCACCGCTCAGCGGCCTTTAAGGTCTTGAAGACGATGACTATGCCGGCAGTGCTTATAGAGCTTGCTTACGTAACCAACCGCCGCGACGCACAGCGGTTGAAATCTGTTGTTTGGCGTAAGAATGTTGCTGGGTCGATTGCTACAGCGATCGAGAACTACTTCCGCGACGAGTCCCGACTACCGATGTAGGCTGCTACCAAAGTATGGCCGAGACAGAGACAATTGTTTCAGACTGCGCCTCGGCTAATAATTGCCGAGCTATTGAGATCACTTAGACCGGATTTCCTTTACCAGCCAACAACTCCTCTATTGCATCTGCTAGATGGTCGTCNCNAATATTCTCATCACCATTGNCTATTCGAATACGGTGGGCTGCNGCCAGCACATCNGCGTGGGTTTGTCCTTCTGGNGGATCAAACTTGTAGCAAGCGATCTCCATCAGCTGTCCTAAAGGATCGCGGAAGTAGAGCGAGTCCATAAACCCACGATCAACTTCTCCTGAGTTGGAGATACCTCTTTCTGCCAGTCGTCGCGCTGCCTGCGTATATNTTGCGCGAGAGACGNTAAATGCGAGATGATGAAGGTTCCCGACACCGTTTGGATTAGGAGTNTTGTCGGGCTGCCAATCCTCGTTAGTAAAAATTGTTATCAGTCGCCCATCACCTGGGTCAAAGTAGAGATGGTTCTGCGAGGGATCATCAAGGTTGGGCTGCTCAAACACAAACGGCATGCCGAGCACCCCTTGCCAGAAGTCGATGGATGTTTGTCGATTGGCACCCACCAAGGTGATGTGATGCACGCCTTGCGTCTGGATCTTTTTCATATGGCTTCCTGCCGCTTTCGAAGTTGCNCAAACACGACCTGGTATTTGAGCTGTTACNTGGTTTGACGAGTTCCAGTGCGCAAGGTACGACCCGCCTCCACCACTNACGCGCAACTGCCTTATTGNCTTGTCCGACGNAACCATCACGGGTGTGGTTGACATCANTCGGGAACCCGCAATTCTGCGCGAGCTTGGTATCACGTCATAAAACATCATTCAGCGAGGCATCAACATGGACGGTGGAAGCGCGCTTGTGCAAACTCTGATCGAGCACGGCATTAACACCGCATTCTCAGTACCAGGTGAAAGCTATTTGCCNATCCTNAATGCCATNCAGAATGCCTCAAATCGGATAAATCTCATTACTCCCCGCCATGAGTCTGGCGTGACTTTTGCGGCTGAGGCCTATGGCAAGCTTACGGGTCGACCCGCAGCCGGCTTTGTAAGCCGCGGTCCCGGTGCAACCAATGCATCTATCGGCGTGCACACTGCAGCTCAGGACTCGACACCGCTACTCCTCTTCATCGGCCATGTCCCAACATCAACAAAGGGTCGGGAGGCCTTTCAGGAAGTCGATTACCATCAGATGTTCGGCAAGATTGCGAAAGCTGTGCTTGAGCCGGAAAGCTCAACTGACGTTGCTGCGGTCACAGCCCGTGCCATTGATATTTCTACGGCCGGTCGCCCAGGACCAGTGATCGTAGTTATGCCAAAAGATATCACTGAAGGTGATGCTGGCGCTCCGAACATACCTTCCCCGTCAAGGCGAGCTCGAACTATTCCGGATCCAGAAAGCGTGGCCGAAGCAGCCGCGTTGATCGACAAGGCCAAAAGGCCTCTCGTGGTCGCTGGAGAGCTCGTTTCGGTTGAAGGCTGTAGAAGCGACCTGCTAGCCTTTGCTGAAAGATCAGGCGCTGCAATTGCAACCGCATACCGACGACAAGATACTTTCCCGAATGACCATGCAGCCTATGTCGGACATCTCGAAATCAATCGAGTAGCCTTTCAGCGCCGACTATGGGAAGAGGCGGACCTTGTTATCGCGGCAGGTGCGAGACTCGATGGCATCTCAAGCCAGGAATTTGGCTTCATCGGTGCAGAGCAGATGTTGCTGCACATCTTTCCGGATGTGCGATCACTTGCCAATATGAACTGTGAGTTGGCTGTTGCCGCGAGCGTTGGCCCAACGCTTTCAGCCCTATCAAAAGCAATCGCTCCTGCCTCTGCAGACCGAGTAGCTTGGCGTGATGGGTTTCATGCTGAATATGATCGTTTCTCGCAACCGGGTTCGCTAGAGATCTTTGGCCAGGTAGACCTTTCGGCTGTCGTTGTTGAAATGCAGCGGCAAGTCCATGACGACGCGATGATCCTCACGGACAGTGGCACATTTGCGCGTTGGGTCCATCGCTTCTACCGCTTTACCAAACCTCATGCGCAGGCCGGTCCAATGTCGGGTGCGATGGGCTACTCGGTTCCAGGCGCAATTGGTGCTGCATTGGCTTATCCGAACAGACAGACCATAGCTTTCGTTGGTGACGGTGGTTTCCTCATGTCCGGGCAAGAACTCACGGCTGCTGTTCAACACCGCCTTCCGATCAAAATCATTCTTTGCGATAACAATGCGTGGGGATCGATCCTGGTATCGCAACAACGCCGATACGGAGAGCCTGGTACATTTGGCACTCGGCTCCAAAATCCTGACTTCGCGATGGTCGCGCGCGGCTATGGTGCCGCCGCATTCACTGTCGCAAAGACAGAAGAGTTTTCCAGCGCATTCGCAGAAGCCCTGGCCTATGACGGCCCCGCGCTCATTCACGTAAAGTTGGATGAGCGCGATGTATCCCCCTTCACCGATGAGGTTTCAGTCTAGCCAAATGCCTGTAACTAGTAGAACAGGCTGGAAACACTCTCTTCGCGACTGGTTCGCGCGATAGCCTCGCCGATTAGCGGCGCAATGGAAAGCGTCCTAATGTTCTTAGTCGCTAGCACATCCTTGGTTGGCTGGATGGAGTCCGTCACGACAAGCGATGTCAATTCTGACTTGGCCACTCTCGCACAAGCCCCTCCAGACAACACGCCATGCGTGATGTAAGCCATTACTTCCTTGGCGCCTTGAGCAAGAAGCGCGTTGGCGGCATTCACAAGTGTGCCGCCGGAATCAACGATGTCGTCAATCAAGATGCAATGACGGCCGCTGACATCGCCAATCACGTTCATCACCTCGCTTTCGCCCGGCCGCTCGCGGCGCTTGTCGCAAATAGCAATCGGCGCATCGATACGCTTTGCCAAACCGCGCGCACGAACCACACCGCCAACATCAGGCGACACAACGCAGAGGTTCCCGAGTTCGAAGTTCTCCTGAATGTCGCGTACCATAACCGGTGCAGCGAATAGGTTATCTGTCGGGATATCGAAGAAACCTTGGATCTGCCCAGCATGCAGGTCGAGCGTCATGACACGATCCGCGCCAGCGCGTTCCAGCAGATTTGCCACCAGCTTCGCTGAAATCGGCGTCCTGGCGCCCACTTTGCGGTCCTGGCGTGCGTACCCGTAGTAAGGGATAACGGCCGTGATACGCCGCGCCGATGCCCTCTTAAGCGCATCGATGAGGATCAACAGCTCCATCAGATTGTCATTCGCGGGAAACGATGTCGACTGAACGATGAACACGTCTTCGCCACGAACGTTCTCTTGGATTTCAACGAACACTTCCATGTCCGCAAATCGGCGACATATGCCTCTGGTGATTGGTACACCGAGATGCGCACTGATGGAATCGGCGAGAGGTTTGTTACTGTTACCTGAGACAAGCTTTATGCGCAGTTTCCTCGCGCTATCGCTGCCGCGCTGATCTTGCTCACTCATACCCGGATCCGCCTGTGCCGTGTGCTAACGCGCGGCTTCTAACAAGCAAGCCCGGACCTGTAAACGGTCCGGGCTCAATTCGTGTCAGAATTGTGTCAATTAGGGCGGGACTACTGAACAAACTGCTGCTTGTTCACCCTTGCACAACCGATCTCTAGCGCGATGCTGTCTTCTGAGGCAGTAGCCTGATAATACCTTGAGCAGCAGCAGCAGCTGCTGCTCCGGCGGTCGGGCCCCACTTTCCGTTCAGCGATCCAGCAGGAATTTCGTTCTTCTGAGCAACTGTGCCCAGCTTCGTTCCACGCGGATCTTTCACCACCCAATCGATACTGATTGGCTGCTTACCGCCAGCGTTGGCGCCAACGACGACCTTACCCTCAACACGATGCGCCGCATTTGACGCGCCGGCTGGTGCTAAAGTAATGCCCTTCTTACGCAATTCATTTTGAAGAGCCAATGCCAAAGCGGTAGAACCATCCCCAGGCGCTCCAGTCACACGTGGGACGACCACGGCCAATCCACCAGGACGAGGAATACTGCCTGTGTTGATGATAGCGGTGCGCCTAGCCTGGGCAACGCGCTGAGGCACTGTGCGCTGAGCTGTAGTTGCGGTAGCCGCAGGATTTTGCGCAACAGGAACAGCCTTAGGTACTGTTGACGCCGGTGTGACAGCTGCAGGTGGCTTTGGGGATGGCATCCAGGCACTGAGTGAGGTTGCTGTCTTCGACGCAATCATCTGCAGCGTCTGCGGAGTCACAGAAGCCCAAGGGTCAGCGGTTGCTGCACCAGCGATGATTTCTTCGCCTGTAATACGATTAACCCGATGCCCTTTTGGATTTGTAACATCCCAAATGTAGGCCACCTTGGTTCCAGCAGCTTCCTTTGCAGCAACAATATAGCCCTGCAGGGTATAATCCGACTGCGAGACTGCCGCGCCTGAAACTGGCTGAATCGCCTGAACTCCGCTCTGCCGCAAAGCGCCAATGAGCTGAGTCGACAACTGAGCTGTCACATTGTTCGGTGGTCCGATGATTGGCGCGATAGCCACGGTCCCCTTCACAGGAGCATTTGGCTGAACGGCCTGTTGGGTTGCCGTCTGTTGGTTGGTCGACAAAGCGCTCAATACTCCGTCACCACCACTGGAGCACGCTGTGACCAATCCGGTCGTTAGTGCGATAAAGGCTACGGACAAGATCGTCTTATGTACGTTTCGTGCCGCAGCAGCATCGATGGTCGTCACTTCGACGTTCCCCTCTCAATGTCCCACTGTTCTCCCGGCGGCCGACGTACAAACCCTGCGGCCGAAGCTACCTCACCGGTACTCCGCATCATGATGTAACGACTACTGTAATCGGCGTCCAGGCGGATGACTAGGATTTCCGTTAAACTCCCCAACGGGATACTGCCCTTGACATTACGAATCTGTGGATCTTTTCGTTATTTGATGACAATGGCAGAGATTTGGCGACCGTAATCTGCCTCCGAGCGATGAGTTTTGCGCCTGTAGCTATAAAAAAGCGAATCGTCAGCATAGGTACAGCGGTTAATATCTGTAATGTTACCTATTCCAGTCTCTTGGAGGCTATGTCGACAATAACCGGGTAAATCGAAGTGAGGCCGTCCCCCTTCGGTCAGAACTTTGAAAAAACGCCCGTGATTGGGGTTCTGCTCTAGGAATTGCGCCTTGAATTCCGGGCCAACCTCATAGTTTGCCTGATGGATCGTTGGTCCGATTGCAGCGCAGATCTTCTGCTTCTCAGCACCAAGCTTAACCATGGCTTCGACCGTCGCGTGGAGCACCCCGCCGACTGCGCCGCGCCATCCAGAATGTGCCGCGCCGATCACCTTTGCTTCAGCATCGGCAAAGAGGACCGGTGTACAGTCTGCTGCTAGCGCACCAATTGGCAGTCCGGCCGTCTTCGTTACCAATGCATCGGCCTTCGGCACCGCATCACGCGAAAATGACTCTTCGACATGAACGACTTCAGCGCTGTGGACTTGGTAAACAGTCGTTATGTCGTGAGCACTGGCACCGATGTGTTGCGCAATGCGGCGGCGGTTCTCCGCCACATCTGCTCGGTCGTCGTCTGAGCCGTAGCCACAATTCAAAGAGTCGTATTCGCCAGTAGATACGCCTCCCTGGCGAGTGAAAAAGCCGTGAGCTATTNCATCCGATATCAGGTTTTCAGCACTAAGAACGGTTCCATCAATCATTGCTGCATCTCAATTCATGCCCNCTGGTTTGATCGCTCANACTCAACGCGAAGGCGGATCTCAAGTGACGGTTTCCAGTCCCACTAACGATACGCCATCCCAGTTTCGCACGCCAATAGCCTTGAAGCGCGTTCCCATGCCATTTGGCGCAAGTAACCGCATCGTTGCAGTCTCGACCTGTGCTGCCTTGTCTGCGTTATTCGCCATGAGCTGCGAGGTGCGTTCCACGATCCCAAGACGCCCGAGAAACTCACCCTGTGTGGTTGGGCCATCGATCGTGAAGCCTACTGATGCCAAGCGGCNGGAAAAATCNGCAAAATTGACGTGAGCGGTCAAATCCGCCTCACCCGGCGATGTTAACGGATGCTCATAGGCATGAGCGCGCATCGCCTGCAGCGTTTCACCCTCTGTAACANTCTCGGTGTAACCGTAATCAATAAACAACGCTGCCATGGGAGCGTTTTGTGCAAGCGCTATTAGAAATGGCTTGATCGACTGCTCTATTGCTGGATTGCTCTCGCGGATCATTGCATCTGGCAAACTCGTCAATTCCTGCGGTTCAATCCGTTGGCCAACCGAGAAGACAAGTCGTTCACCTTCATCCAGTGCGACCGTACGCTCAAACCAAATACCCTTGCGAGAAATCTGCTGGCGAACGCCCAGAGCATCGATAAATTCATTAGCAAGGACGATACTCGGTGCCGGCGAGGCATTCAGCAACTCGCTCAATGCCATAAGCGTACCGTGATGNGTCACGNTCNCCCCTGTCTCACTTAGTGCCTTTCTCTGTAGGTCGCTTAGGACAATGTTCGTATCCACAAGATGAACATTGAGCGCCTTNGAGAAGGCAGGAANCTTGGCAATCGACCGCAAGGCGTCGGCCATCATTGTTCCGCGGCCCGGCCCCAACTCAATCAGGTTGATACTCTCAGGGGAGCCCAACTGCTGCCATGTCATNATTGCCCAGATACCGATCAGCTCGCCAAAGACTTGGCTGATTTCGGGTGCCGTGACAAAGTCCGACGATTCACCGATCGCCGTTCTAGAGACGTAGTATCCGTGCTCCGAGTCGTANAGGCAGGCNTGAACATACTCTTCCACGCTCATCGCACCTTCGCTTTGAATACGGTTCTTTAGCTTGACCGCAAGCGATGTTTCACGACGCGCTTCAGCATCGACATGAGAATTCAAATTGCGTGCGCCCGTCCCCATATCAGGACGCAACACGGACCTGAGCCGAGCGGATAAACCAGACTCCAAGCAGAATCATTGGGATTGAATAGACAATGCCCGGCGTGAGGCCATAGCTTGAAAATGCGTGTTCCGGATCAAACTGGCGAAACAATTCACAGAAGGAACGCGCCAGCCCGTAGCCCAACAGGAATGTTCCGGTCACAAGACCCGGTGATTGCAAGGCACCATGACGGTGCGTCAGAATTCGCAGCATAATGAACAGCACCAAGCCTTCAAACGCCGCCTCGTAGAGTTGGCTAGGGTGACGCGGCACGGAATCGCCATGATAACGGTTCGCTTCCGGAAAGATCATGCCCCACGGCATTGTTGTGGGTCTGCCCCAGAGCTCGCCGTTGATGAAGTTGGCCATGCGCCCAAAGAACAGTCCAATTGGAACCGCGGCGGCGCAGGCATCCATCGCGCNAAACGGATTGCAACCGTTGCGCACGGCGAACGCCCAGATTGCCAGACCGCAGCCCAGCAAAGCACCGTGAAATGCCATTCCGCCTTGCCAAACGGCCATGATTTCAAGTGGGTTCGACAGGTAGTAACCAGGCTCATAGAAAAAGACGAACCCGAGGCGGCCACCGATAATGACCCCAACAGTCATGTAGAGCAGCAGATCATCAGCCTTTGACGGCTCAAACGGAGCCTGTGCGTTGGGCCAGAGATGGTTCTGCGAGAGCAATCTACGAATATATAGCCAGCCTAGCAGCAGGCCGACCATGTACGCGAGGCCATACCATTTGATTTCGACGGGTCCGATCGCTAGCGCGACCGGGTCAATGTTGGGAAATGGGAGAACCAGCATGTTATGCGGCGGCCTTTTTCACAGTTTGCTCGCTTGTTTTGTCGCGCGGACGTTGAGGTTAACGGGCTGGAACTGTCAAGCAGACATCAAGTCTGGTCGCAGACCTTTGTGGACCACCGCCAATGGCGACCTAGAACAAGATCGTTCCGAATGGAGTCACCGTTCAACTTGCTCACTTTGTTTGCCGGAACGCGAATCTTGCTCTACTCAATAAGTTTAGAGACCGATTCACGTGTCAGATGGATGCGCCAACCGCTTCCATATGAAACGATCGGGCACTAGGCCTTGCGTTCCCACTTGCCGCCGGCAGCTTGCTGCCAGTACGTGACCTCAAACCCTGCTGACTTTGCCACTTTCCAGGCNTCCCGTGCNTGCTGCACAGCTTCTTGCATCCGGCCGTCGAAGAGATACACAACCCGCTCATATGCTTCGAGTGACGCAGCGCTCGCGCCATCGACGAGAAAGCGCACTGTTGCGCTGTTTGGGTTGTCGTCTTCGAGTGTCAGCACAATTGGATGGAGAGCCGCGTTTGCATCCTTGGCTATACCGTGCGGAAGGAAGCTATCATCCCGGTAGGTCCATAGATGAGTGTCGAGCGCCTCAAGACGCTCCTCATTGCCAGACTGAATCACAGCGCGCCACCCCCGCTCAAGCGTACGCTCAAGTAGTGTGGGTAGTACGCGTTCGAGCGGTTGATGCTCGAGATGATAGAAAAGTACTTCCGTCATAGACCACNCCCATCCGCAGGCAGCCGTGGCCAGTGTTTACCGGTGTGTCGACAGAGGCACGTCACTTGCAAAACCGGTCCACGCTTGGACGCGGCTTCGCTACCTTCTTCTTCTGCGCTTGCCACGGAACTTGCGCTTGCCACCATAAAATTCGACCAAGCGATTGTAGCAGCGTGGCGACATACCACCAACGCTATTGCGCATGCACGAGCGCATCCTGGCACTGCCAATACGATACTTTGGGCAAAGTCTCTTGTAATCGAACTNACAGGCCTTCCGGACACTGCGTGGGACCGCGTCTGCCGGTGTAACACCGATCAGAAATGTTGACCCAGCGAAAGTCGCGATCGCGAGCATCAGACCAAACTTGGTCAATAGCGATGTCCCTGATCGCGGGAATTTATGGACGAGATGATTGATCACTCTTGCTTTTCCTTAANAACGTTCCCCGTCGCGTGAAGNGGTNCGGNTACCAAGTCAATGCGGTAACGCCAAGACACTTGTAATGACTTAGTGTCGCAAACTGTCATATTGGTNCAATACATNCTTAATCTGCGTACGGATTGCCGCCTTTTCGCAAATTAAGTCGAATTGGTGTTCCAGGCAAACCAAACGCTTCTCTGAGACCGTTCGTGAGATAGCGCAAATAGGATTTTGGCAGGCCGGCGGGTTGCGAGCAAAAAGCAATGAACGTTGGCGGACGGGTTGATGGTTGTGTCATNTAACGCAAGCGAATTCTTCGGCCTTTGGAGGCTGGCGGGGTATGACGAGCGACCGCCTCCTGAAGCCACCGGTTTAATTCCGAAGTTGGTACCCGCTTATTCCATGTTTCATGGATTTGCAGGGTTTCGTTCATCAGCTTGTCGAGCCCCTTCTCCGCCAACGCCGAAACTTGGACCATTGGCACGCCAGGTACTTGCGCAAGCTTGTCCTTAACCGTCTTTCTTATTTCTGCAAGAGTCGACTGCTTGGCCTCAATGGTGTCCCACTTGTTGATGGCAACAACGAGCGCGCGGCCCTCCTTAACCACCATGTCACCGATTGTGAGATCTTGATGCTCTAACGGGGCCTGAGCATCAATCATNAGGATCACAACCTCAGCAAACCGGATGGCCCGAATGCTATCGCTCGTAGAAAGTTTTTCGGCGCGTTCTTGCACGCGAGACTTTCTGCGCAGCCCGGCTGTATCGAACAATCGAAGCTTTCGTCCCTTCCATTCAAAGTCCGATGCAATCGAATCCCGTGTTAGCCCCGGCTCAGGCCCGGTAATCATGCGCTCTTCGCCGAGCAGGGCATTGACGAGCGTTGATTTACCAGCATTGGGCCGTCCGACGATAGCTATGCGGATCGGGCGCTGTGGTGCTAGGTCCCNGTCATCGCCGATGGCGTCATTCTCGTCAGTTTTGCCACGACGCTGGCGCTTGCGTTCTGCTGGCTTTAGACCAAGAGCGTTTAGCAGATCGATTTCTAATTCACCGATGCCCTCTCCGTGCTCAGCCGATATAGCCACAGGCTCGCCCAGGCCAAGCTCGAATGCTTCATAGAATCCGTCGATACCCTGGCGGCCTTCGCATTTATTGGCAGCGACGACTGCCGGCTGCCCAGATCGGCGAACAATGTTGGCAAATTGCTTATCGGCAGGCGTTACGCCGTCGCGAGCATCAAGAACAAACAGAACGACGTCGGCGGTTTCGATGGCATGTTCNCTTTGCTCGCGCATGCGCGANGNAATTGAACCCGAGGAAGCCTCTTCAAGACCGGCTGTATCAACGAGCTTGATCNTATGCCCNCCGAGTTCACATTCACCCTCGCGGCGATCGCGGGTNAGGCCGGGCATGTCTGATACCAAAGCTGTGCGTCGTCCGGTCAGACGATTGAACAACGTTGATTTTCCGACATTTGGTCGTCCGACGATGGCGATGGTAGGCATGTCTGACATTGAATTTGGCTCCGCGGGCAGGCCCCCGCCAAGAACTNATGGAGCCTGGACATAAACACTCGTCTAGCGGAACGCAACTAACTGCGCTTTGTCGGTTAATACATACATCATTCCGTTAGCGATTACAGGGGCAACATAAACTGGTGCCCCCACCGACAATTTTTGCGCGACACGACCGGATACGGCATCAACACCGACGACACCGCCTTTGTTTGACGCCAGCCACAACGTTCCACTCGCCAACGCAGGCCCAGACCAGGTTCTGGCGTCCGGTAGCTTCACCGCCCAGTTAATCTGTCCGGACTCTCGGTTCAACGCGGACAACCTGCCGTCTGTATCAACGACGAAAATATGNTGCCCGGCAACCCACGGGGTCTGAGACCCAGGGATATTGGCCGACCACAGCCGTTCGCCAGTTTGCTGGCTGGTGGCAATCATACGGCCAGAATTACCGACAGCATACACGACGCCGTTTGAAACCGCAGGCCGGGCCGCATCACTCATAGAGGCAAACGATGATGCTGCACGGGTGCGCGCGAGACTATCGCTCCAAAGCGGCGTCCCAGTGGATATCTGGATCGCGACAACTTCTCCGTTTGGATACGGCACACTAACGACATCACCATCGACAGCCGGACTTGGATTGGAGCTGATCGTGGTTGTTTCGGTGAGGCCACGATATTCCCAGAGGATCTCGCCATTATCACCATTAAGGCAGAAGAAGCGTCCACTGGTTGTCAGAACAAAAACCTTATTCTGGGCTGCCGTTGGAGATGAGCGAACTGGAATTCCAATCACCTTCTCCCACATTTTCTTGCCAGTAGCTGGGTTTANAGCCGTAACGCGTCCAAAACCTGTCGCGGCGTAGACACGNCCAGAGTCATAGGCCAGCCCGCCACCGTAGCCTTCTCGCGATGATTCCTTTTCGGGAGTTAGATTGGTGCGCCAACTTCGGCCGCCACCGGACGCTGAAAACGCTGACACGTCGGCTGCGGCGTCAAGTGCATAAACCCGGCCTTCTGCGACGATAGGGCTTGCGGTTAAGCGGCCATATTTGCTGGAACCAGTCCCAATACTCGATGACCAGGCGCGGCGGACAGAATTTGAAAGGGCCAGATGACCCGGCGCATTGTTGGGCGTCCCCCCCGGCTGCGACCAAGATGCGTTTTGCACGGCCTGAGGCAGTGAAATNGGTATGGAACCAGTCGCCAATNCAGCGCTGTCGATGCCGCTCTTTTTCGGCATGATAGACACGCGCTTACCTTCAAGCGGCGGCGGCGGTTTTTTACCAAACGGATTAAGCGAGCTTAGTTTGGGTAGTTGAGGGCCACCCGCACACGCCGCTAAAAGAANTGNCGAACTAACTACAGAAACAANCGCAGCACGTGCAGAGCCAACTACAGGGCGNGCTCCCTGTNTTTTACTGCTTTGTGTCTCCAGCTTTCTGCTTCTCATCTTTTGTCGCCGACTTCTCAGTCGCCGCCTTCGTTGCAGCTTTCTCCGCCTCGCCGGACTCGCGCGAGACCAACGTCATGACGATCTGAGCACGCTGCCGAATTGTCGCCGGCGTATCAGATCCAGCCATCAATTCCGTAAACGCCTGACGCGCCTCATCATACTTGCCAGCTTTGAAAGCGGCCAATCCCAAGAGCTCGCGCGCAGCGTACTTCCAATGGCTCTCTTCCTTGACAAGATCGTTGAGGCGATTCTGTGTCTCGGTCCAGGGAGCGGTGTCGACTTTCAACGCTGCAATCTGCAATTTTGCGAAACTGCTTAAGATTTCGTCCGCACTACTATCACTTGCTAGAGCCTCATAATGAATGATGGCTTCGTCCGCTTTGCCATCTTTGCGGGCCTGCGCCGCTAGGCGAAGCTTCGCGAGTTGGCCATAACCCGCTGGCCCGCTCTTGGCGATTTGCTCCAAGCCCTGGATGGCATCCTGATTTTTCTTTTGCGTGAAAAGCTCTGTAATTTCAATAAATTGAGCGCCAGCACGTGCCGCTTGTTCCTGCGTATAGCTTTGGTACCATTTCCAGCCGGCGACGGTAAGAATAATGGCAGCAGCCGCGCCAATCGCCAAAACACCGTACTTGTCCCAAAGCTTTGCGAGACGTTCCTTACGGACTTCTTCCTCAATCTCACGCAAAAAAGCGTCGCGTTCGTTAGCCATTCCGTTTCCTCAGCATCCACGAAGCCATTCCGGCTGTGATGCAAACAGCCTGTTTGTCGGGACATTGCCCGTTTGCGATACACATAAACGAGACGACGTCATGTTCAAGTCATCCGTTCAGGATGACGCTGACGAAACTGGCTGAACATGCAGAAATCGTCAGTTTCTATCGCCCTTGAGACCACCTAAGCGCTTAGACCCTCAATTCAATGAATGGGTTATGCCGATCTACAGGAGTACGGAGACCTCTGTATTGGCTAACCAAAATGTGCGAAAATACAAGATTTTTTGCTAGCTGCGAAGCGACCAGATATCTGCGATCGCTCCTTGGGGCACAGCCAACAATTGAGAATGGTTAATGTTCTCACTGCTCTCCGCATCTTGCTCAAGCGATCGAACGCAACTCTCCAGGATAGAGGCGATTAGAGACAGGTTTCCGGATCTACCCAGCGAGTTCTCTACTCCTATCTGCTGCGGCTTTCACTGCCTTGCTCATCAAGGGCTTCAGGCCATCATTGGCCATCAAGACCTGCAACGCAGCAAAAGTGGTGCCGCCCGGGGATGTCACATTCTCACGCAGCGTTGAGGGTGCTTCATCTGACTGCCGCAGCAGTTCGCCAGAGCCTGAGACCGTGGCATCCGCTAGTCGTCTCGCCAACTCGGGCGACAAGCCGGCATCAACACCGGCCTGCGCCAGGCACTCCGCCAATAAAAAGACATAGGCCGGACCCGATCCTGATACGGCAGTTGAAACATCGATCAGATCTTCATCTTCTACCCAGCCCACCTCTCCGATGGCTGCCAGTAGCTTATCGCAAACCTGCTTTTGCTTGTCAGTTACATGATCATTCGCAACGCAGACAGTTATTCCCCGGCCGATGGCCGACGGTGTGTTGGGAATTGTTCGCACGACGGCTGTTCCATCTGGCAGATGACGCTCAAACCCAGCCATCGTTTTGCCTGCGGCGATCGAAAGCACGAGCGTATTTGGGCCGGCTAGCTTTGCGAGTGGAGAGAACACATCATCCATAACTTGAGGTTTTACAGCCATGAGGAGCACGCTTGGCGCTTCCTGCAAAGCGCCATCTACGCTCGAATGAGACGAAATCCCGTTGTCGGCAAGGATCTTCGCGATTTCTGGGGGAGGGCCAGGGTCCTGTACGACAACCTGAGAGGCTGGCAGCCCACTGACCAACCAACCAGTCAACATAGCGCCACCCATTTTGCCGGCCCCTGCCAACACCAGTGGGCCGTCCAATAGATCCTTCATACTTCAGTCTCCCAGATTTTTCGGAAGCCTGAACGGCTGCAGGTCTAAGTGCAAGTGGGAACTGAGGTCCAGCTCAGAACGCCCTTAAATATCAAGCGTGGCCTTCCGTCTCAAACATAGTTGATGCGAGTGCATCACGGCTCGGCTTGCCAGCCCAAACCACAAACTGAAATGCTTGATAGTAACGTTCGCAAGCTTCCAATGATGCCTTGATCAGGGCATCGCACTGCGCAGTCGTGGCGGTGGCCTTATTGAGGAGGAGCCCGTGACGGAACATGATCAGGCCTTCCTGCGTCCAGACATCGAAGTGGCCGATCCACAGTTGCTCGTTTATGTTCGCGACNAAGCGATAAACTTCATTGAGGCGCGCCTCAGGAACCTTGAACTCAAATGCGCATGCGACGTGGAGTGTTTCCAGATCATCCCGCCAATTGAGCGAGAGGTGATAGTCCGACCACGTGCCCTGAACAACCATGGTCAATTCGTCGTCGGCCTGACGCTCATAATTCCAATCGTTGTTATGAGAGATCTGCTCGATCAGATCGACGGGATTTGTTACACGGTCGAATCCGGGTTTTTTCACGGCAGCCATTCGCGCCCTCTTCTTAATGTTGCACCGCGTGGTTTGCGTTCCAACGCGTTAGGTTGATTTTATAACGTCACAACGCGTACAATCAGCCGGAGGTTTTTGGCTCGGCGGTTTAGGCGAAAGAACCTGAATCGAGGTCCGCTAGGCAACCAAACTTGGGCATTGTCCACGGGCAAAATGACTGAGATCGGGTCGAATGATGAAAATGCCNGCCAAAATTGGACAANCTGTTGAGAACCTGCGCGTAACGCTNTGGAGGGCATGTTTGCCACTGGACGTCGGTTGTATCAGCGGTGGCGCGATTCTGAATTTGTAGACAGCACTGGCAAATATGCCCGTTATTCNGGGCTTTGCGTGCCTTGCAGCTTGGCTTCCAAAGCCGCTACGCGTTNGATGAGTGCGTCATTCTCTTCCCGCGCCTTTTGTGCCATTGCCTTGACCGCTTCGAACTCTTCACGGCGAACCACATCCATTTCGGAGAGCACACGGTCAGCTTGTGCGCGGAACAGACCTTCAAACTCCTGTCTTGCACCCTGCGCTGCGCCTGCGGCATCAGTCATGAGCTTGGCAAATTCGTTGAGAAATGGATTGGAAGTTTGAGTCATGGTTCGACATGTCCTGTAAAGGCGGCTGATTGTTGTTGCAGGTACTATATCGCCGTCGTGCAGAATTGTCAGAGTGTCGGGGATGAGGCCGATTAGCCCGCTATCCCGAGTGCTTTGAGCTTCGCGTCTTGCCATCTATGGCGAATATCAGACCCGATCGTAACGCCCGAGCACGGCATCCTTGGCGACGACGGGCTTGAGATGCGCGCCGATCGCCTNAGCGCTAANGTCGGTNAGGATCGCGTCGGTGNTCTNGCCATGGCNATCGCNGACGATCAGGATGGCATCGTGCTCTTCCGTGGAAAGTCCTGGTTTCTTGGCCTTGCCGCCACGTTTCCTGGGTGCCCGCCCGACAAGTTTGCGTGAGCC
>NZGY01000062.1 GCA_002689605.1 Filomicrobium sp.
CCTCAGCCGCATCGCCGATCACAAGATCAATCAGATCGACGAGTTGTTGCCTTGGCGATATGCTCAGCAGAGCTAGGCTCGGACGCTCACAGTACGCGCCTTGGAAACTCGTTTTTAAGCGAGACCCCGCAGCGTGCAAGAAGCGCTTCAGCATCGCTGTCAGTCAGGTGTTGAGCGCCAAACCGCAGGTTTCGCCGCAACGACCCTTTGGCAGGAGGCAGCTTGGGGGAGACGAGCTTTGTCTTAGCATGCCACTGCGTCCTTGACATGCTATCCATTTCAGTGCCGTCGATTGCAATCTTCCAAACTCGCGATTCGATATGAGGCGGGTCATTCAAACCGGCAACCAAGCTGATAAGAGCGATTTTGCCACTACCGCTCAATCCGGTCAGCAGAGCAGTCTCTCCTCGCGCCAGCGACAGCTCCACAGCCGGCGCATCATGACCAGGCGTCGCACTTTGCAGTGTGATCAACTCGGCCACCTGCCTTTTATCAACTTTCGGGTTGTGGGCGCGATCTCTCGTTTCATAGCTACCCAACACCGTCTCAAGGCGGTAGCGTCCTTCCCGATAGGCCATGTAATACTCAAGCGATAGCATGACACTTCGCAGCGGAGAGACGAGCAAGCCCAGCAGTAAGAAGCTTGTTGTGAGCGCGGCAGCATCAAGCAATACTGGTGCTGCTTGCAGATATACACCCAATCCCAAAATGACGATGATCAAGGGGAACATTGCATCTGGCAAGGCACGCATGAATCCCGCAATACCCCGCCATCGCGACAGTTCGTTCGCCATCATTTTACTCTGATCGCGAATCCGCCGCTTCTCCAGTTCGTCGCACTGAAAGTGCTGAGCCAAGCGCGGTGCCAGCATCTGGCCGCCGACATTGGCAGCAAGCCTTCCTCGGAGGCGGCGAGACGATCTAATGGCCACGCCAAGTACAATACTGGCCAATGTTCCCAAAACGAGAAGCAGCATTATCGTATTGGCCGCGGCCGCCGCCAGAGCAGGGCTCACTAGAAAAATCGCCGCAATGACCCCAGTTAGCGACATGGCTGAGACCGCCAATTGTGGAACACCGTAGCCGACCCAGTTCTTCAATGCAGTGAGATCTGTAATCATGCGCGTCATGTTCAAACCGAGCCGGCTGGCCGGGGCGCCTGGTGACGGTTGCGATGCGAGTGCCCGATAGAGTCGCGTTCTACAAGATGTCACGTATAGCTGACCCAGTCTTTCAGCCGAGGCCCGCTCGGCTGTACGCAATGCAATGAGGGCACCCGCGACCCTAAGAAGACTTACTGCGGTTACGGGTGCTATTCGCAAAACCCCGTCTTCAACCGTCAAGCCGCTGGACAACAACCAAGCCATCGTTAACACGGAAAGCGCCTGGCAGAATCAATTGAGTAAGAGGCTTATCAAAATTGTAAGTCTCTTATTGCGGAATAACCGCGAAAGAAATCTCTTGCTCGACATATAGGACACTTCTCTGGTGGTTAAGGCCGCATAAAACGGAATGGCCGCCGCACAGCAATGCTGAAGCGGCAGGCCAGCTGCGTGCCTGATTGTGTCGGCTAGGCAACGACCGGATGCCGGTTGGTGATGACCTTCTGCCCCTGCAAATCCGTACAGATTTCGCCAACCATCGCACCGGAGCTGATATCGTCGAGCCTCAACGGCTCCTTCCCGGCAACCAAGGCAAACTCTTGCATCGCCAATGGAGCCTGGGTAAATGCACCAGTAACTCCTAGAGCATTATGGCCAGCTTCTAAGAGCCATTTGAGCCCAGCAACTGCGCCCATTGAGTCTTGCGCAGCCAGCACAGTGCCCAATACTCGATCCGTAAGTTTCGTCTCAAGTAGCAATGCGGCGGTTTCAGACTGCAACAATCCGTCGGCAATCTCCAGGACGGTTAATTGACTGCCGTCATCCGCTGCTGCGTCAAGCAGGTGGAATGCCTGGTCGACCAATGCCTCTGTGGGTTGTTGGTACGTGCTTGCGAAGCCAGCGTCTGGGAAGTCAAAAGCAGGGTTAGCTACCGCATCCTTGAGCACCCAGAGATCGCCACCGGAGCCTGTCCCCGTTGCTTTAACATAGCCGGCCTGTAAGCCCTGCTGCCGAACCCCCTGAAGTACTGCGGCACATGTCGCAGTCTTTCCGGCGTTGATAGATGTTCCAACTACGACAATAATCGGCACCCGGGGTGCGCTTGGCCGTGCAACAAGCCTAAAATCCCAGACATTGATCGGACGGGAGTTCCGATCAACGAAACGGCCAATTATGGTAATCTTGGTAGCGTCCTTGATGCGGCTGTTTCGGGAAAGTTACACGCCTGCGATGCCACCAGCGGCGACCAGATTTGCAGGCCCGACACCGGAAGGGGCTTTCGCGTGAAACTGATCTGGAGCGTATCGCGCACCACAAGCAACCATAATCTCATCGCCCGGATGCATGGCCGCTCGGCGCCCGCAGGGCAGCTCGATTTTTTGGTGCTGACCGCATTCTTCGACACGAGCCAGCACGACATCACCAGCAACCAGTTGACCAGGATCTTGATCTAGGCCGCAGATTGCACTCAATGGCACGCGCCGTGTCACAAAGGAGCGTTTGACACCTTCAAGGCGTGCTGGGTGAAGCATAGTAATCATAATCCGTTTCCTCTGATGTCTACTGGTTTATCTTCACCATCAAAACGAAACCGATCTGAACCTATTCCCTTTTTTTTTGGTCGCTCTAAGTATCTGCGTGAGCGAAAGGTTGCTCGCATTGATACGCTTTTCTTCATTGATGGAAGGAATATTGGGGCTGCTCTGACGTTGTCATCAGACAATTGAATTGTTCGTCTGTCGCGATGGAGACTCAATCAATGGCAACACTTGAGCTGATCCAAAAGCAGCGCCTCGGCGCCCTGTCCGAATTTCGCCTTCCGGTTGAGGGAGGCGCTCCGAGCAAAGAGGTAAGTGCCTTTTTATATGAGCCGGTCAACTACAATAGAGATCCACCCGCCCTGGTAGTATTGCACGGTGTAACTCGAGCCGCTGGGCTCTATCTCTCTTCCTGGATGCCTTACGCCGAAGCCTGTTCTTCATTACTAATCGTACCGCGGTTTGCTAAGACGTACTGGCCTGGTGCGAGGAGTTACAATCCTGGCAATATGTTCGCCAAAGATGGGACACTCGTGCCTGAGAAGGATTGGTCATTCACAGCGCTGGAACAGTTATGTGATGCGGTCTTCTTGGAACAAAACCATCGAAATTCTCAATTTGCCATGTATGGCCACTCGGCCGGTGCTCAATTTGTTCATCGGTATTTGATCTTTAAAGGGGGGCATCGTATCCACAGTGCTGTCGTCGCCAACGCCGGATGGTACACTGTTCCCGATTGCCATCACGCCATGCCATACGGTATCGCGGATGTTGCCCCACAAGGAACCAAGCTTGAAAGCGCGTTCGCTGCACCTCTCACGATCGTCTTGGGCAAGCACGATATCCGAACGCAGGACCCCGAACTACGTCAGACGAAAGAGGCACTTGCTCAGGGGGCTCATAGGCTCGCGAGGGGACGCTACTTTTACAGCGCTGCCAAGGAAGAAGCCGCTCGCCTCTGCTTATCCTTTAAATGGTCTGTTGTGGAGATTGAAGGCTGTGGCCACAGCGACAAGTCTGTAGCGAGAGTCAGTGCTCGGTGCCTAGTTGGCTCCGAGGCAACAAATTTTGCTTTAGCCGCCTGAAATAATCCTGGAAATTGAGACTTCCGTTTACCTATTGCACATTCCAGTCGCCACGTCGTACTTGCGTTTTTTAGTTTGGGCGCTGCAGCCACAACGACCAAGTCGTATTCTCTAGTGCACGATTCTCGTTTCAAATGAACGCACAACCAAGCTGAGTATTAATGACTGCTTTGTGGACAAAGCGGATATCACATCGAATCGAAGGTATGCTCACTGATGCTTTGAAAGCATGAATAAATAACGAACTATATGACGATCGATCAGCTAAGATATCTGACTTCAAATAATTAGAAGCTCTGTTGCTGCAAGTTCTGTTAAGTGGGTGATTCAAGCGTCCCTTAAGCTCAGACTTGCATATCGAAACAACTTATCGATAGCGTTTTCCAGGCACGTTCGTGCCTTGCCAGCGCTTACTGATTAGAGTGTGAAATCCGGGAAAAACGCTTTGTTTTCAGTGGTGCCGCAGGCCGGACTCGAACCGGCGACCTACGCATTACGAATGCGTTGCTCTACCAACTGAGCTACTGCGGCTTATCCATTGCATAGCGCAATTCGGGCGTTCGTTACTCCGAATTCCTGAGCTTGACAAGTGCCTCAATCTTACTTGATTGAGATGCACTGACCTTATCCCTTAACGGTTTGAAACGGTGGCAGGCGACCAGTTGGTGCATTCAAATTAGAGTCTGCTGCGTCCGGACCAGGATCATCAGGTGCGCGCGGGGAGACGAATATATTGGTTTCCGCTCCGCTACCTTTCGAAGCCGCAACCTTCTTGTCGCCCCTCGATCCCTGCTTTGGCGCATCAGAAGTGACATTGCTTGGATTGTCACTGGACCGAGCCGTAGATGAAGAGCTCTGCGCCTGCTCGTTGCTCAGCGAAGATTTCTCTTCGACAATGACAACCCTTGCCTTCTTGGCATCCGGTTGCTCACGAGGGGCGTCTTGTTCAATATCAACGCTCGTGTTGTCGGAACTAGCAACCAGAGGCTCGGCGGTGGCCACCTCAACTCTTACAACCAAGTTCTCTTTCGTCTGAGCTGGCTCATTGGATTTGTCGGAACCAGAACCTGGCTTGACTTCAACAGCCTCAACATCAACGGCCTCGCGGTCAGGAGCTGCCTTTGATGTTGGCTTCGCTTCTTCACTTGTCGTTGCAAGGCCCTCTTTCTCAGAGGACGGATCTGTTGGAGCCGCTGAACTCACATCACTTGCTTGACCTGACAGAGGTGCCCCAGCCCCGATCATCGTTTCTGGGCTCACACCCAACTTCACGAGTTCCTCAATCTTCTGCGCTAGCAATTCCTTGTCGCGAGGTTCATTTGCCTCGACAGGGACCCGCCACTGGAATGCATCTAGTGCACCAGTAACAGGCGACACCGGAAGCCAAGTATCGGATACGACACCATCGGCCGTCCAAGCAGGATCGCGCGGCGCATTGACTGCCCGAGCTAACCACTCTCGAACAGCACCGGCATTATTATGTTGCTCGCCCTCGATGCGCGCCATCAGGGTGCAAACTCGCTGGCTTAAGCGTCCTTCTGTCAAAGGCTCTAGAGCCTGACGAGCGACATCAAACTCGCGCGCCTCGATTGCTGCGTTGGCAACCGCAATCGGACTTTCGCTGACATTTGGCGTCAAAGCCGCAAGTTGCTTCACGCGCTCTAACCTATCGCGAGGACTGTCTCCAAGGCGTGCGTAGGCATAAGCCACCGCAAGGTCTGGATGGGGTGACTTGCGCCAAGCCTGCTGAAGAACCTTGGTTGCTCTCGGCGTACTGCCACGCGACGCCAAGAGACGACCAGCAACCGCAGCGGCAGGCACGAGGTTCGGTGCAAGCTTATGAGCCTCCAAGGCGAGATTCATGGCACGTTCTGGATCATTGTCCTCGGCATCTTGTGCTTGACCAGCAAGCAAAACGGCGCGACGACGATCTGCTGCTGGCTTTTCAATATGGCCGTGTTTGCGCGCGACCGCCAAGGTCTCAAGTGCTCCGTCCCAATCGCTACTGCGGCACTGAATGTCGAATAATGCATCAACCGGCCAGGACAGCTTGGGATTAAGTTTCACTGCTCGTTCTGCAAATTGGCGGGCAGCTTCCTTCTCGCCTTCCTTCTCTGCTTCGAGGAACAGCCCACGAAGCCCCAACGCCTCTGTATCCGGCGAAGCAAGCATCGCTTCAAAAATACGTCTCGATGTTGATCGATCACCAGCAAGCTGCGCTGCCTGCGCGCGCAGCAGATGGGTCATCGGCTCATTAGGCAGTGACTTTCGTGCCTGGATCGCGTAGCGCGTTGCAAGAGAACGATCGCCAGCACCGATCGCGATCATCCCACTCGATAATGCCTCTAAGCCCCGCTTCTCTCTTCGGCGATTGAAAAAATTGCCAATCGCTGCCGGGCTTTGCCAAATGCTACGCAGCGCGGTCCAGAGAAGGATCGTTAAAGCGGAGAGAACTGACAAAATAATTGCTAATTCGAATACATCGGTATTCCAAATATAGCCTTGCCAATTGACAATGATGCTACCCGGGTTGTCAGCCAGCCAGGACAGAACCGCAGCTAAGGCAGCAATAACAAGAAAATAAACAACTAGACGCAGCATGGGTTAGCCCTTTGTGGCGGCGTTCGATCCGAGTGAGGACTTAAGTTGGCGCTCGAGCGAGGCAATGGCGCGATCAACATCCGCACGGGCGGCAACACGATTGATCCATTCTTGAGCTGGCTGACGCGCCTTCTCGCTCAGGTTCTTGGCTTGATCCAATGCCGCTACCAGATTGCCTTGTTGTAGCTGGGCATCGATACGCGATACTACCGCTTCAGTTGATTTGTCATTCGCTGGAAGGTCCGCGCGTCGTATGCGAACCAGCGATTTGGCCCGGTCTACAATCCGGTCAAAAACAGTTTCACCAGTCGGCGCATCTTCTGACCTGATAATGCTGTATGCCAGCTTGGTAAACTCGCCATGCAACTCGGCCGGAGTTGGCACGCCCTCATTCTGAAACTTCTCAAGCGCCGCCAGATCGACCTGGCCTCCGCTCAGTCTTCTAACTTCCTCAAGCTCGGACCGATAAGCCCCACCGCGATCCAATACGCGTTTGAGGTTACCTAGTTCCAAGGCCATGACGATGCGTTGCGCATTGGATTTTCTGGCACTTTCACTCGCAACCACAGACGTTAACTGGGTTTGAAGCGCGGCGAGCTGTGAACTTACGGGCTCAATGGCCGTTGTCACATCCGTAGGGCGCGCAACAGATTTGAAGTTCTGAGCAACGTCTTTCTTCAGCCCATCCAAATCCGCGCGCAGCTTTGCGGCTTCTTCTCGTGCCACACGAACAGCTTGATCGAGAGTGTCCTGGGTTGCTTTCAAATTTTCTACCCGCTGGCTAAGTCGGGCAGCATCTGTCTTGAAAACAGCGAACTCAGTATCCAGGCGCTCCGTACCAGCGCGTGCCGCTGCACTGACTTCAGCGGTCTTCGTAACCTTCTCTTCCAACTGCTTGCTCAAACCGTCGCGAAGGGCCGCGATCTGGGTCTTGAGAGTTGACTCGATGTCGGCAACACGTCCGCTTATTTGAGCAAGCCTTCCTAGATCGGTGGAATTACCGCTCGCATCTGTCGACGTCGCTATCGATTTGAGCGTCTGTTCAAGCTTGGCAATACGTTGGAGCACTTCGGGATCGGATTTTGGTGCCTCCACATTCGTAGAGACACTTTGGCTAGCGTTATTATCGGCTGAGGCCTCGGCCTTTCCTGCCGTCGCCTTGCCCAACTCGTCAACGCGCTTTGCCAGATCGGACAGGCTGACCAGCTTTAGCTCCGCCGCTTCAATCTTTTCTGCAAGCTCGTTTACGTTGCCTGCAGCCGATACAGCCGCAGGGCGCCCCTCCAGGGCTGTCAGGCGGTTTTTGTACTCTTCCGGAAACTCGGCCCGGGGCATGACCACAAGGCCAAGCTCTTTCTCTATTGGCTGCGCACCGAATAGAACGAGGCCACCTCCGACAATTCCTGCCAGTACATGAGTGAAGAGGCCCACAATACCGCCGCCTGATCGTGGTGCAGCAGCTGCAACTGGTGGATTTGACGGAGCCCCACTTCCCGCATTGCTGGAAGAGCTCTTGTCTTGACTCCCAGTTGTTTGGCTTGATTTAGCCTTATCTGATGACGCTGATGCAGTCGATGAAGATGGTTGCGATGAGCCCTTCGCTGTCGCTTTCGACTTTGGCTCGCCCGCACTGGACTTCGCCGCGCCTGGTTTCTGATCAGATTTGGAACCCGCATTCGGCACGTTAGATGCCGAGCTTGACCCTTTTGCCTCTGGTTTCGGAGGTTCCGATGTATCTGTCTTAGATGCGCCAGACTTCACCTCAGTCGCCTTCAAATCAATAATAGGCGTCGGCTTTTTGGGATCATTGCCTGTGGCTGGCTTCTGGTCGGAGAAATTACTACCCTTCTTGTTGCTGTCGTCGCCGCTACTTGCCATGGAAGAGAAACCTCCAACTACTTGCGCCGCGGACTCAATGCTCCAGCAACGCCAAGGATACGTGATATGACCTAGTCTAAAGGTGAGATCATCATTGGGCGTCAATTATAAACCATTAGCTTGGTTCATACTTTGAACCTGACGACCTAATTGAACTTTGTTAGTGATCGATTGACGATCTCTCATTTACTCGTACTTGCTGCGATGTCTTGCTCAGTCAGGGCCAGCAATTCGGTCAGATTGGGCCGCTTTGCGATCTGCGTTACCACAGGTTGTATTGGCTCCAGTTGATCCGCGACCGCCTGAGAGAGACAGAAATGCTGCAAACACTTGGCGCTGCGGGTAATCTGATGCGCTTTCATAAGGCTTACATACGTTTGTGCGGTCCTCGGTGACAAGAGAATAACACCATCTATTTCTTGAGCGGCAATCCTAGTCAAAAGCTTGGTTGTTAAATGAGTTGCCTTTCGGGCAATGTAAACCGTGGGTTGTAGGACATGATAACCCAGTGCCGTCAGCTCACCCGCGAGGTCGAATGCCAGATTGCCACCGGCCAGATGCAGCAATGCTCCGTCGTTAACGTTTGAGCGGTCGATTATGTTGTCCAGGAGCGCTTGGGCGGTCGATGGGCCGCGGACAATTCGCTCAAATCCAAGCGCTTCAGCTGTTGATGCCGTACCAGGGCCGACCGCGAACAGGGGCAGTTGCCTTAAGTAGTCAGCTTCGATCGATTCTGCCGCAGCTCGGACGCCGTTGCGGCTGGTCGCGATTAACGCCTGAACCCCGACAGGCTCGATTGGGTCTGCTTCTTTGAAATCAATGATCAAGAGAGGTTCAACAACCACCTCGTGCCCCTGAGCAACCAGCCTTGCCCGCAAGACAGCGGCGTCTTGTTCAGGCCTCGTTACCCAAATTCTCATCACAACCTTCCCTCTCCGGTGATAGACGTAGGGATGGATAGCAGCTGGCATAAGTCAAAGTGTTTGCTCAAAATGCTCAAAACATCCTCGTTTCTTGATCTTAACTCTTAATGGTCCAGTCGCGAACAGTTGGCAAATCCGAATTCTCGGTGCAGATAAACGGCATGGCGACAAAATCCCCCGAGCATCAACATCCTGCAATCGTTCTCGGCATAGAGACCAGCTGCGATGAAACGGCGGCGGCTGTCATTCGTCTCGATAAGGCCGGCCGCGGCGAGATTTTATCGAATATCATTCGGTCCCAATGGGAAGAACACGAACAGTTTGGCGGCGTTGTTCCCGAAATTGCTGCCAGAGCGCATGTGGAGTGCCTCGACGAAATTATTGCACTCGCCTTAGAAACAGCTGGATTGGACTTCCAAGACCTCAATGCGATTGCGGCAACGGCCGGTCCCGGTCTGATTGGCGGGTTACTCGTCGGCCTTACCACTGCCAAATCGATTGCCTTTGCGCATAATCTAGATTTCGTTACTGTCAATCATCTTGAGGCACACGCGTTGACAGTGGGTCTCACGGACAACCAAACACCACCCTACATGCTTCTGCTGGTCTCTGGCGGTCATACTCAGATCGTCCTGGTCCGAGATTTCGGTAGCTATGTCAGACTGGGAACAACAATTGATGATGCGCTCGGTGAGGCTTTTGACAAAACAGCAAAACTCCTGGATCTCGGCTTTCCTGGCGGGCCAGCCGTCGAGCAACACGCTCGGCTAGGTAATCCCAACCGATTTGATTTCCCTCGGCCTTTAAGAAATCGACGGGAGGCTCATTTCTCGTTTGCCGGCCTAAAAACCGCTGTTCGGCGCGCCGCGGAGAAACTGCAACCAATCGCGGATGAAGACATAGCCAATCTTTGCGCCAGTTTCGAAAACGCTATCTGCGATGTGGTCGCTGACAGGCTTACACGAGCCCACGAGATTGCCAAAGTGGAACACGGTGTCGATCAAGACATTCCGCTTGTTGCTGCCGGCGGCGTCGCACGAAACAGAAAGCTGCGCGAGGCACTTAAGGAAACTGCAAATCGGCTTGGATGTAACTTGGTCGTTCCACCGCCTGAACTGTGCACTGACAACGCAGCAATGATTGCCTGGGCTGGCGCGCAGCAGTACGCTCGGGGCGACACGTCTGATTTAGATTTTTCAGCTCGCGCACGCTGGCCTCTCGACGAAGCCTCGCAAGCCGTGTACGGCTCGGGGAAACACGGTGCAAAGGCTTAAGGGCGCGTCAGTTTAGATCGCCGTTTGTAAGATGCGTACAGTTCGGGAGCAGTAGTGGCAGACACTAGCTTTAATAAAATCGGAGTCGTTGGCGGCGGTGCTTGGGGTACGGCACTTGCGCACTCGCTTTGTATTAGTGGTCATGACGTACGCCTTTGGGCCTACGAGGCTGAAACAATCCGTGAAATCCAAGATCACAAAACGAATAGGGTGTATCTGCCGGGCGTTGAGCTTCATGAAAGCCTCAAGGCTACTGACCAACTTGATGATCTCGGCGACTCAGAATTACTGCTCCTCGTACCACCGGCACAGCACTTGCGCCGTATCGCCTCTCAACTTCAAGGCATCAACTCGACAAGTTTACCGGTTCTCATATGTGCCAAGGGCATCGAGCAGTCGACAGGCAAGATGCTCGTTGACGTGCTAACGGAGGAGATGCCGAATGCGAGTGTTGGCGTGCTCTCCGGGCCAAGTTTTGCCGCCGAAGTCGCCCGCGGCCTACCAGCTGCTGTTACTGTCGCGTGTGCCGAAGAACCACTTGGAAAGAAGCTTGCCAAGACCTTGGGATCAAAGCGTCTGCGGATCTACTGGTCCAATGACCTTAAGGGCGTACAGCTTGGTGGCGCCATAAAGAACGTTCTTGCAATTGCAGCCGGGATCGTTGACGGCAAGGAATTAGGCGCAAATGCTCATGCAGCCTTGGTTACGCGAGGCTTTGCTGAGATGCGCCGCATCGGGGCTGCCATCGGAGCACGTGCCGAGACTTTGTCCGGCCTCTCGGGCCTAGGTGATCTATTGTTGACTTGCGGGAGTGCGCAGTCACGCAACATGTCACTCGGGAGAGCACTAGGTGAGGGCCAATCCCTCGATGAGATCTTAGGCGAGCGCAAGGCTGTTACGGAAGGTGTGTACACGGCTCAAGCAATTGTCGAACTCTCAGCTCGCCATGGAATCGAAGTGCCGATTTCTGCTTCCGTCAAAGGTATTGTCGAGGGCAGACTTACAGTTGACGAAGCGATCGACGGGCTTATGGCGCGACCTCTGAGATCTGAGATTGAAAACTAGGCGGGGCAAGAACAGAATGGCGAAAGCGACAACCAAAACAGCAACGAAGAAGACATCTTCAAAGAAAGCTGGTTCAAAAAAGGCCACCTTGAAAAAGATGGCCGCAGTCAAAGCGCCCGCCACAAAAGTAGGGGCTCCGCCCCAGCGCGTCGGCGCAAAGCCGCTTTTTTGGCTGTTTAAGTCTGAGCCCGACAAGTTCTCCTGGGACGATCTTATAGCAAAGGGCAAAAAAGGCGAAGAATGGGACGGGGTTCGCAACTACTTGGCGCGCAACAACATGCGCGAAATGCGGCTTGGTGATCTCGGCTTCTTCTACCACTCAAATGCCGGCAAGGACATTGTTGGTATCTGTGAAGTTTGCGCGCTCTCCCATCAGGATTCGACAACAGATGACAAACGCTGGGATTGTGTTGATGTCCGCGCAGTTTGTGAAATGCCCACCCCCGTGACGCTGGGGGATGTCAAAGACAATCCAAAACTATCGGACATGGCATTGGTGACCTCCATGAGGCTTTCTGTACAGCCCGTTACAGTCGCGGAATGGGCTGTCGTGTGCAAGATGGGCGGGCTTGATCTGAAGAAGATTGGGAAGTGACGTAGTCATCGGATCCAGTTATGGCTTCCACATTTGATACTGAAACTGACCGCAGAGCATTTATTCGGGCCAACACCCGCGCACTTCAACCACCTCTGGTACCAGAAGTATGGCTGCATCTTGCAGAAGAATCCGTTCCACTTTGGCAGAAAACAGAGGAAGAACTTGGCGAAATGAACGTGCCACCGCCGTTCTGGGCTTTTGCCTGGGCTGGTGGACAAGCGCTCGCACGCTATGTCCTGGACAATGCTGAGTTAGCCGCCGGCAAGCGCATCGTTGACCTGGGGGCAGGTTCAGGACTTTGCGCTATAGCGGCGTCTTTGGCGGGCGCTTCGGATGTCCTTGCCGCAGATGTCGATCCGTTCAGCTCTCATGCCGTCTCATTAAACAGTGAACTCAATGACGTTCAGATTCGCGCCACTAGCGAGGACCTTCTGCTTGCCTCGCCGCCCCAAATTGACCTCCTGCTGATCGGTGATCTATTTTATGAAAAAGAGTTATCGAACTCCGTTCTCAAGTGGTCTGCTGAAGTGACAGCCAAGGGTGCAATGGTATTAGTTGGTGACCCGAAGAGAAGCTTTTTCCCGGTTGAGAGATTTGAACCTGTTGCGGAATACTCCGTACCGGTGACCCGGGCACTTGAAGACTCTGAGATCAAACGGAGTTTGGTTTGGAGAATGCGCCCCCACTAGACATGCATGGCGGCACCTCGAACCTACAATGGAGAGTACCAATGGAATTTGCTGGCATGAACTATTATGCCATTCCGGTTGCAGCGGTTGCCAGCTTTCTGTTTGGTGGCATCTGGTACGGCGTCCTCTCAAAACCGTGGCTAGATGCTGTTGGCAAAACCGAAGCCGAAATCAAGGCCGCCAGTGAGGGTTACCCGATCCCACCGGCCTTTATTGTCGCGATCATTAGCCAGCTACTGATGGCATGGGTCTTGGCGGGATTAATTGGTCATTTGGGCCAGAACCAAGTGACAATCTCTAACGGACTGATCTCAGCTGCCTTTGTCTGGGTCGGATTTGTCGTCACAACTCTGGCCACCAATCATGGATTTCAAGGCCAGAGACTGAAACTCACCATTATTGATAGTGCTCACTGGCTTGGCGTGTTGCTGATACAGGGGCTGGTGATCGGGGCTTTCGGCGTCTGAGGCTTAGTTCGCGGCCCTTGGCCTGGACCTGCATAGCCCGGCGCCACTCCACCGGCTGAAAAAACTGCCCCTAGGACTCGAGTCTCATCTCATGAACATAAGACCAACGGGGCAATTGCGTCTTTGACCGGCATCGTCATAATGCAGGAAAACTGCAATCAAGCCAGATAACCGTGAGGAAACCAAGGATGTCCGAGACCATCTATACTGTTGCAGCAGAATGGGCCGCGCGTGCCTGGGCCGATGATACCAAGTACCAGGACATGTATAAGCGATCGATCGAGGACCCAGACGGTTTCTGGGGCGAGATGGGCAAGCGCATCGACTGGATCAAGCCCTACACAAAGGTGAAGAATACCTCCTACGCGCCCGAGAATATCTCGATCAAATGGTATGAAGACGGCACACTGAACGTCTGTGCCAACTGCGTCGATCGACATGTGGCGACGCGCGGTGATCAGGTCGCAATCATCTGGGAAGGTGACGACCCAACTGAAGACGAGAAAATCACCTACAAGCAATTGCTGGAGCGCGTCTCCAAGTTTTCCAACGTGATGCTCGCGAATGGCGTCAAGAAGGGTGACCGCGTCACCATCTATATGCCGATGATCCCAGAGGCGGCCTATGCGATGCTGGCCTGCGCCAGAATCGGGGCTGTTCACTCGATTGTTTTTGGTGGCTTTTCACCTGATAGTCTTGCTGATCGAATTGTCGATGCTGACTCGAATTTTATTATCACCTCGGACGAAGGCATTCGTGGCGGACGTAGCATTCCGCTCAAAGCCAATACAGACGCTGCAATAGCCAAATCTGGACGTTCGGATGTCAAAGTCTTAGTCGTACGCCGCACTGGCAACGAAGTGGCTTGGAACCCAGCACAGGACCTCTGGCTGCACGAAGAATTGGTCAAAGTCACAGCCGACTGCCCGCCTGCCGAAATGAATGCAGAAGACCCGCTTTTCATCCTTTACACATCCGGATCCACGGGCAAGCCGAAGGGCGTGCTGCATACGACAGGCGGTTACATCACGTGGGCATCGATGACGCATCAGTACGTCTTCGACTACCAGGACGGCGACGTCTATTGGTGCACAGCAGATGTCGGCTGGGTGACCGGGCATAGCTATATCGTCTATGGACCACTCGCCAACGGTGCTACGACACTAATGTTCGAAGGTGTTCCGAACTATCCGACGGCATCTCGCTTCTGGCATGTTGTCGACAAGTGGAGCGTCAATACGTTCTATACAGCGCCAACTGCTATTCGTGCGCTCATGGGCGCAGGCGAAGACTTTGTGAAACGAACGGATCGTTCTTCGCTCCGCTTGCTTGGATCAGTTGGCGAACCGATCAATCCTGAAGCCTGGGAATGGTACTACAGGGTCGTCGGTGAGAACCGCTGCCCAATTGTCGACACGTGGTGGCAAACTGAAACCGGCGGCATCATGATCACACCGCTGCCGGGCGCGACCAAGCTCAAGCCTGGATCAGCGACCCGCCCATTTTTCGGTGTCCAGCCAGCACTTGTCGACGACAAGGGTGTTGAACTTGAAGGCGCCACTCAGGGCAATCTCATCATAAAGGAAAGCTGGCCAGGTCAGATGCGAACCGTTTACGGCGATCATGAGCGGTTTGTTCAAACTTATTTCTCTGCGTATCCCGGTAACTACTTCACCGGCGATGGCTGCCGTCGCGACGAGGATGGGTATTACTGGATCACCGGACGCGTTGATGACATCATCAACGTTTCAGGCCACCGGATGGGAACGGCAGAAGTTGAGTCCGCACTCGTCGCACACGAAAAAGTTTCGGAGGCAGCTGTCGTTGGTTATCCGCACGATATCAAAGGCCAGGGCATCTATTGCTATGTCACACTGATGGCTGGAGAGAGCGGCGCGGATGAACTCAAAAAAGAACTCAGAGACTGGGTGCGAAATGAGATTGGCCCCATCGCATCACCTGACTTGATCCAGTTTGCTCCGGGGTTACCAAAAACACGTTCTGGAAAGATTATGCGGCGCATTCTGCGCAAAATTGCCGAAGATGACTTCTCCAATCTCGGTGATACATCAACGCTTGCCGAGCCAGCCGTTGTCGATGACCTGGTTGAGAACCGGCAGAACAAATCTTAAGACTTCAGTGTAACACAGTGAAGATGCATGGCCCCGCCAAACTATCGATTGGCGGGGCTTTTCCTTGATACGTCGCTTCCAACTTACGGATTGTGGCTCTGCGTTAGCGGCAGGTCCACAGGTCTCCGCGATCGAAGTGAAAATGATCGTGGTGGGCACGATTGAAATCTGGTCCGAGTGACACGCGAAAGTAGTTGCAGGCACCGCTGTGAATCGCTCTCAAGAACTGCGCCTTCTTCCCGGTGCCTTTCCAATCACGCTTCAAAACAATTCTTGTTCCATCGGCAAGGCGAAAGGCGGAGATATCGATCGCGTTAGCACGTGCATGCTCGCTCAGTCGATTCCTCCAGAACTTTGAACCAATGATTTTCCGACAGGAATAAGTACCAAAATTCTGTATGTGAGTTACCTTTTGGCCGAAGATGCGTTCCGCGAGCGGTTGAACTTCGAACTTTGACCAAAGCGCTAAAGCAGCTGCTACTTCACATGAGACACGCGACACGCCAATCTTGGCACCACCAATTTCGCTCATCCGGACAGCATTGGTCCATCCGCAGCCATTCTTATTGATGCGTGGTGCAATAGGTCTAGCTTTCAAAGATTTGGAAGCCTGCACGACGCGTCGGCAAAGCTCTCTATCATGTTTTAGCTCGGCTAGCTGCCAATCAATCATCAATGGCAATGGACTATCAATATCGAGCGCTGGCAGAGGTGTGTACCGAGCCGGTATCCACCCTTGCCGGAATGTAATCGCAATCCCAAGCAGCGCTACAACGACTAGGAATGTTCGACTGAGCCAGCCACGAGGTTTGCGCAATGCGTTACTCCATCAAGAACTGTTCAGAAATCTCTATCGCGAGTTCCTGGCCCCGCCAACCTTTGTTCCCGCGAGAGTTTCTTGGGGCTGCGATCGGGCAACAAAAAAGGCGCCCTGAGGCGCCCTTTTATTCGGGAGAAGAGGGTTCTTATTAGGAAGATGCGTTTCCCCGAGAGCAAGATCGTTCCGGATGGAGTCACCGTTCGACTTGCTCACTTTGTTGGCCGGAACGTGAATCTTACTCCACTCAATAAGTTAAGAGACCGATTCATGTTTCAGATGGATGGCGCCAAGCGCTTCCATCTGAAACGATCGGGCTCCAGCTTGACAGTCTGAGGCGGTTGATACGATCAGCAATGTCTTGAAACGCCGCCTTGAGCGCATTGTCATCTTCTGCCAGATAGGCGTTACCAGGATTGGAAGCACAGTTATTCATAACGTCTTTTGCTGATTGCTTATTGAGCTTGAAGCCGACGGTGTAGACGATAATGCCTTTGGCTTTCATTGCGGAGCAAGTGTCGGTGGCAAAGTTTCCAGAGACCGTTGCTGTTGCACCGTTGCAGCCAGTACCACCAACAGTGTTGTACTCACCATCAGTCATCAGGATCGCGACTTTCTTCACACCGGTATTGTTATAGGGCTCCAGCTTGCTGGCACTTGGCCAAATCGAGGACCAGACAGGAGAAAGAAGGTTCCAGGTCCAGGCCGTTCCAAGATGGCCCGCTGTACAACCACCGGCGCTATAGCTATCGACCGTGTCCTTTAGCAGCATCTTTTTGTCGGTCATAGGCATAATCTCTGCCGTTGGGCAATTCATTGCGCCGGATAGATCATCCTTCGTTTTGAAATTTGATTGCCCGTAAGGGAGATCATCAGTGCCTTGGAAACTTGTATCCAATCGCTCGTAAACGCAGTTGCCAGGGGCTGAAGATCCAGAGACAACACTTGGCGCGTAGGGACCGGCATTAACGCCAGATGAAAACGGAGCGTAGCCGATTCGTACTTTCTGATTGCCTGGATCGTCCGGAATTAGCGTATCGACAAGCGACTTTGTAGCTGACTTCAGATCCGCAATTTTCTGACCGCCCATTGATCCAGTGACATCCAGTTGCACAGCAACTTTAATCTCCTGCTGTTTGAAAATTGCCGCACCGATGGTTGGCACATTGAACCGATCTACACCTGCCAGCGGACCGAAGAAATTCGGAACATGGGCGTCTACGGAGAGCGTCACCTCAAAACGTGAACGATTGACGTTAACAGCCACATTATTGATTTATGCATAAGCGCCTTTGGTCTGGGCGCCACTTACGTTGTAGTTCTCATTGAAAACCTTCTTTGCAAGCTGGATCGTCTCAGCTTCGGTGAGGTTCTGTAGTCTCAGGCCTTTCGCTGCAGATAGTGCCGCAGCATCGATCGAAGCCATGATCTTGGACTTGGCATGAAACGCACGCGCAAAGTCCAACGCTATGCCGCAAAACAACAAGAGCATGATGATACAGAATGCGAACATGATCGCGATTGAACCGCTTTGGTCTTTTTCGAAGCGGCTCAATTCTGAGCGAATGGCTTTCAGCATAACGGCTTATTCCGTGGGGCGCTTGGTTTGTCCCCAACGAAGCAACTGCTGTGCCCAGTAGCACTGCATTAACAATTGATGCCGAGTTGGCAGTTTTGATGGTTTCGNAATACTTAANTTGCGTNNGAGAACGGTTAAAATAGGCGCAGCGAACCGCAAACNGNCCGCCAGCGACGTTTCTGCCGAAAAAAGTCNCTTTCACTCTGTGTCAGATTGGAGCNCTGCACGCTGCNATCTTGNTANACAAATTCGATTNCGTGCAGATAAAATCAGAAGTCCGAGATGATCCCGTCTTTCTCCCAGTCGCCGTANCGGATTGGGTCAGGACCATCACGCCCNCCAACCTCTTTCTGANCGTTCTGCGCAGCTGCCTGACGGCGCCGTTCCTCAGCTTCGGNAAGCGCCCTTTTTGCTGCATCTGATAGAGGTTTTCTTGCAATGTCCTCAACGTCTTCTTGCTCCTCAACATGTTGGCGAGGGTTTGAGTCAACATTGTCGCNCATATCTAGTCTCCTCGTTCGCCGGTGTCAGACATTGAAAAAGCTACCNCTTNTATACGATATAAGAGGANANCGGATCANAGTNGCCCTGGCGTTTGGCGACAAAGCAAACAGGATNATTTACTCGNCATGTTNTTGAATGTACTCAAGGTTGGTATGCTTTTAGNCGTNATGACGGCGATTTTCGTCGGNATGGGCGCTCTTATTGGCGGCGAAGTGGGCATGATCATCGCCTTCTTAATCGCGCTAGGCATGAACTTCTTTAGCTTTTGGAACTCAGACAGCCTAGTGTTGCGTATGCACGGCGCACAAGAGGTCGATGCATCTTCAGCACCGGATTACTACNGCATGGTGGAGGACCTAGCGCGCCGTGCAGAGCTGCCAATGCCCAAAGTTTATATTATGCACAGTGCTCAACCCAACGCGTTTGCAACCGGACGAGATCCAAATCATTCTGCCGTATGTGCATCGACAGGGCTTCTTGAGATGCTGAGCCGACAAGAAATCGCTGGTGTCATGGCACACGAGTTAGCCCACATCAAAAATCGCGACACGCTGATTATGACGATCTCAGCTACGTTCGCCGGTGCTATCTCGATGTTGGCTAACTATCTGCAATTCAGCATGCTGTTTNGCGGTGGTCGTGACAACAAACTTGGACTAATTGGCTCAATCATCGCNATTTTCTTGGCGCCGATGGCGGCAATGCTTGTTCAGATGGCGATCAGCCGATCACGGGAGTACGTCGCGGATCGGGTTGGAGCCGAGATTTGTGGGAATCCACTTTGGCTCGCTTCGGCATTGCAACGGATCCAGGGTGCCGCTTCACAAATCCACATGGAAAGTGCTGAACGTGCCCCTGCAAGTGCACATCTATTTATTATCAACCCTCTTCTCGGAGGCACGTTCGACAATCTGTTCTCAACGCACCCAAACACAGAGAACCGCATAGCCGAGCTCGAGGANCAGGCGCGCGAAATGGGAGCTTCAGGCTACAGCAACAATGATAGCTANAGCAGCAGCGAAAGCCACCACTCGGCAAGTGGTCCAAACGTACACGGCATTCCAGGTACTGGTCGCGGGTNTTCAGGAAGTCGTNCGCGCGGGCCTTGGGGCTAGNTTGGCGTGACTAGTCAAAAATCCACTAAGGCTCCAAATCATCGAAAGCGCACCAAGCGTCGGAACGGGCCTGGACTGGAATCNCGATTACTNGCCATAGAGATTCTTACTGCGGTTTTGGTCAATCGCNGCGGCCTTGATGATGCACTTGAGCANGCTTACTCACAAGATCGTTTCAAGGCCCTGGAGCCGAGGGATCGAGGCTTTGGTCGGCTTCTCGCCGTCACGGTGCTCAGAAACAAAAATAAACTTCAATCCATTGTTGATGGCTTGCTAGACCGACCACTCAAGGCAAGTGCCTCCCGTGCCAACCTGATCCTGCTGCTTGGTGCTGCGCAACTTCTCCAGTTGTCGGCGCCTGCCCATGCCGTGATCGATACTGCCGTTAATCTTTGCCGGCAGCATCGTTCTACTGGAGGATTCGACCGTCTCACTAATGCTGTTCTAAGGCGTGTCGATAAGCAGGAAACGCGAGATCGCTATCAGACTATAGGNGCTACTGAAAACTATCCGGCCTGGATGATTGAGAGATGGAGGCGCGCTTACGGTTCTNATAAGGNGGNGCAGATCGCGTCTGCTTGTCTGACTGAAGCCCCATTGGACATATCCGTTAAATCTGATCCGCAAGCGTGGGCAGAGAAGCTGGGAGGCATTGTCACCGCGAACGACAGCGTCCGGCGCAGAACCGACGGGAGGATCGAGGATCTTTCGGGATACGATGAAGGATCATGGTGGGTGCAGGATGCCGGCGCAGCCATCCCCGTCCAATTGCTCGGTNATATCAAGGGATGGAAGATAGCCGATATCTGCGCTGCGCCTGGAGGCAAGACTGCTCAACTTGCCGCAAGAGGTGCTGACGTTGTTGCCATTGACCTTTCTCCAGAACGTTTAAGGCGCGTTGAAGCCAACCTTATTCGACTTCAACTGTCAGCAGACTTGCGAACAGCCGATGCCACTGATTGGTCTAATGGCGCTGCNGGCATGGAATTTGACGCAGTTCTTGTTGATGCGCCGTGCACAGCGTCGGGTACGATCCGCCGTCATCCCGATATACTTCACCTTAAGCAAGCCGATGATGTTCGGAAGCTAGCTAAGACCCAATCACAAATCCTCGCGAACGCTGCCGGGCTGGTGCGGAGCGGCGGTACACTNGTCTATTGCACCTGTTCGCTTGAACCCGAGGAGTGCGAGGTGCAGGTCGAAGAGTTCTTGGCGCAGAATTCCTCGTTCGTACGCAGCCCGGTCCAGGCGATTGAATTCGATGGACTCGAAGAATTCATNACACAGGCAGGTGATATTCGAACGCTGCCATTTCATTGGTCCGACTATGAGGATGGTCTTAGAGGAATNGATGGTTTCTACGCATCTCGTCTGTTGAAGATATAATCCCNGCGTGTCGCAGATGCCTTGTTTCGGTACGATCAGCCGGTTATTTNATTGCAAGNTTGANTCTGAACTGCCATCGGGAGCCGCTCCGGTATGACATCGCTGACTTTTCAAGAGCGGCAGCGTATGACACGCCTTTGGATTGACCGGGCAAGACGTTCAACAATATCGAGGGTACTTCACTCGCCGTTGCTGCGTTGGCAGTTCGGTGCCCCAGTCGCGGATGAACTCCTGCTCGCACCGCAGGAACTAAGGACGGCTGACGCCAGTTTCGCGAGCGAGATATCTCAAGGTCTGTTTGGATTAGGGGGGACAGTTGCTGCACTGGGCCGCGGTTCAGTGTTCGATGTCCTTCCACCGAACTCGAACTGGAATAGGCGCCTGCACGGATTTGCATGGTTGCGGCATCTCTCGGCGGCCAACACCGAAGACGCTCGCGGGTTTGCACAAGAGGCTGTGGCGGAGTGGATCAGTCGCTATGGCAAGCGCTCTGAACCATCCTGGTCACCGGATGTGATTGGTCGCCGCATCTTTTCATGGTTGGCTAACTCCGAGCTCATTCTGTACGGAGAAGACCAACAATACTACGACCGTTTTTCAGATAGCCTCGGCAAGCAACTGATTCATCTATCGGCGCGCTGGCGAGATGCGCCTGGCGGTCTTCCTAGGCTTGTTGCACTCAATGGTCTGCTGACCGGTGCCCTGTGCATTGAAGGTCATGATCAACTTGCCAATCGCATCAGTCGAGAGCTTGCCGCAGAACTCGAAACTCAGATCAACGAAGATGGCGGGCACCTCAGCCGTAATCCTTCCGCATCGGTTGAACTGCTGCTTGATCTGCTCCCATTGCAGTCTTGCTTCGTCGCGCGAAAGCGACAAATGCCTGCAGAGATCTCTGCATGCATTCCCAGGATGCTTGGTTTTCTGCGTTACATGAGATTGGGCGACGGGAGTCTTGCTCGGTTCAACGGTATGGGCGCGACACCATTAGACTCATTAGCAACCCTATCCGCTTACATCGAAGACACAAGTCAGCTTCAAGCTTCCGCCAAGGAAACAAGCTATGCGCGCCTCAATGCAGTCGAAACCCTTCTGATTGCGGATGTTGGGCGACCTCCTGATATGGAAAACGCAGCTCTCGCTTGTGCAGGTTGTTTGTCCTTTGAGTTCTCGGACGGTTACTTACCTATCCTAGTCAACGGCGGAGCTCCGGGACCTGCAGATCCGGATTGGCTTGCGCAGTCTCGATCAACAGCAAGTCACAATACCCTTGTTCTCGGCTCGAAATCATCGTCCAAAATTGTTCAACATCCTACCCTCGAGTGGCTTGTCGGTGGACCGCCAATTCGCATGCCTGAGAATGTGAGCTCGTCAGTTGTGGGTGACAATGACGCTTTGCTTCTCGAATGCGAGCATGATGGATATCGCCGGAGGTTTGGCCTGCTCCATCGCAGGCGTTTGCGATTGGGCAAATCAGGCACCTGGCTTGAGGGCGCGGATCAGGTGAAATCGGCGACGCAGCANNTGCGTCTGCCCCGTGANATTCCGTTCTCGATCCATTTTCATCTGCACCCAGACGTGAGCTGCGACCCGGAGCAGTCGCCGGAAAACGCAAAAATCGTACTTGTTGATGGGACCGAATGGGAATTTACTTGCAATAATGCGACGGTTTCCATTGAGGAAAGTGTGCACTTTGCTGATCGCGTTGGACCAGNGAAGTCACAGCAAATCGTCCTACGCGGCACCTGCTTTGGCGACAAGACCATCAACTGGCGACTGGAGCGTCAACCNTAGAATTCTCCCGTGGGAGCTCTGACAGCAAAAGTCAGAGCCATTTGTTCCACAGTTCACACCGCCAGAAGNCNAACTTTTNCCAACCTGCGACCCAGTGATAATTCTAACAGACGAGATTGCGTGTTAAATCGCGCAGTGAGCCACTTTTGAAGTGAAAAGCCGAAAAGGCCGAGAACGCTATGACAGCTGCTATCCGTGTGCGCCGCGCGCTCCTTTCAGTTTCTGATAAATCGGGTTTGACGGATCTTGCCGAGGCGCTATGCCAGGAGGAGGTTGAGATTTTGTCGACAGGCGGCACCGCAAAGGCATTGACGGACGCAGGCGTGCCTGTCGTCGACGTATCCGACTTCACCGGATTTCCGGAAATGATGGATGGTAGACTCAAGACACTGCATCCNAAGGTGCATGGAGGACTTCTTGCTGTTCGTGGAAATACGGAACACGATGCTGCAGCAANCGAGCATGAGATTGCTCCAATCGATTTACTCGCAGTGAACCTCTACCCGTTCGAAGCAACTGTCGCCAAAGGATCCGAGTTTGATGTTTGTATAGAAAACATCGATATCGGTGGACCGGCTATGATCCGGGCTGCAGCTAAGAACCATGCAGGGGTCGTCGTCCTGGTTGACCCCGAAGACTATGGNGCCGNAATCGATGAGCTTAATGAATCTGGCGGGCTGGTCAGTTCTGAGCTACGCCGCTACCTAGCAGCTAAGGCTTACGCGCGAACTGCAGCATATGACGCGGCTATCAGCACGTGGTTTGCAACACAACTGGAACAAACTGCCCCGCCCTATAGAACGTTCTCTGGCCGACTAGCTGAAGAGCTACGCTATGGNGAAAACCCACATCAGGCAGCAGCGTTCTATCGCACACCCGAAAGTCGCCCCGGGGTCNCGACCGCCGTCCAGCATCAAGGCAAAGAACTGTCCTACAATAATTTGAATGATACNGACGCGGCATTCGAGCTCGTCTCGGAGNTCGTACCTGATAGCGCGGCAGTCGCCATCATCAAGCANGCCAACCCTTGTGGTGTTGCGACTGGCCCAAGCNTAGTGGAGGCCTACAAGTTGGCTTTGCGTTGCGACCCAGTTAGTGCCTTCGGCGGCATTGTTGCAGTCAATCGGACGCTTGATGGCGANGCTGCCGAGGAGATTGTANANGTTTTTACTGAAGTGGTGATCGCTCCGGCAGTCAATGAGGATGCTAAATCTGTCTTTGCCGAGAAGAAGAANCTGAGGCTTCTTACGACTGGCGANCTCGCTGACCCGCGNGCCGTCGGAATGGTTGTGAAGAGCCTTGCCGGCGGGCTCCTCGTCCAATCACGTGACAATGCTTCGATTGATGACATGGANTTGAAAGTCGTTACGAANCGGCAACCAAGCGCGCAGGAACTGGCCGACCTNAAATTTGCGTTTCGAGTTGCAAAGCACGTTAAGTCCAACGCAATTGTTTACGTGAAGGATGGCGCGACTGTTGGCATTGGCGCTGGCCAGATGAGCAGAGTAGATTCATCACGAATTGCTGCCCACAAAGCTGCTGATGCAGCCGAGGCAGCTGGATTACCAGAGTCANTCGCGATTGGATCAGTAGTTGCTTCCGATGCATTCTTCCCTTTTGCAGATGGCTTGTTGGAAGCCGCCNAGGCAGGAGCGACCGCGATTATTCAGCCGGGTGGTTCAATGCGCGATGATGAGGTTATCGCTGCGGCCGATGAGAATGACCTGGCGATGGTCTTCACAGGTCATCGCCACTTTCGTCACTAACCCCTGGGAGGCTGCTTGTGAGCGGTGTTTCGCTGCGGCGGGCAACAGACGCGGACTGGCAGCAGATTCGTTCTTGGCTGGCACAGCCTGATATTCGACGCTGGTGGGGACCTACAGCTGCCTCAGAAGCAGAGGTAATCGTCGCACTTGGCCACGAACATGCGATTGCACGCATAGTTCAGTTTGACGGCAAGGATATCGGCTATGGCCATGCCGTTGATGCCTCCATCTGGGGGGATGATTTACCCGCGGACCTCGAACCAGGAACCTGGGATCTTGATATCTTCATTGCAGCCTCAGAAGCTCGTGGACGTGGCATTGGTTCAAAAGCTTTGTCGATGTTACGCGACGAAGTGTTTTCCACCACGCTTGCCGTAGCCGTGTCAATCTTTCCATCGATTGAGAATGAGCCAGCCGTCCGCGCGTACGAAAAGATCGGCTTTAAATGGAAGCGGATCTGGGCCGATTCCGTGTATGGTCCCAGCTGGTTTATGGTTTATGACCGCCCTCAGGCTTGAGCCAGAGACGATCAGTTACTCGCATTCAGATGGTGTGCTGGTTGGTATGTCGTTGGCAGTTCTGTCTTAGTCGAAGTATTCATGACTTCGTCTGCAATGCGGGCGGCCATTCGATGTGCGATGCCGAATGTAATCTTGTAGCCGCCAGTCGCCACCAATATCCTGCGATCATCATCAAGAGCTCCAACTATTGGATCGGTGCGATTACATCGTGGTCTCACCCCCGCCCATCGACGTAGCATTTGAGCGTTTCGCAGCGGCGGGCAAAGTTGCTTGGAACGTTCGATGAAATCATTGCGCTCTGGATCCGGAGCAGTTGGGTCCGACCACTGTTTCTCTGTCGTACTCCCGACCGCACACTTCCCATCTTCGTGTGGAACAACATAGACTCCGTCGTCATAGACTATTGGTTGATCCGCAAGATCCGGGCATTCAAAAAGCGCGGCCTGTCCCTTGACCCCACCTCCGATCACCCGACCTAAGACCGGTTCCAGCAATCGGAAACTTTCGTAGCCGGCAGCAATGACAACGTGCTTGGCGGTTAGCTCAAGCTCATCGTTGGTTGTTTTGATTCGACCAGATGATATTTCGACCGAACGGAGCGAGCAGTCCTCGATTATTTCCACGTCCCGTGAGACTGCGCATTGCAGCGCCTTGACGTAGTCACTTGGATTGACCCGTGCAGCTAGAGTATCTTGGATGATGCCCAGAGGCGCCAAATCTGGATTCATTGAAACAGGAACCGCATCAGGTCCATTCAGCTCGAATACATAGGATCGCTTAGAAGCTCTCCAGTGTTGACGACTGGCCTCGGAACGTACGATTGCCTGCTTCTGAAAGCGTTCGGTGCGTACTGGCATTATACGTCCACATTGAGCGTAACCTGTCGATAGGCCTGACTCTGCTTCGAGCTCAGTTATCAAGCTTGGCAGGTCGGCCAGAGCATCAAATTGAAACTGCTTCTTAGTATTCCAGTTGTCTGGGGCATGCGCCATAAGCGCACCGAGTATTCCGCCGCTTGCACCTGAGCCGCATTTGCTGCGGTCAAGGAGTACACAGTCTGCTCCTGCTCGGGCGAGGTGGCGAGCAACCCACAGGCCGACGACACCTCCTCCGACAATGCAGACATCGTAAGCCGCTGCCATTCTACCCTCGACAAATGATTTGTGCCGCCATAGCACAAGGCATCAACATCTTGAAACAGTCGGAGTGTACATTGGCTAATGTCAGATGGGACGAGCACGATACACCGGTCTCGGAGCACTTTGATGACCCTTACTACTCACGTGGCGACGGGCAGGCAGAAAGCCGTTACGTCTTCCTCGGAGGCAATGACTTACCGCAAAAGTGGCAAGGTCGACCAAACTTTACGATTGCTGAGCTTGGCTTCGGCACCGGCCTCAACTTCCTAGAGACCGTGGCAGCCTGGCAAGCCACTCCTGAAGACCTTCGACCCAAGCTTCGGTATGTTTCGTTTGAGCTCTATCCCCTGGAGCGCGCAGAGCTGGAACGGGCACTCCGACCATGGGATGACTTAAAGCACTTAGCGTCTGAACTCTGTGTGCTTTGGCCACCAAGACCCGGCTGGTCCACCCACCACGTGCTAGGTGTACAGCTGGACATTGGCGTTGGTGATGCAGCAAGCATTCTTCCGACTTGGACTGGCTCAGCTGACGCTTGGTATTTGGATGGCTTCAGTCCTGCCAAGAACCCCGAGTTGTGGCAAGCAGAGCTGATGCGCGATGTCTTTCAGCGCACGGTAGCTGGTGGAACATTCGCCACCTTTACTGCAGCTGGCTGGGTTCGACGAAACCTCGAGGCTGCTGGCTTCGACGTCGGCAAGATGCCGGGTTTCGGGCGAAAAAGAGAATGCTTGCGCGGTGTACGGAGCGTCGCGTCAGAGTCAAACTGACGAAATGCTACACTGCCTACAATTGAATTATCACAAACAAGCCCCTAAGCCATTCTGTAAAGAAGCTAACACGCCAACATGTCGGTGCGTTTCGCAGCGAGTTGTTATGAACAGGACATCTACATGAACAGTAAGCCACGTGGCCGACAGTTTTTCTTCAACCCCGGTCCCACGCATATTCCGGATCGCGTGTTAGACGCCATGCACCGCCCGACAATCGATTTTCTCAGCGATGAGTTCAAAGTGGTCCTGGCCGATACGCACGCATCATTAAAACGGGCCCTCAAAACCCAGCAGCATGTCTTGCTGCACGCAGCAAACGGCCATGGTGCCTGGGAAGCTGCACTCTGCAATGTTTTTCGTGAAGGCGACAAACTGCTGATGCTGGAGTCCGGCTACTTCTCGTTCCATTGGACCAAGATGGCCAAAGACCTCGGGCTTGAGGTCGAGTTGTTGGCTGCAGACTGGCGGACCGGTGTTTCACCGGATAGATTTGCAGAACGCCTCGCGCAAGACACAGCTCACGAAATCAAAGGTGTACTGCTGGTCCACAATGAGACGGCGACAGGTCATGTTCAACCACTTCCCAAAATTCGCGCAGCAATAGACGACGCCAAGCACCCTGCGATGCTACTGGTAGACACCATATCTTCGTTTGGTTCGATGGAGTTTGACTTCGACAAATGCGGTGTCGATGTGGCTGTAGGTGGCAGTCAAAAAGGCCTCATGATGGTGGCCGGAATGTCATTCAGTGGCATCAGTGAACGCGCCATGGCGGCATCGCGTGAGCACCACATGAAGAGAAATTACTTCGATTGGCAGCAAATGCTTCTGGTAGAGCCGCAGCGTTTTCCTGGGACATCTCCAGTTCATCTTATTTATGGTCTCCACGAAGCACTCAAGATCATTGAAGAGGAGAGCTTGGACGCGGTGATTGCCAGACATGGCCGCTTGGCGGGCGCAGTCAGGGCGGTCGTTGAACACTGGGGGGGCGGCGAAACCAATCGTTCAGTCATGATCAACGATGACGGAGTTTCGGGGCCAATCACTCAAATCCAACTGATGATGCACGAAGCTGAACGGCATTCGGACTCGGTGACCGCGATCCTGGTTCCAGATGGTCATGATAGCAACGCCATGCGCAAAATCGCCGTTAGTCGCTACAACCTCTCGCTTGGTCAGGGGCTGGGACCGCTTGCCGGTAAAGCGTTTCGGATTGGACACCTCGGCGATCTCAATGAACCAATGCTGCTCGGCGCCCTTGCAACAACCGAGATGGCACTAAAAGCGAGTGGCATTCCTTATCATACAGGCGGTATAAACGCTGCAATAGATGCTCTGTCGGATTGACGACTTCCGTCACTCAACTGAAAGGAGACGGTTTTATGAATAAGGAATTGGTTCAGCAACGGTTTGGTGCCAACGCCGAAAATTATGTTGGTTCAACGGTCCATGCCAAAGGGGCCTCGCTTGAAGGCCTAGTCAATGCGGTTCAACCCGACTCAAGTTGGACTGGCGTGGATATCGCAACCGGTGCGGGACATACCGCCATAGCGTTTGCACCGCACGTGTCATATATGCTGGCCACAGACCTCACCGAGGAGATGCTCGAGCAAGTTCGAAAGCTGGTTAAAGAAAAAGGGCTAGGTAACGTTGACACAGCGCACGCTGATGCCGAAGCCATGCCGTTTGAGGACGGTGCGTTTGACCTGGTTACATGCCGAATTGCACCACATCATTTTCCTGATATTGCGAAGTTCGTGGCAGAGTGCCACCGCGTATTGAAGCCGGGTGGAAAATTCGCCCTAGTCGACAATGTGTCTCCTGACTCGACGACGACTCCGGGCTTTAAAGATACCGAGCTGCAAGAGGCGGCAGAATCGTACAACACTTTTGAGAAAGTCCGTGACCCAAGCCACGGACGCGCCTGGACACCAACAGAATGGCTCGACTGCATGACTGCGACGGGCTTTCGGGTTACGCATCAGGAGCTGCTTGATAAAGCGATGAGCTTCAAAGCGTGGTGCAAGAACCAATCTGTTCCAGAGGATTTGGTGCCAGGACTGGCAGACATGCTACATCAGGCCTCGCCCGCATTCTCAGCCTACATTAGGCCTATTGAAAAAGATGATGGCGATATAGGTTTCACAATCATTGAGTTCCTTGCTGTCGCTGAGAAAGTTTGAGCTGACATCCTTTTGATCAGGATCAGCTTAAATTGGCCTTATCAGACTGATTTTGTGAGCTTCTAGCTTGATTCCAGGGCTAACTTCGTTGGTTTGGATCACACTCGACGAATTTTGACAGGACAATCCTCTTCCCGATGTTGCCCATTCGGGCAACATCGCGCACTATCCCGGCGCTTGCGAAGTGAATGACTGAGGGGCCAAGAAGAATGCGCTTGACGGGCAACCGCATCGTGGTGGCTGTAATTGTGGGTCTCGCTGTATTGTCAGCCAACTTTTTGACAATACTGTTCCCAACACCTGCTGCTAGTCAAAGGCCGCCAAGTGTCAATGAATACGCTGCGCACGTCGGAAACGCTCGTATTGTCCCGGCAGGTGGCCTGGTTCTGGATGGCAACCGTCTTATTTGCGGTCGAAGGCCTACGGTGCTCGACCCCAGTCTTGATGATTATGGCGCCGCCTACCCTGGATTCTTGATCCTTAATCCTAAGCTTATTACCCGCGTGCCAACTGCGGTGAAACTCTGGATCTATTCCCATGAGTGTGGACACCAATTTCGTGGCCCGAGCGAAGAGCTTGCTGATTGTTTTGCCGTTCAGCGTGGCCGGAGACAGGGATGGCTGACGACGGACGGGCTTGAGCAAATTTGTAAGTTCATTCGTCCAGCCAAAAGATCAAGTATGCATTTCTCTGGTCCAGAGAGATGCGAGTTTATGCGCCAGTGCTATGCGGAAAACAAAGTACGTTGATACAGCAGAATAGGCACGGGACATATCTTCGATTATCAACTCGACTGTTATGTTTAAACAAGCAGCTCAGCTCGCTTTCAGCGTCCCTTGAACTGAGCGGGCCTTTGCTCGCGGAACGAATCAGTCCCCTCCTTAAGATCTTCCGACTGACCGAGATCATAGAATGAGCTTACCTCGGCTTTCAGAGCCTCTTCTTCTGTGAGCCCCTCCATGCGGCGCATAACGTTTTTGGCCAGCCGATGAGACAGCGGCGCCCTGGTTGCGAGCATCTGGGCGTAGTCCAGCGCTTTCGGCAACAATTCATCCTCAGGCCAGATGCGATTGACCAAGCCGATGCGGAATGCATGCTCGGCATCTATGCGTTCACCAGACAAGATGAGCTCCATCGCGTTGCCTTGACCGACTATCCGTGGAAGTCGCACCAATCCACCGTCACACGCATGAAAACCCCATTTAGAATCCTGTAAGCCAAATTCTGCTTGTGGCGAACAGAACCGTAAATCGCAAGCAAGGGCGATCTCCAAGCCACCTGAAATAGCGAATCCATTGACCGCCGCAATGATGGGTTTATCGATCCGAAGCCCGCGTGTGATGCCACCTAGTCCATAGCCGTCTACCCATTTCTGCCGAAACTCGTGCGGCGGAGTCGTAGCAAATGCTACGGTGTACGTTTTGAGATCAGCACCGGCACAAAAGGACTTGTTACCTGAACCAGTTAAGACAGCGACACGAGCATTGTCGTCGTCTCGGAATTCTAGCCACGTTCGTACGAGTTCATCATGGGCCGCAAAATCGAGTGAGTTCATTTTGTCTGCTCGGTTGATCGTTATCAACCAAACGCTGCCCATTTGCTCCACGATGACATCACTCATGAAATCAACCTATCTTATCCCGCGCTGACCCGTCCAGCTTCCCATCCAATCATGGCACGCTTGCGGGTCAAGCCCCAGTGATATCCGCCAAGCGAACCGTCTGTTCGCAGCACACGATGACACGGCACAACAAAGGAGATCGGATTTCGCCCAACTGCGGAACCGACGGCGCGGGATGCGGTGGGTTTGCCGATATGTTGGGCGATATCGGTATAACTTACCGCTCGCCCCATCGGAATTTTCAGCAACGCTTCCCATACACGAACTTCGAAGTCTGTACCGATCAATACCAGCCTGACCGGCTGCTCTGGCAACCACTCAATTGAATCGAAAATACGCTTTATGAGCGGCGCCGTTTGCTTTGGAGCTTCTTTGAAATTAGCTTGCGGCCAGCGTCGCATCATATCCATCAATGCATCGGCACGTGTTTGCCCGATGTCTTCATTGACGAAAGCCAAACCGGCAACACCGCGATCAGTTGCTAGCAAGAGTGTGTCGCCAAAGGAAGAGGGATGGAAGCCATAGAAGATATCGATACCCTCACCGCGGCGTTTGTAGTCACCTGGTGTCATGGCTTCATGATCTATGAAGAGATCGTGCAAGCGCCCGCTACCTGACAACCCAACATCGTATGCGCAATCAAGAACACTGTTTGAGGATTGCAGCAGCCCCCTGGCGTGATCGAGCGTGATTGCTTGCAGAAATTCTTTCGGACTTAATCCGCACCAGCGTTTGAACAACTTTTGGCAATGAGCTGGGCTAAGGGTCATCTCCCCTGCCAAGGTATCCAGGTCAGGTTGATCGGCCCAGTTCTCTGACAGGAATACTATTGCCTTGCGGACTGCTTCGTAGTCCTTACTTGCCTTATTCGGCTGTTGACGGACTGGCTCTATTTCAGCTGGTTGCAACATGATGTTGTGTCCAAGGTCTGTCGATCTTGATGACAAACTACTGGCTGGATCAAAACCAAGCGACCCCAAACTTGCGATATGGACAGGCTGTGGAGCAAGGTTCTTCAGCAAGCATCCTTAGGCTATGCGAAGGGCGATGCGAATTTCCTCTTGCAGCACTCCGGCCAGCGATCGTCGCTCATCATCACTCAAGAAACGGCCGACCTTGGCCTCGTTGCCGTGGGAGCGCAGTCGCAAATGCGTCCTGCCACTAGGCTCCTCGTCCAGAAATATCCTGACCCAGTAGGTTTGGAAATCGATACTGTCCATCGATCCATCAAGCGCATTTCGCGTGAGTGTTAGAGACTTGGGCGAAATTTCAACTGTTTCAAATTCCCGTGCAGAGCGATAATTCCAACGAAATGCCCAGTATATCAGTAGGATGTCTAATCCAAAGAAACCCAATACCGGCCAGGCGCCCATCATCAGAAAGACGACCCCGATCGTAAAACTGATGACACACAAAATACTCATCAGGAGAATGAATCCCAAAGGACTTAGAGATCTATTGGGGGTCAGAATGGCGCGGAACGTGACGGTACCTGCGTCCACTTGCTGATCACTCCGGCCAGATAATGAAGTCTCACCTGTTATCAACTTGCTTTCTCGATCTTGCTAACAATTGACCTTACCTCTTGGTCCTGCCGATAGTCATAACCAACGTAGCTCATCATTAAATCGATCGCGAGTACCGACCAAATGCCGCAATCCAAGGTAGCATCGAAGCAGGCGGCTTCGAAAAAAGCAACTTCAAAGAAGTCCGCGGCGAAGCCGAGCGCAAAACAAAAGTCGCCGGCGAAGAAGACGCAAAAGAAGACTATGAGGCGGCGGATATCAACTGAGACCGTTGAGCAAATTTTTGCGCGGTTTGCTGAGGCACAGCCGGAACCGAAAGGTGAGCTTGAGCACTCCAACGTCTACACACTTCTGGTTGCTGTCGTGCTTTCAGCGCAGGCAACGGATGCGGGCGTCAATCGTGCGACAGAGGATTTATTTGCTATCGCCGATACGCCAGAAAAGATGGTGGCGCTTGGTGAAGATACGGTCCGAGACTACATCAAAACGATTGGGCTTTATCGCAACAAAGCCAAGAACGTTATCGCACTGTCACAGGAACTCATTGATAAATATGACAGTGCCGTGCCCGCAGATCGTGACATCTTGGAAACGCTACCGGGGGTCGGCCGCAAAACTGCGAATGTAGTCATGAATGTGTGGTTTGGGGAGCCGACCATGGCTGTCGACACACATGTGTTCCGGATTGCAAATCGGCTTGGTCTGGCGCCAGGTAAAACGCCCTTGGAAGTTGAAGCAAAGCTTTTAAAGGTGGTACCACCACAGTACGGAGTTCCCTCACACCACTGGCTGATCCTGCATGGACGCTATATCTGCACTGCGCGCAAACCAGCTTGCCCGCGCTGCATCATCCGTGATCTCTGTATTTTCCCTGATAAAACGCCTGATCCCGATAATGCCTGATGATGGGAAGAGAAATGGCAAAACCAGTAATCGAAGACGCTGTTGCAATTGTCCCAGTCCGCCATATCACTCGCACTATGGACTTCTATGCCGATGTCTTGGGATTTGAACGGCGATCCGTGTCCGAGGACAATAGCTTCGCAATCGCCGTGCATGGACCGGCGGCCATACACTTTGTGTCCTGTGATGACGACGAAGCACTCGGGGCAACAGCCAACAATATCTCCATTTACCTATGGGTGCGTGAAGTCGATGAACTCTTTGGCTCTTTGAAACCAAAACTGGATATGCTGCCAGAAGGACGAGTCCGGCCACCATTTGACCAACCCTATGGCATGTGGGAATTTCACGTCAAAGATCCGGACGGGTGCCTCTTATTCTTCGGTGAAAACTGCACTGAAGACTAATTGCCAGCTTTCGTCAGGACGCGTGACTGTTAAATAAGAACCCTAGACCAAACTAGGACACGTACCAGCATGAGCAAACGGCCGTCATCACCGCACGTCGGACTATTTGTGACCTGTCTCGTCGATGCAATGCGTCCCTCGATTGGATTTGCAAGCCTCAAGCTTCTGGAGGACGCAGGGTGTATTGTGGGCATCCCTGAGGCTCAAACCTGCTGCGGGCAACCAGCATTCAATAGCGGTGCGGACAATCATGCCGGAGAGATTGTTAAACAAGTGATCACGGCTTTCGAGCATTTCGATTACGTCGTCGTGCCATCTGGTTCTTGTGCTGGAATGCTTAAAGTCCAATCTAAGGAACTGTTCTTGGACGAACCGGAATGGAGTGAAAGGCGCACGTCTCTTGCCCGCAAGACGTACGAGATCATGAGCTTTCTTACAGACGTGATGGAGTTCACGCCCAGAGGCGTCAGCTGCAAGAGCACGGCTACTTATCATGACTGCTGCTCCGGGCTGCGAGAGTTGAATATTCACGATCAACCACGCGCGCTGCTATCCAGCGTCGATGGCCTAGAAATGAAACCACTCAGTGGCAATGACGTTTGCTGTGGGTTTGGCGGCACCTTCTGTATGAAATACCCCGACATTTCCAACCAGATTGTCGGCGACAAGGCACGCGAGATTACCAAAACCAATGCTGACATGCTTCTTGCCGGGGATCTGGGGTGCCTCATGAATATGGCAGGCAAGCTCAGCCGTGATGGGGCAAAGGTGAAAGCCTATCACGCGGTCGAGGTTCTGGCGGCTATGACCGACGAGCCGGCAATTTGCGAGCCGGAGCGTGAGCCCTCATGAAGCAGACCTCACATGCATTCAAAGCGAACGTCAAAGCAGCTCTGGCGCAACCGAATCTGAGAGTTGCGCTAGATCGCACTACCGATCTTCTTCAATCGCGCCGCGTCGGTATGCTGGAGGCTTTCCCGCAGTATGCTGCAGCGCGGAAAGCCGTTGAGCAGATCAAAGACCATACGCTCGCGCATCTTGATCACTACCTCGAAGAATTTGAGAAGAATGCTGTCGCATCGGGTGCAAAGGTCTACTGGGCAAGTACGCCAAGCCAGGCAACTGAAATTATTGTAGGCATTTGCAAGCAGAAAGGCGCCAAGACGACAACCCGCGTCAAATCAATGCTTGGCGAAGAGATTGGACTTCCTGAGGCTCTAGCTCAGGCCGGTATCGAACGCATTGAGACCGACCTTGCGGAACATATTATCCAGCTCGCCGAAGATCCCCCATCGCACATCGTTATGCCGGCTATGCATAAGACGAGGGAAGAAGTTGAGACACTGTTCCGCGAGAAGCACCGTGAACCGCTAGCTGATGGTCAGGTTGCGACCCTTGTCGAGAGCGCAAGACAAGAGCTTCGCCCTAAATACATGGCCGCTGACATAGGTATTTCCGGTGCTAACTTTATTGTTGCCGACACCGGCTCAGTCGTAACTGTCACAAACGAGGGCAACTCAGAACTTACAACCACGCCACCGCCTGTACACATCGTAAATGTTGGTATTGAGAAGCTGGTTCCAACAATGGAACATTGTACAGTCTTTCTCAGACTCCTAGCACGGGCCGCACTCGGCACTGAGATCACGCAGTACACAACATTCCATAACGGACCCAAGCGCGAAGGCGATCTCGACGGTCCAGAAGAAATGCATATCGTTCTGGTCGACAATCACCGGACTGAAATGCTCGATAGCTTCCTCAAACCGATGCTGCGCTGTATTCGCTGCGGTGCCTGTATGAACCACTGCCCGGTCTATGGTGCAGTTGGTGGCCATGCCTACGGGGCAGTTTATCCAGGCCCGATGGGCGCGATCCTTACGCCGGCTATGTCGAGCCTTAAGGAAGCGGGAGATTTGCCCAACGCATGCACTTTGAACGGACGATGCCAGGAAGTCTGTCCTGTTAACATTCCACTACCTGACCTGATGCGGAAATTGCGGGAAAAGCAATGGCGTGAAAGGCTCACAGCGAGGCCTTACCGGTTTTCGCTTGGGATGTGGGCCGCACTTGCCAAACGCCCTCGTCTCTACCGGGTTGCGAGCCGTGCCGGCGTTCGAATACTTGAGCTCATGGCCGGAAAGAGGGGATTTATTCGGTCGCTGTTTGGGGCAGGTGGTTGGACCAAATACCGGGATCTTCCATCCCCACAGGCGGGTACGTTTATGGATCAATTCAAACAAGGTCGGCGACGATGAACGATGTGAAATCGCACATTTTGGGCCGAATTCGAGGGGCCGCGGGTGCGAGAGCTGCCGATGCCGCAGCAATTTCAGCAGAAGCAAACGCACTCCTGCCTGATGCTGACACCATTCGTCCGACGTTCGAAGAGAAGTCGAACCGTGAGAAGTTCATTGAACGCGCAACTTCAGAACGCCTAACCGCCACCGTGGACGAAGTCGAAAGCTGGTCTAAGGCGGTCGCCGCAGTACGTAACTACCTGCTAAGTAACAATCTACCGTTAGCAGTTGCCATGCCACCGATGGCTCGTCTTACGGAGCTCGACTGGCGCGATGCGAGCTTTCATCATGAAATCGCACCCAACGAGTTGGCGGTTGTCGGAGTTGCCGACTTTGGAATTGCTGAGACTGGCACCCTGGTATTCACGTCTCGGCCTGATAGCCCAACCTTGTACAACTACCTAGGTCTTCATCACATCGTACTAGTCGAGGCAGAAAACCTGCTTCGGTACATGGAAAATTACTGGGAAATCGTGCGAAGCCGCGGAAATATCCATCCGCGCAATATTAATTTTATCACCGGCACGAGTGGAACAGCAGACATTGAAGCTAAGAACACACGCGGCGCGCACGGCCCCCGTTTCATGCATATCGTCATTGTCGATTGATATAAATCAATAGCCTAGACAATCAATCTAACACTGCATGATAAGAATACTTTTTCTGCAACCTAGCTGAAGGCAGGCGGCTACTCAAATTTCTTGCTCACAGAAAAGTCAACGCGCGAGAAAAAACCGCCGCGTCGATGTTGCGCAGCGCTCTACAAGATGTTCTCATACGAATCGAAACGCAGGAAATGCGGGTCTCCGATTTCGTTTTTTGTAACTGTCTAAGTCGAGGGGAACGACTTTATGACGTTAACACTTGGAGCGTTATGTCTTGCTGCGGTTGCAGCGCTTCTGAATGTGTCTGTCGGTACAAACTTTAGCGCTGAAGTGTTATTGGCCACCCTGCAATCAGCCACGAACTTGCAGACATCGAGTGAGATCTGTTTTGATTGCATGAAGGCGGTTGTGCCCTTCGTTCTGTTGTTGGCAGTTGGCCAACGAATGTGGGCGCAAGCCATGGTGATGGGCGCGATTGTCTTCCATTCTTTACCGCCTGTACCGGCATATGCTGATCAGCTTCTGCCTTATAGGCTGGGCATTTTCATCTCATCGCCTCAAACGCTTGCGGAGGCTCCAATCGACTCGGCTGGAGCCAACCGTTTTGGCCGATATCAGTAAGTTGCTCGACCGCCGGAGATGTCAAAAACAGCTCCGGTGGTAAACGCGCATTCTTCTGACGCCATCCAAGCAACCATTGATGCTAGCTCTTCGACCTTAACGAAGCGCTGGCGTGGTATCTTGGACAACATGAAGTCGATGTGCTGCTGGGTAATCTGATCAAAGATCGCAGTTTTTGCGGCGGCCGGAGTCACAGCATTTACCGAGATATCGTGATCGGCGAGCTCTTTTCCGAGCGACTTCGTTAGTGCGATCACGCCTGCCTTTGATGCAGAGTAATGAGCTGCGTTCGGATTACCTTCTTTACCGGCAATAGACGCGATGTTGATGATGCGACCGTAATTCTGCTTGATCATTGTTGGGACGACTGCCTTGCAGCAGAGAAATGGACCGTCGAGATTGATCCGCATCACCTTGCGCCATTCGTCTACCTCGGTGTCCCAGGTTGTTGCATTGGCGCCTGCAATCCCTGCGTTGTTAACTAGAATGTCTAGCCGACCATGAGCATTTACAGTCTCTGCGTGTGCTTGTTCCAATGAGGCTAACTTAGAAACATCTGCAGCAATCGCTCGCGCACCGATCTCATTGGCGGTTTTGCCTGCCAACTCCATGTCTCGGTCCCAGATGTCGACTTTCGCGCCAGATGCGATGAAGCGCTCGGCAATCGCACGGCCAAAACCTTGAGCGCCTCCTGTGACGACAGCCACACGTCCACTGAGGTCGATTGCGTTGGGCATTTCTTTTATCCTTGGTTGGGCTTGTTGTTCGGTTTAGCTCTTGAAGCGGCGCTGCAGTTCGTCGACCTGTTCGCCGGTCAGCGTGCGCAAACGCTGACCTTGCAGCAATAGGAAAAGTCTAGCCGTCTCTTCCAGTTCCTCTATGGCGTCTGTTGCAGCTGACAAGGAGTTACCGGCGACAACTGGACCATGATTGGCGAGCAGGACAGCATGATGCTCGCTCGCAAGATCACCTACGGCCTCAGCAAGAGCCTCGTCGCCCGGGGGATAGTACGGAACGAGCGGAAGCTTGCCGATACGCATCGCATAGTAGGCCGTAATCGGGGGCAAGCAGTTATGGTGATCAATGTCGTGCAAGCTGCTGACGGCAACTGAGTACGTCGAATGCAAATGGACAACGGCACCTGACGTTGGACGCTGATCGTACATCGTTGTGTGCAAGAAAGCTTCTTTGGTCGGCTTGTCTCCGGACAAGTGCCGGCCGTTGACATCAAGCTTGGAGATCTTCACAGGATCCAAGGTTCCGAGCGATGAACCCGAGGGCGTCATCAGCCAGCCGCCATCGTCAAGGCGTACCGAAATGTTACCGGTAGATCCGTGTGTCAGGCCACGTTCGAAGAGCGATTTTGCCGTTCTGCAGATCTGCTCGCGGGCTATTGCTTCTGCACTCATGCGAGCTTATCCCAAGCCTTCATAAAGAAATCTTCGGCTCCGAAGTTGCCTGATTTTAGCGCCAAAACCAATCCGTCATCATCCAGACTTCGGGTCCAGGGCACGCCTGGATCAATTTCGGGTCCGATTTCGATGGCGTTGACACCGAGACCATTGACGACAGCGCCCGACGTTTCGCCGCCCGCTACGATAATCCGTGTGAAGCCCTTCTTCACCAAAGTCTGCGCTGTCTCAGACAACGCGTTCTCGACAATGCTTCCCGCAGCTTCGCGCCCGAGTTGCTCCTGCACCGTTGCAACGACATCAGGCGTATCGCTCGAATAGATCAGAACCGGACCATCACCTTCCTGCTCAGTTGCGAAGGTGACCAACTCTTTGGGCGATGTTTTCCCAGCTGCGAGGTCGAGGGCATCAACCCTTAGGGCTGGCATACCCGCGAGCACTGCTTTTGCCACCTGTCCGCGCGTCGCCTCCGAGCAACTGCCGGAAAGGATTAGCGACCGCCCGGCTTTGGCCTGCATGGGTTTGGTTGCATCACTTTTATTGAGCAGACCTTGACGAGCGTAATTCTCAGGCAGACCGAGCGCTATTCCAGAACCACCGGTGATCAATTTGTGATCTGCAATAGCTTCGCCAATCGACATAAGATGGCGATCGCTTATCGCATCGATGACAACGAAACTTTCTCCGCGGGATTTCGCACCTTCGAAAGCTGCCTTTATGGCGTCAGGGCCTTGATCGACTGAGTCATATGACACCAAACCAGTTTTCAGACTCGTTTGCCTCTGCATGACATTGACCAAGTTGGAATCGCGCATTGGTGTCAGCGGATGATCTTTCATCGGACTATCGGAGAGCAACATGTCACCGACAAACAGATGACCTTGAAAGATCGTGCGCTTGTTGGTGGGAAACGCTGGGCAGACAACCGCTAAATCGCCGCCGAGCTTTTTCATCAGAGCTTCAGCGACCGGTCCGATATTACCCTTGTCCGTCGAGTCGAACGTCGAGCAGTATTTGAATATGATTTGGCGTGCACCGGCTCCAATTAGGACATCACAGCTCTTGAGAGACCATTCGATGGCTTCATCTACTGGGTTTGTGCGAGACTTGAGGGCTATGACAACGGCGTCAAATTCTGCGTAGCGAGCCGGGTCATCGGGCACGCCCATAACCTGGACGGTCCTCATACCCCCCCGCGTCAGCGTTAGTGCGAGATCAGTCGCGCCTGTTAAATCGTCAGCAATGCAACCCAGCAGCACATCTCACTCCCATTCTTGCCTTTTGGGTAATTTTTCAGCACAGGCAGCGCCCTGTGTCCAGGTTGTGGGGCACGAACTGCGGCTATTCGCTGGGAGAGAATACCGGCACATCGGACTGATGGGTTAAAGCCACGACACGCGAACCAGGTGCCGGCTCCGCGGCCATTGGATCGAGCCGACCAGTCACCTGCACGCCCACGTCTAGCTTGACTACCGCAACCGCATAAGGCCCGTCATCACGGAATGCGGTTGGCGGGCGTCGGATCATTGTCCAGCTAATAAGCTGGCCGCTGCTCTCTACGTTCCGAACGATGAGGTCAGTACCATAGCAGGCCGTACAGTTCCCTCGTGGACCAGGATCGAGCTGGCCGCAACTCGCACATTCCAACACAGAAACCATCTCAGACATCTGTACGCTCCAAGATTGAAACGGTGCAGGCGACACCGGCACCTCCAACGTTCTGCGCAAGACCTAAACGCGCATTGTTCACCTGATTGGGATGCTCGCCCCGAAGCTGCTTCACGACCTCGTACAGTTGCCCCACTCCCGTAGCACCAACAGGATGCCCTTTGGAGAGCAGGCCGCCGGACGGATTGATTGCTATTTGACCATCGACTTGAGTCCGGCCCTCAGCAGCCCACTTCGCACCTTGCCCTCTGGGCACGAGTCCGAGGTCTTCGCTATGGATGACCTCCGCCATGGAGAAGCAATCATGGATCTCTGCGAGGTCGATATCGCTTGCTGAGATTTGGGCTTGCTCGTAGGCCTGTGCAGCAGCTAATTCAGTCGTCTTGAAGGAGCACAAGCTCTCGTGCCCCGCAAGTCTTGCAGAGCCGCTGGTTTGAATGGCGGCTTTGACGCGAATTGGTTGGTCCGGAGCCTCAGTCGCGCGATCAGCGGCAACTATGACTAGAGCTGCAGCTCCGTCGCTAACAGGACAGCAATCGTAGAGCTGAAGCGGGTCGGCTATTGGCTGAGACTGCTCAATAATATCCGACGTCAGCTCTGCACCCATTTGAGCAAGTGGGTTATTAAGACCGTTCGCTTTGTTCTTAATAATGATTGAGGAAACTTCATCGCGAGTGGTTCCATACTTTTCAGCATGAACGCGCCAAGCAAGACCGAAGAAGCCAGGAAAGGTTAGGCCGGATGGTCCGTCAGACTGATTGTCCATCGCGTTGTTAAGAGCCGCAGTAACATCACTTCCACGTGCATGGGTCATCTTCTCTGTTCCGACGACGACGGCTGCATCGCATTGACCAGAGGCCACTGCCAGCACAGCGTGACGGAAAGCTATACCACCGGAAGCACAAGCGCCCTCTACCTTCGTGCAAGGTATACCGGAGACACCAATCTCATCACCAACTATGCCGGCTAACACCTCCTGGCCTGCCAAGGGCCCAGCAGCAAAGTTACCCAAGTAGAGCGCGCCGATGTCTTTACGCTCGATACCTGATCGCGACAGGGCATCGTTGGCCGCTTCCACAGCAATATTTTGCACACCTCGACCTTTCAGCTTGCCGAAGCGCGTAGAGCCAATCCCCGTAATAACGACGTCACGCATTTTATACCGTCTCCTTGCTTTTCCAAACTAACTGTAGCACGGAAGAATGGCTGCGCGAGCTCGAACTGCACAAAATGCGAGCAAGGTATAAGGTCATTCCAAATTGAGACTGCCAAATGCATGAAAGAGACTTAATGCATGAAAAAGACCAGCCTGGGCAATTGATTGACTTTACCGCCGGGCGGACGGCTTACCGGGTTCGCCGCGGTGAGGCCCGCAGTCACCAACTAGTCAAAGCAACTGGTATTCTAAAGAATCCAGATCTCAAGGTTGTCGACGCCACTGCAGGTCTTGGACGGGATGCTTTCATGATTGCATCACTCGGTGTCGAGATCACGCTGATCGAGCGTTCGGCAAAGGTGCATGAACTTCTATCCGCTGCATTGAAGGCAGCTAGCAACTCTAGCGACGAACTCGCAGCCATTGTTGAACGAATGCATTTGTTGCTCGGCGATGCCGCCACACTGTTGCCTGAGCTCAAACCGGATATCGTGACCGTTGATCCAATGCATCCAGAGAGAACCACCAGCGCATTGGTCAAACAGGAAATGCGAACGCTGCGCGAGATTGTAGGCCCAGACGAAGATTCTGCTGAGCTGATAGACACGGCCCTATCGAGCGCACAGAAACGCGTGGTGCTCAAGTGGCCGCTACGGGCGAGCGCGCCGATTAACCTGCGCAAACCTACATTCACGCTGTCTGGCAAGACGGTCCGCTACGATGTTTTTGAGGTCGCCAACGGGACACGGACCATCTGACGGACCCGGCTCGGTGACGCAATCCATATGCATATCATCGACAAGATTGATACGCCCCAACAGACCCAGAGCCCACTTTCATAGCTCCCTGATTGGTCGTGGAGCACGCCAAGCAACCAAGCCCCCACACCCGCACCGATATTACCGCCCATACCAATCAAGGCAACAATGCTTGCCGCTCGCTTTCCTGCGAACAATTCCGTTGTTATCGCACCGAATAGTGCGGCCATTCCATTGCCCATCAGGCCTTGGACGATCACGGCCAGGTAGACAAAGATGATCATTTGCGACTTCAGCACCATGATCAGAAAGATCGAAGTCGCTCCGAAACCGGCGAGTGCAATTGTCCAGGCGAGCTCGCGACCAATACGGTCGGACAGCGCGCCGATGCCAATCTGACCAAATATCCCAAAGAATGCGACGAAGCCCAGGGCTGCAGCAGCGAACTGAGCGCTGAATCCTTCATCTATGAGTAATTTGGTTTGGTGCGCTTGGACGCCATACCAGACGAACAGCGCACAAAACATTGATATAAACATGGCCCAGAAGCGAACCGTGGTGACTGCTTTGGTAACCGTCCATTCGGTTTCCACCCAAGCTCGATTGCGAACAACTTCCCGCCGGTGAAATGCTTGCGGCTTACCGTGCCTTTGCGGACCATCGCCATTGGGCTGCAATCCCATTTGTTCAGGTGAATTGCGCTGGAAGAGAAGATTGATGGGAATTATGACAGCGACAATCGCAATGGCCATGTATAGGCACGCATTGCGCCACCCCTCGGTCTCGATGACGATCTGGATCAGTGGCAGCAACACAATCGCACCAACACCTACACCGGCGAACGCCAGACCTACGGCTAAGCCGCGATTGCGAACAAACCAATTCGGCAGGAACATTGAATGCACAATGTAGCTCATGCTCATCGATCCATTGACGATGAGTATACCCATAGCAATGTACAAACCGACAGGATCTGTGATGGACATCATCATCACAAAGCCACCGAAAACGAGGAGCGCTCCCAGTGGGATCACTATGCGCGGACCGACATGCTCCATCAGCACTCCAACAATCGGGAGCAGCAGGATGGAGGCGATGAAGCCAACCGAATAAGAACCGGCGGTGACGCCATGTGACCAGCGGAACTCGGAGAGAATTTCTGGATACAAAAGCGAGAAGCTAGTTCGTGCAGTTATTGCAACGGCCATCGTCACAAATGCAATGGCAACAACAACCCAACCATAGAAGAACCGTTGCCCGGGCGTATCCGAATTCACAAATAGAGCCTCTTGATATCCGCGCGCCTGATTTCTTCACGGCGCCGGATTTCTTCGCCAACATAACAGCTCAGCGCGAGATTTTACATTGATGATTGCATATTAGTTGTGAATCGAAGACCACTTAGCTATCGATGAATGTGTGAATTCAGTCGACCGGGGCGGAAGAGGTAATCAGGTAGGCATATGACGTCCCAACCAATCAGCCAAGACTTGATCGTTTCAAAGCGGCATCCACTCATAGGGGCGGAGATTCGCGGTGTTGATCTTTCCTCGCTCATTAGCGACGAGATGGTGGACGCTATCCATGACGCATGGATGGAGCACCTTTTGCTGATATTCCCTGGGCAAGACATATCGGACGAAGCGCATATCGGTTTCGGACGTCGTTTTGGCGATCTCGAAATCCATCCCTCACTGGCGCATCGCTCATCCAGCAATAAGGAAATCTACCGGGTTTCCAATGTGGATGAGAATGATCAGCTTATCCCACCGAAAGAAACGTCTTGGCAATATCTGAGCCAATCGTGGCGATGGCACACGGACAGCTCGTTTCGTGAGGTCCCAAGCAAAGGGTCGATCTTCCATGGCATCGAGACAACCAATTCCGGCGGAGATACCTTATTCGCCAACATGTATGCCGCGTATGATGCTCTAGACGATTCGATCAAAGAGCAGATCGAGCATCTCAAAGTCATCCATGATCATGATTATACCTTATCGCTTTCGCCTGAACTGGCGAAGAAACAAGATAAAGGTAGCTACGACGTACTTCCGCCTGTTGAACATCCACTTGTTCAGATCCACCCTGTAACTAAGAGGCGATGCCTGCTGCTCTCGCCGCATACCATGGTCAATATCGTTGGCATGGACAAAGCCGCAGGTCGCGCCCTATTGGACACACTCATTGCGCATGCCTGCAATGAGCGGTTTGTCTATCGTCATGTCTGGGCGCAGCACGATATCATTATGTGGGATAATCGATGCACCATGCACTCTGTCGAACCATTCGATAACGTAAACATCAGACGCGTTATGCATCGCGTGACACTTGCTGGAGAGAATAAGCCCATTGCCGCTGCGGCATAAGCCTGTCGCAATGCTGATAGTTTTTTGATTTCAGCTAGAGCCCAACGAAAACCGTTGCAAGTCCCAAGACAACAAGCCCGATCCGGATCCACCATTGCCAAGTACTAATCAGGCCGTAGGACACTGCTGCCAAACCTATCAGCAGTTTCAGTCCTGCAACTACGGCCAGAAGCGGTGTCGTCTCCAACGCAATGACGGCCGGATTTGCAATCATACCCAAAGGAATAATGTAAAGGCCGACACCGAGCGCCATTGCTGTGAAAGCCACTCGGAGCCAATTCTCGCCAACCATACCGGCTGCAATGAAGACTGCGCCACAAACCGGCGGTGTAATCGTGGAGAGCAGTGCGAACCAGAACACGAATAGGTGCGCTGTCAGAAGATCAAGACCAAGCTTCTGAAGGGCCGGGCCTGCAACAGAAATGCAGATCACATAGGCAGCAGTCGTGGGCACTTCCATACCAAGTAGCAGACAGGCAGCTGCGGTGAGCAACAACGCAAACCAGAGCTGCTCATTGCCCGCGGACAGTGTAAGTGACGTGATCTTCACGCCCAGGCCTGTCTGACCGAGAACACTAATGATGATCGTCGCGCACAAGATGAGTGAAGCGATAACGGCGATCTGTTCGCCAGCACTCACCATCACTCTTTCAAGTCGGCCTAGTGTGCGGGAAACATCAATCCACAGATTGGCGTCGAACGGCAGCAACAGAAACGCAGCGAGTATTGCGCATGCGGCTGCATATTGCGGCGTGAACCCGCCAATGAACATCCGCTCCATCAGTACCACGAACGGCACCAAAAAGAAGGCCGCTGTAATCAACACTGTTCGGGAGCCAGGACGCTCATCGGCCGGCAATGGTTTGAGTTCGTGGCGTGAGGCGAACGCGTTGATGCCAATCCATACAGCAGCAAAATAGAGAAGCGCTGGCAGGAGGGCCGCAGCCATGATGCTGGTGTACGGAACGCCTGTCAGCTCGACCATGACAAAGGCACCAGCGCCCATGAGTGGCGGCATAATCTGACCACCCGAAGATGAAACAGCCTCTACGGCACCAGCCAAGGATTTCGGATAACCAAGACGTCTCATGGCCGGCAGAGTAATGGCACCGGTGGAGGCAACGTTGGCAGAAGCAGAACCGGATATCGATCCGAATAGTGCTGAGGAGACAACTGATACTTTAGCTGCACCGCCTTTCAGACGACCGGCGGCAGCGGCAGCCAGGTTCATGAAGCCTTGCCCGGCCTCACCGGCATTCAAGACCGCACCCATAATGACGAACACAGCGACAATGTTGACTGATACACCCGTCAAACTGCCCCATAGTCCGCCTTCCGCAACAACCATGGTTCCGAGAAAGCTATCGATCGGCAGACCCGGGTGACCAAACTCCCCTGGAAGGTGTGATCCCAGTAGTCCGTATAATAGGGCCAACCCTGCGATGACGGGCAACGGCCATCCGATCGCCCGCCGTGCCATCTCAAGAACGACAAGCAAAAGTGCTATCGAGATAAACAGCTGTAGCTGGCCCTCGAGTGACCCATACTGCTCTGACAATTCCGCTTCGTTCGCAACGATGTAGAAGCAGCAAGCAAGGCCAAGAATGGTGAATGCAGTTCCCGTCCAACGGCCCCAGTCAGTTTTTGCTGCGAAGATGAAAACCCATGGCAGTGCCAATGCCATGTGCAAAGGACGTGCAATCAGGTTGGGTACGAGACCACTAAAGATCAGCCAGATATGAAAAATGACGGAGGCCGCGCCAAGCGCAATCCAGATTGTGCTAGCCATGAGTTAGCGGCCAAAACCTGCGTATATCGGGTTCAAAATAGTCCAGCGCGTGATTTGTCGCGAGGCGCGACGGATGGATCATCAGNNGCGCCTCGCTCGTTCGCTCGTCTTAGCGAAGAGCATCCGGGAACTTGATNCCAGCTTCGTCGTAGTACTTCACGGCACCTGGGTGCAGTTTGCCGTAGACGTTGGCAAGCATTGCGCCTGAGACGCCATTCCACCAAGCAGCGGCCTTTCCGAGGTCGGTCTTTTGTGACCAATAGGTNTTGGTCAATGCGTAAGCAGTGTNATTGTCCATCGCGGTTGTGGTGTGCGCAACAACAGGCAGCGATGTCGTNACCACATCGTTCTTTACACCAGCATAAGTACCAGCTGGGATGACCAGCCGCGTACGCTTGGTTTTCTTGATCTGCTNATCATTCAACGAAAGAACAGTAACGCCAGTACTTGCTGCTGCTTCGATCACGTTTGGTGCAGGGTANGAACCTGCAGTGACAAAGCCATCAATTTGTTTGTTCTTCAGAGCTGCAACTGCTGCGTTCAGTTCGACATTTGCCAGTTTGACCNTACCCTCAAGTCCGAACAGCTTCAGGTACTTGGCGCCTTCGCGGGCACCGAACGACCCCTTACCGATCAAAATAGTCTTGCCTTCAAGGTCCGCGAACGACTTCACGCCGCTGTCTGCGCNCAAGACAAAGTGCATCGTCAAAGACGGAATCGGAAACAGGGCACGAATTTCGTTGTACTTTGGATCTGTCTTGCCCTTGAACATGGCAATACCCTTCTGGGCCAACTTGACCAAGACGGGAGGCGTTGTGAACACGTAGTTGCCAGGACGCTTGGCTGCTTCTTTGACGTTCTGGACCGAACCTTGGCTTTCTTCGACAGTTACAATGATCTTACCGTCAGAACCCTTTTTGATTGCCTCAGCAATCTGCACTGACATTTGATAATAGGACGAAGTTGTCTTAGCGGACTTGAATGTGACGCGGGTCTGGGCATGAGCCGAACCGACCAGAGCCAGCGTTAGGCCTGCCGCGATAACCAAGCCTGCTTTCGTGAACGTCATCAATTTCCTCCCTAANGCGTAGTTAGTCTGCACGCTCTAAAGCACTTTTTGAGGCTTATCGCAAACAGTTGGGTTAAGGCGAGGGCAGCATGCAGAACAATCAGACATAGATCATTTTCTTGGTCATCCCACCGTCTACGACGAACTCCTGACCAGTGATAAAGCCAGCCTTTTCCTCAGACAAAAGAAAGGAAACCATTTCCGCAATGTCCTCAGGTCTTCCCACCCGTCCTGCTGGATTTTGGTCATGATCGACCTGCTCAATCGGACCATGTTTGCCCGTATCAATCCAACCTGGAAGCACGCAGTTCACGCGTACATCAGGCTGAAGTGAGATCGCCAGCGAATGGGTTAATGCCACGATCCCTCCTTTGCTTGCGGAGTAAGCAAAGGTGCCCGGCTCCGACATTTTAGCGCGAGACGAGGACATGAGTACCATGGCACCTCTGGCTTGCCGGAGATGCGGCTCAGCCGCGTGTGCCAGAAGGAAGTTCGCCGTCAAATTCGTNGCAATAATCTTATCCCACTGCNCAAGGGTCCATTCGCTCAACGGCTTGTATTGNTTGATGCCGGCGTTCGAAACGATGCCATCCAGTCTNCCATACTTCTCAATGGTAGCCTGAACCAAGAGTNCNACATCGGCCTGCCNGCCTACATCACAGGTGACTGCATAGCCATCAATCTCCTTAGCCGTTGACCGGTTGCCTTCATCATCGATGTCAGCGCAAACCANCGACCAACCGTCCTTCGCAAGTTGAAGAGCAGTTGCCCGTCCAATACCTCTGCCAGCCCCAGTAATAATCGCAACCTTCATTGTTTTCCGCTTCTTCTTTCGGCTTCAAGCCCAGANAAAAATTACACCACCGGAGTGATAGCAGGTTCGATAATTNGTGGAAGCTGAACCCCTAGCAAACCGAAATCAGACCTCTGCTTCGTGTTCTTCGACAGANATGCGAGGATGATGNTCTATCTCGCGCTCGGCATTGGGAGGACGACATGAAGCCAAGAATCATCCGCGCAAATGAAAGACCAACTGGTCTTGGAGGTGCCGATTCATTCGTCGGCACAGTATTACAGGATCCGGTTATCGTACCTGAAGCGCCGTCACGGCTGCGCGCAAGCAAAGTTACCTTCACACCTGGTGGCCGGACAAACTGGCATACGCATGCCGTTGGCCAAATTCTGCACGTGCTGTCAGGTGTCGGGCGATACCAGATCGAAGGGGAAGCCCTCTACGAGATCCGNCCAGGTGATACCGTGGTTATTCCGCCGGAGGTCAAGCACTGGCATGGGTCATCACCAGGGCAGATGATGTGCCATCTCGCGATGTCGGAATCAGATGACCAAGGTCGTGGTACGGAGTGGTTGGAACCGGTCAGTGATGCGGACTACAACGCCGAGCCAGCTAAGGAATAAGAGTGGGCACCCCTGCTGTACCAGAGGCAGGGGTGCTGAAACTATTGCAACTCCCAAATATCAGATGAAGTCAAAGCCGAGTTGCTTGAGCTGCTCCCGCAGACCCTGACGCAACTGAGGACTGAACTTCTTGTCGATGTCGTGCGTCCACGAATNGGNAGTAGTTTTCTTGCCGACACTTTCGTAGTGATCGGCCAGGGCTTTATCATANTCATCAAGTGCGATGGAAGGATCAAACCCCTCGCNTTGACCACCAAAGAATTCACGGTGAACGACAGCGCCAAANTCCATGCGCGGTTTTTGCGGCGGCACGTTGCCCGGCCANCCGAGGCACATTCCAAAGACGCAATAGACGTGTTTAGGAAGCTGCAGAATTTCTGCTGTCTTCACAGCATCATTGCGGACGGCACCAATCATAACGCCAGTCAATCCAACAGACCTAGCGGCCAAATAGGCCGACATGCCAACCAAAGCTGCATCTATGCTGGAGACCAGACCAACTTCGAGATTGTTCCCCTCAATCGTATGACCATGTCTCTGAAGAGCATCTTCAATGCGCGTAAGGTCGGCGCAGAAGGCTAGGAATACCGGGGTCTCCCGAACNTGCTTTTGGTTGCCAGTGACGGCTGACAGCTTGTCCTTGGTTTCTTGATTGCGAACGGTAATGACACTGTAAGACTGTATGTTCGATGACGTCGGNGCTCTGAAAGCTGCCTGGAGAATGACGTCAATCATTGCATCATCCACTGGCTTCTCAGCAAATTCCCTAACACTCACACGTTCGTTGAGACAGGCTATTGTTTCGCTCAATGGTGCGCCGGTGATTGTCTCTGGACTTGTTTGCTNATTCATCCTGCGGCCCTCNCTCGTCAATCTATGTTCCGTTCTACGCTGGTCATCTGTTATACAGCTCAGCAATGNTTTGAGGGAGANTACGATGAAGTACAAGTTGCTGGGCCGTACAGGCGTCAAAGTATCAGAGCTCTGTTTTGGCACGATGTCATTCGGCGGTGAGGCCGATGCCGATGAAGCCGCAAGGATGTACGCTGCCTGCNGCGACCGCGGCATCAACTTCTTCGACACAGCNAATGTCTATACTGGCGGTCGTTCGGAAACGATCCTGGGCCGCTTGATTGCCAGTGAGCGGGATGAGCTTGTCATTTCTTCCAAGTGCCACGGCCCAATGGGTGATGACATTAACGCCCGGGGTGCCAATCGCAGGCACATTACGCAAGCCGTCGAAGAAAGTTTGAAACGCATCGGAACCGACCGCTTAGACATTCTGTTGATGCATCGATGGGATAACAATCTGCCGTTGGAGGAGACCCTTCGCGCGCTCGAGAACCTCGTGCAATCCGGCAAAGTTCTGTACATCGGTGCGAGCAACTATACGGCCTGGCAGATAGCTAAAGGACTAGGCATATCTGACAAACGAGGTTGGTCTCGCATTGATGTCGTGCAACCGATGTACAGCTTGGTCAAGCGACAGGTTGAGGTTGAGATCCTGCCGCTCTGCGAGGCGGAGGAAATTGGAGTAATGACCTACAGTCCAGTTGGCGGCGGTCTACTTAGCGGCAAATACGGGCCAGGCAAGCGACCGAACGAAGGGCGTATCGTGCAACAGGCCAACTACGCGAGCCGATATCGAGAAGACTGGGTCTACGACGTGGCTGGCGCATTCACGGAGTTTGCAGCCGCACGGAATTTGCATCCGGTTAGTTTGTCAGTTGCATGGGTGGCGGGGCATTCAGCTGTAACATGTCCAATCGTCGGTGCGCGCAATCTTGAGCAACTGACACCATCNTTAGAATCGATCGATATCGATATGACACCGGAACTGCGTGACGAAATCTCAGCACTGTCGCGGACGCCTCCGCCTCCAACAGATCGGCTGGANGAAACAGAGTGAGTCCGAACAGTTTGTTGAACACGTTATTTCACTGCAGAATGACTATCCCAGAAGTCAGCCGCGGCNAGATACTTNGCGCGATCGATTGCGGCCCCCGAGCCGCCTTCGCTAGCACCCAAAGCATTNCGCAACTGAGTGATGGGCGGCATGGGTGGTTCGACGGGTGATAGTGTTCCAATAATGCTGACAATACCCCAAGTGCACTCTGGCACTGGTTGCTCTTCCGGGAACTCGGCCGCCTCTTTGATGAGTTGCGCCTGACTATACAAGATCACNTCAAGATAAGATGCAGGCGGAGCCTCAAGACCTTCGAACCATCGTTCNAACACGGGCAGCTCACCTTCACGGCGACTGCGGTATCCTGATTGTAGGAGGTGTCTATTGTCATCGGTAATTGGCGCGAAACCGCAGCGAGTCGGAGTAGAATTTTTCAGAAATAGGTGCGAGCAGAAGGGCACGTAACCTTCGACGAGTTGGGCACCGTCCGCGAGTGCCGCATTGCATTGCGCAGTCAGTTCCTCCGGCGATATGCCTTCAATTTTCGTTCCGCTTGCACCTGGCTCCCAGTTCCTGAGAGCAAATTCTGTCATTGCAATTGTCAATTCGATTTCCTTTCAGGGGGAAGGCCTCTCGTATTGATATCATCGCGCTGCTGGAGATCATATCAGGAACCGCTCTATTTGGATTGAGCGCAGCATTGTAANAGAACCGATCGAATGCTTNCTTACCGCAATGCAGTCNTGGAAGAGCGTATAGATTNGGTGTGATGAGGCCTGATCTGGCACGTCACCGAGGCATTCGATAACAATAAGACGAGATGGGGGATAAGGTCACATGCAAACGAGACGATTTGGCCGAACCAATATGGATCTATCCATACTCACGTTTGGTTGCGGGGCTGTGGGCGGNCTCATGACCAAAGGTGATCCTGGCGATCAAGATCGCGCCGTTGCCTGGGCGCGAGACAATGGCATCAACCACTTTGATACTGCTCCCCTGTACGGCAATGGCGCATCAGAGGAAGCGCTCGGTCGCGCACTTGGCAGCAATCGTGACGGCATTGTTGTCAGCACTAAAGTCCGACTCGCTCCAGATGATCGGAAAAACCTCAAGGACGCGATCCGCGCCTCCATGGAACAAAGCCTCAAACGATTGAAACAGGATTCCGTCGACCTCTACCAGCTTCACAACACACTCGCTGCAAATTCGGATGGTGANGTGTTCTCGGTCNAGGAAGTCTTACAAGACGTGGTACCCGTTTTTGAACAGCTACAGCGGGAAGGTAAAACTCGTTTTCTTGGCTTTACGGCAAATGGAGAAACCGACGCTATCCACGCTCTACTNAACTCCGGGCACTTCGATGGAGCTCAGATCTTTTATAATGTCCTCAATCCCACGGCTGGCGAGTCCATGCCGGATAAGTACCCAGCGCAGGATTACAGAGGAGCGTTGGCAATTGCATCGGACAAAGATATAGGCTCAATCGGCGTCCGCGTTCTTGCTGGCGGCGCCTTGACGGGCACCAAGTTTCGCCATCCGCTTGGGATGCAGGATGTGGCGCCGATTGGCTCAGGTCGCGACTATGCGACCGACGCAGGGCGAGCCNGCCGGTTCCAACTCTTAATTGATGCNGGACACGCAATAGATTTGGTCGATCTTGCCATCCGGTACGTCATCTCAAATCCAGCTCTGACCACGACGGAAATAGGAATTGCGTCCCTTGAGGAAGTCCAAGCAGCGACATCAGCCGTCAATCGTGGGCCACTATCTGATGATGCCTTGGNGGAGCTTCAGTCAATACGCTCAACTTTTGCAGGGGANGAACGATAGTGCGCAAATTCCTTGCAGCAGAGGCTNAACGCCTAAAATTTAGACTTTCTGCAACATTATTAANCTGAATTNNTGCTGGTTTTTTAGGCTATGCTAGCCTACTTCTNTGCAAATGCTCACAAAACCTTTCCTGGCACATCGCTTGCCTTAGGTTNACAANTTCTTANGAGGNAATGGATCTGNGATGTTGAAGTGGTTGTTCGGGCNAANGAAAGAAGAGCCGAAATCTGAAACCAAGATTGCGGCTGTGCAAGCCGTCCAACCTGCAGCAGCACCTGCACCACAACCAAGCCCCGCTGCCGCCACTGCGCCAGTTGAGCGGGCANCCGCCCCGACTGTTGCGCCTGAGCCCNCTCCAGCTTCAGNCGTNCAGGCAGCGCCCGCGGCTGCGCAGNCGTCGACCCAGGCACCGAAAGCAGTCTTACTAAAGCNGAGCTTGTCACTTCTTGCNGAAGGGTCGGATATGGAACCGAAAGTGGGGCTCGATGCTCTCGCTGTTGCTCCTCCGCTGATTGAATCTGCAAAAGTTGTAAAAGTCCAAGCTGGCGGTCGCCGTGTCGTTGCGAGCTTCGGAAATAGCGCAAAAGTCCGCGTTTATTCTAAGCGTGCAGATGGCACCTACCGGCTTGAGGGTGCGCCTGCTCAATCTTCTTCACGGCTAATTGTCGGCGCAACCGCCTAAAAGCGATCGCAGAAGTTTACAATCACTGCTGCAGTTCCAATTATTGGAAGCTCTGTTCGCATCCGCGCGCAGAGCTTTTATTTTTGGGGAGAGTAGATTGGGACAGAGTGTATTCGCTGCGGGGAACGTCGCCGTCATAACTGGTGCCGCCATGGGCATTGGTAAGGCAACTGCGTTACGCTGCGCCGAGCTGGGCATGTCGGTTTNCCTCGTGGATCTCGACAAAAGCGAACTTGATACTGCGACGAATGCAGCAACCCAGGCCGCGGGTGAGGGCACCGGCGCCGTAATCGCTTTTCCAGCAGACGTGAGCAANTTTGAAGAAATGCAGCTACTCGCTTCGCACGTTACCGAGAAGTTGGGAACTCCTCAGTTTCTGATGAACAATGCTGTCACGCGCATAGGCCGGGNAAAGCCATTGGATATTGAGCAGTGGCGACGTGCAATGGATGTAAACTTTTGGGGCGTCGTGCATGGGGTGGAAGNATTTCGCCAAGCGATGACCAATGCTGAAGGTAGTGGCTGCATCGTCAATGTCGGATCAAAACAAGGAATTACCAACCCACCGGGGAACACCATCTACAATACCTGCAAGGCAGCCGTGAAGCACTACACAGAAGCATTGGAGCACGACTTACGGAACGAAGGTGGAGCTGATGTTACAGCCCATCTGCTCATTCCCGGATGGACCACGACAGGAAAAGCCGAACACAAGCAAGGTGCCTGGATGCCTGCCCAGGTTGTTGAGTTCATGATCAACGCTGTGAACGAGAGATCGTTTTACATTCNGTGTCCCGATGACGAAGTTACCCCAGAGATGGACCGAAAACGTGTTGAGTGGGCTGCCGGCGATATTACGGAAAACCGTCCGCCNCTTTCACGTTGGCANCCTGATTTCAAAGATATTGCTGCGAAGGTNTGCAACTGATCGCCAGCCTGATTGAAGCAGTNACAGCTATCGCCCATCATGCNTCNTAATTAGACACGACTCGAAAAGTCGGCATTGCNGGGAAACGTTCTATGGATGAATCTCGGATTCCAATCCTGGTCGGATGTGGTCAGATCACGCAGAGAGAGCCTGACCCTGNTGCTGCGCTCTCGCCAATGGANCTGACAGCCGCAGCAGCGANACAAGCGAGCCAAGATACGGGCGCCGGCGATGCACTGCTTCAGGAACTGGATACTGTCGTCGTTNTTCGCTCATTCTCAGACACAAGTTGGAGGTTCGCTTCACCATTTGGTCGCTATGCCAATCCTCCAAAGTCCCTAGCAAACCGGCTCGGTATCACCAATGCGAAGCGTTTAGTCTATACTTACCCAGGCGGAAACATGCCGCAATGGTGCATCAACCGCATGTTCGAGATGATTACACGCGGCGAGCTTGAGGCTGCACTGTTGGCCGGGGGCGAAGCGCTCTCAACTCAGAAGGCTGCACAACGCGCCAAACTTGATCTTGATTGGAACGAAGACGCTGGCGGCACTCCCGAGACCTGGGGTGTTGAAACACGCGGTTGGAATGATGTTGAAGATCGTCACCGCATGGCGGGCGCCATATTTGCCTACCCGATGATCGAGAACGGTATTCGCACTCATCTTGGTCGCAACATACCCGAACACCTGGACGCCATGGGCCAATTGTTTGCTGGCTTTGCCAAGGTGGCAGCGGATAACCCGTTGGCTGATCGAAGGAATGGATNCACTGCTGAGCAAATTGCAACCGTCGGGCCTGATAATCCCTACATTGGTTTTCCTTATACCAAGCTCATGAACTCGAATGCATTTATCGACCANGCTTCCGCTCTCATTCTCACATCGGTGGCGAANGCGAAAAGTCTGGGCATCCCTCAAAGCAAGTGGGTCTATTTGCATGGCTGCGCCGACGCTTACGATGATTGGTATTTGTCTGACCGTAAGAATTTTCACTCGTCCGATGCCATGCGAATTGTAGCTCGCGAAACGATGGANATGGCTGGCGCCTCNGTCGACGACATGGCACACCTTGATCTTTACAGCTGCTTTCCGTCTGCAGTTCAAATTGCCTGCCAAGANATGGGCATCGCAGTGGACGATAGTCGAGGATTGACAGTCACTGGCGGCCTTCCCTACTTCGGGGGCCCCGGCAATAATTATGTCACGCACTCGATCGCTGAGATGATGAATAAAGTTCGTGCGGACCCAGGATGCAAAGGGTTGGTAACGGCGAACGGCAACTACGTNACGAAACAGTCTGCCGGGGTTTATTCGACAGAGGCTCCACCAAGAGCCTTCGCACCAAANGACCCGAAGATCTATCAAGCTGAGATTGATGCTGACAAAGGGCCAGATACGGCGGACGAAGCGAGCGGCTCTGCTTCAATAGAAACCTACACTGTTATGCACGACCGCAAAGGACCGAGCTTTGGAATCCTTTTTGGCCGCTTGGAGAACGGTACTAGATTTATAGCCAATACGCCTGAAGATCACGGACTACTTCAGGAAATGACCGAGCGTGACTTCGTTGGCGCANNCGGTCAGGTCGTAACNTTGCCAGACGGCCGTAACGAATTTAGGCCAGACTAGCGGGACTACTGGGTTTAACGGCCACTTCGGAAGACGCCTCGGAACCCGCCGTGGAATTTACGACCGAAACGGAAGCGGCTATGCCCAAACCGGCGATAATGGAAACGCCGATGTCCATATGCATAGCGCTTAGATCCGAGCCCGTGTCGACGGAAACCAAACCGGCGGCCATGAAAACCGCGATGCCGGAACCGGCGATGACGGAAACCACGGCGGCCACGAAAACCTACTTCCGTTATGGCTCCGCTGGCATCCGCAAGCGTCTGCGCGTTTGACGCTGCAAACGTTCCGGCATGCGAGGGTGCTACCAGANGCCAAGACATCAAAACTAAAGCGGCTGAGNCTAGAATTGTTTTCTCAATTCGCATGATCAAGTCCTTTCTTCATTGTCCATCATTGAGTGGACATCTGGGAGGACTTTGATCTTGAAAACAGTTCGGCGCACTTAACGCTTAAGCACGTTCAGGAGACGTTGTGTGTGATCGGCGTGAGTGCATCTACTTACAGGAATCACAATGACGCGAGTCATGNAGATCAATCATACAAATCAAGCCTTAGTCTCCCATGATCCCGCTCAACCGCTCTACTGCTTCAATAAAATCGCGCTTGAACTCATACACGACTTCGCGAGTTGATGTTTCTTGCTTCATCAGTCCCACGGCCTGTCCGACATAATATGTTGCTACGTCCTGGGCACCCTGGTGACCAGATGCGGCTAGTCGATCAATCTTGTCCATAGGTGGTCGACTAAGCAGTCCCTGCAAGGGCATAGGAAGTGGATCAGGTGCACCGGGTGCATACCAGGCATCGGTCCATGCTGATTGCAATTGCCGTGTNGGCTTACCCGNGCGGCTGCGCGATCGCACTGTGTTTCGCGGCCCAGCCGCAAGCATCTTTTGCTTCACCGNAGGTGTTGTTTCGGCCTCGACTGTTNTTAGCCATACGGANCCACACCAAGCACCTGCTGCGCCCATTGCNATGCATGCTGCCATCTGCCGGCCGGTTGCTATCCCACCGGCTNCTAGTACGTGCATACTCGGGTAGTCTTTTATGGCGTCAATTACGTCAGGAACCACGACCATTGTAGAAATCTCTCCAAAATGGCCACCAGCTTCAGTGCCTAAGACCACCAAGATATCGACACCTGCTTCCGCATGCTTCAAAGCATGCTCACGAGCACCCGTCAGAGCACCAACCGCGACGCCTTGCGCACGACATTGATCAATGATGCCTTGCGGCGGCACGCCTAGTGCATTTACGAACAGTTTGATCGGGTGATTGAAGGCAACTTCCAACAGCTCGGACGCACCGGATTCGCGCATGTTGTTTGTATAGTCAGTGCCATACTCTCCGGACCACAAGTNAGACGTATCTATGCCCTTGGCTTCGAGCAACTGGTTGACGTGAGCGATATGCTCCGGCGGAATCTGGNCGCGAAGATCCTCCNTNGTCATTGCNTTCGCGCCTTTGTGATCCNTCTTGTTGGGGATCAGAAGATCGATACCATAAGGCNTGTCGCCGATATGCTGGTCAATCCACTCCAGTTCGATCTCAAGACTTTCAGCGGTATGTCCAACGGCTCCGAGAACCCCGAAGCCACNCGCTTTGGAAACTTCGACCACGACATCCCGGCAGTGCGTAAACGCAAACAGCGGAAACTCAATCNCGAATAGATNACATAGAGCGGACTTNATGGTTGAACCCTNGCAAACAAGANAGACATGCGACGATGGTGACCGCCGCCGCAAAAACAGGCAAGTGATGNTTCAATCGGCAAGTTCAATTGGGTGGCGAGACGTCAAACGTCTCNAGTCTNGCTTAGTCCTCTGGCGCGCTCGCTTCGATGGCAAGCGCATGAACTTTGCCTGCCATTTCTTCGGCCAGGAGCTCATTGATCATGCGATGGCACTGGACCCGAGATTTACCAGCGAACTTCGACGAGACGACGTGAACTCGAAAATGACTCTCTCCGGTGCCCGGTGATGAGCGATGACCAGCGTGGAGTTCACTCTCATTGATGACATCCAAACGGATTGGTTCCAACCCGATCATAAGTTTTTCACGAATTGCTGCTTCTGTGGACATATTGTTGATCGCTCAAGTTAAGGCTTTGCCACACCAAACCTGATGTGACACCCNGGTGCAAGCTTTGCGATTGACATAGTGCGTGCCAGCAACGAAGCCTGCTTCGCGCCAACACGCCGCTTGTAAGTTCACGCTTCGANCATNATAATCTCGCGCCATGAAATTGAATTCGAAATACTTTGACAGCATCAGGATCAAGTCTGGCACTCCCGAGGAGGAGAAAATCGAGCCGGAGTTCCCTGAGTGCCAATGGAAGGGTTGTAAAAAGCCCGGGAAGTATCGTGCGCCAAAAGGCCGGGACCGCGAAGGTGAGTTCTTCCTTTTCTGTGCGGAGCACATTAAGCAGTTTAATGCGAACTATAACTATTTCGATGGTATGTCTAACGACGACGTTGAGAACTTCCAAAAAGATGCGACGTACGGTCACCGTCCNACCTGGAAGGTCGGGGAAAACGCTTACGCTGGTGGCAGCAGGCGGCCGGCTAATGCAGATGACGTGCGACGAATTGATCAGGCTCGGAGCGGTGGACAGCAAGGATTCCATGCGTGGCGCGCCAAGCAGGCCCGTGATGAGGCCCGAAAACCGCAGCGAAAACTTAAGCCATTGGAGAAAAAGTCCTTAAGTGCACTGGGTTTGGTGGAAGGCGCAGATAAAGACGAAATCAAAACGCGGTTCAAAGCGCTAGTGAAGCGACACCATCCAGATGCGAATGGTGGCGATCGCGGCTCTGAGGAAAAGTTGCGCGAGATCATCCAGGCCTATAATTATCTAAAGCAAGTTGGTCTGGTTTGACGGCACGCCCGTTGAAGNCATAAAANATTGTAACGTAACCGATCCGTCTGGTTCTCCAGNGCGGGTTTTCATCTCAGCATTCATCCGGAACAAGACGCATGCTCGCTACCGCCCAAGCTGGTGACCCTGGCCTGCCGGAAACCACAATTTCCGTTCGTGACACGTTCAACATCGACAGTGACATGGAGGTTCAAGCCTATGCTGAACCGAATGAGCATGTTCCTGACTTCGATGAAGACTACCTGTTCAATAAGGANGTGACACTCGCTATCCTTGCGGGTTTCAAATTCAATCGACGCGTGATGATCCAGGGCTATCACGGCACTGGTAAATCGACGCATATCGAACAAGTTGCGGCACGCCTCAATTGGCCATGCGTTCGCGTCAACCTCGATAGCCACGTTAGCCGNATCGATCTGGTTGGTAAGGACGCTATTGTGCTTAAGGACGGCCAGCAGATTACCGAGTTCCGTGAAGGCATCCTACCGTGGGCGCTACAGAATAATATCGCACTCGTCTTCGACGAATACGACGCCGGGCGTCCAGACGTTATGTTCGTTATTCAGCGCGTCCTCGAAGTGTCCGGCAAATTGACACTNCTCGACCAATCCAAGGTTATCCGGCCGCACAAAGCATTCCGTCTTTTCTCAACGACAAATACGATCGGCCTTGGTGATACCTCCGGCCTTTATCACGGAACACAGCAGATCAACCAGGGCCAGATGGACCGTTGGTCGATAGTTTGTGCTCTCAATTATCTTCCGCATGAAGATGAAANAGGGATTGTTCTGTCAAAGGTGAAAAGCTTTCAGAAGGACGAGGCGTCAAAGAAGATTATCTCCAATATGGTTCGAGTGGCTGACCTCAGCCGAAACTCNTTCATCAATGGTGATATCTCAACTGTTATGAGCCCAAGAACAGTGATGACCTGGGCTGAAAATGCTGAGATTTTCAACGATGTCGGGTTTGCGTTCCGCCTAACCTTCCTGAACAAGTGCGACGAGCTAGAGCGACCACTCGTTGCTGAGTTCTATCAGCGCTGCTTCGGTGAGGATTTACCGGAAAGCGCAGCCAACATCGTTCTCAGCTGACCCGAAAGATCAAAGAATGAGCTCTGGCAGCAATCGCAAAGAAGCGCCGGTTGAGCCCTTTAAGCGCGTGCTTGGCATNGCCGTACGTGCGATTGCCGCCGACGAAGAGGTTCAGGTCGGNTACGCCGCNGGCCGGCCGCAGGCGGATGGTAAAATGATCCATCTGCCCGAACCATCCCGTGTCCCGACGGAGCACGAAATCTCCGTCATGCGCGGATGGGCAGATAGTCTGGCCTTAACTGTCTCGTGTCATGATGACAAACTGCACAACAAGTTGGTACCCGGTGCCGGTCAGGCTCGATCCGTNTTCGAGGCTGTTGAACGCGCCCGCGTAGAGTCGCTTGGATGTAATCGTATGCCGGGTATGGCTGACAACATTACAGCCAAGATCGAGGACCAATACGCGCACGGCCGGTTCACCGAAGTGCAAGATACGGCTGAAGCACCGCTTGAGGATGCACTGGCCCTGATTGTTCGNGAGCGCCTGACCGGTCTGAAGCCACCAGAGAACGCCCAGGCTGTGGTTGATGTCTGGAAACCATGGGTCGAAGAACGCGCTGCAGATTCTCTNGATCGTCTTGATGAGATTGCCCATGATCAGGAGCAGTTCGGACGCATGGTGCGCGATATGTTGCACATGCTTGAANTCTCCGAGGAGCTTGCGGAGGGCGAGCAGCAGGAAGACAGCGGTGATCAGGACGAACAGCCNGACAGTGGTGAACAGTCAGAGCAAGATCAAGGCGAAGGCAGCNAAGGCGAAGAACGCGCCAACGAAGAACANACNGCTCAAGGTGAGGAAGGCGAATTCGAAGAGTCGGCAGACATGGCAGACTCNGACCAGTTCGATATGGACTCCGAGGGTGAGGATGCTNCCGACACTGATGAGCCTTGGAGGCCTAATTTNTCAGTCCTCGANGACCCAGNATCGTTCGGATATAAGGTCTTCAATCGTGAGTTTGACGAAGAGANCGCGGCCGAAGAGCTTTCAACACCCGAAGAACTGGAGCGCTTGAGGACTTTCCTGGACAAGGAATTGCGCGCGCTATCCGGAGCTGTCTCGCGTCTAGCCAACAAGCTCCAACGCAAGCTGCTCGCGCAACAGAACCGGGCTTGGGAATTCGACCTGGAAGAGGGCATGCTGGACATCGCTCGCCTCCCACGAATCATTATCGATCCCATGCAGCCGCTGTCCTACAAGCGTGAACTGGATATGGACTTCCGCGACACGGTCGTGACGCTTCTGCTGGATAACTCCGGAAGTATGCGAGGACGTCCAATCATGGTCGCAGCGACCTGTGCTGATATCCTTGCCAGGACGTTGGAACGTTGTGGTGTCAAGGTAGAGATTCTCGGCTTCACGACGCGCGCTTGGAAGGGCGGACAAGCCCGCGAGAACTGGCTGAGTGCTGGAAAACCAGCAGCGCCTGGGCGCCTCAATGACTTAAGACACATAATTTACAAGTCTGCTGATGCTCCTTGGCGCCGCGCAAAGCGCAATCTCGCTCTCATGATGCGGGAAGGTTTGCTCAAGGAGAATATTGACGGTGAGGCACTCGCCTGGGCGCATAAGCGCATTCTAGGGCGGCCTGAACAGCGCCGCATTCTCATGATGATTTCTGATGGTGCACCGGTTGATGACTCGACACTGTCAGTCAACTCCGGATCCTATCTTGAGCTTCATTTGCGACAGGTTATCGAGGAAATCGAAACTCGTTCTCCGGTGGAGCTGATCGCAATTGGTATTGGCCATGACGTTACGAGGTATTATCGACAGGCCGTAACTATTACAGACCCGTCCGAACTTGCCGGAGCTATGACAGATCAGCTTGTTGAATTATTTGATGAGAAGTTTGCTGGACACGTTAGAGGCCAGGAACGCGGGGCTCGCCGCGGCGGAAGCAGGCCAAAGAGTTTCCTTACGCTTTGATCCGGGAGCTTGGGTGCAGACGAAAATCACGCGCTCATTTTCAAAGCGTAGCCTAAGGAGAGTGGGGCAGCTTCTTTCGATTGTCGCTTTGATCGGAATGGGCGCTTCTCCCTCATTCGCAAACAAGAAACCCTTCAAACCGGACAGTGGATCGGTCACTGTCAGAAGCATAGAAGTATCTTCTAGGGCCATTCGTCATTTCCATCGCGACGGGACGGCACGCCCAATTGTTGGCAAACTCAGATGGCGCGGCGGCTTGATACTGTCGTCAACAGACACTGCTTTCGGTGGTTATTCCGGCTTAACCCTTTCGCCAGATGGCAAATCTCTGATCGCAGTTTCAGACGCTGGCACTTGGTTGTCTGCTGATTTGAGCTACAAGAAAGGGCGGCCCTTCGGCTTGCACAAAGCCCGTATAGGACCACTTCTCGCACTCAAGAATAGAAGGTTGACCCGGCGACGTGATCGGGATGCAGAATCCATTAGACTACTCAAGGGGAACCTGAAGTACGGTACAGCTTTGGTGTCTTTTGAAGTCAATCAGCGAATAGGCTTCTTTGACATTCGTGGTGGCCGTCTTGGCGGTCCCAGTCGGTATTTAAGACCGGGTCGCGGACTATTTCGCAACAAAGGGTTGGAAGCAGTCGCTCTTCTTAGCGGTAAAAAAAGCCGCCGAGATGTGATCGCCTTCGCCGAACGATCACTAGATTCGAATGGCCATCATCGTGGCTGGATTTGGAACAACCTCAAAGCTCCCGGTCGGCCGGTTGCTCTCCGAAATCTCGACGGTTTTGACATTACCGACGCAGCAGGTCTTGAGAATGGTGATCTCTTAGTATTGGAACGGCGTTTTCGCTGGAGCGAAGGCGTTAAGATGCGCGTGCGTCATATCAAAGCTAAAACTTTGCAGCCAGGAGCAATACTCAATGGGAAAACGCTGGTCCGAGCAGATATGCGATACGAGATTGACAACATGGAAGGTCTTGCCGTCCATAAAGATCCCGCCGGGAAAACCGTGATAACGCTTATATCGGATAACAATTTCAACACGTTTCTGCAGCGGACAGTGTTGCTGCAGTTCGAACTATTGAGCAAATAGCGTCAAAGCAAACCGGTCTATGCGGTTGCTGCTTCTTCTTCTTCTGCTGCCGCCGGAGCATCGGAATCTAGCTTGGCAAGCTCTCGCTTGAGCCTCTGGCACTGCGGAGACAGCTCGTCCATCTTGGCCTTCTTCAAGAATGCATCAAGCCCACCACGGTGTTCAACGGTGCGGAGTCCGCTTGCACTAATGCGCAGGCTAACCTTGCGATTCAACTTTTCGCTTAGCAACGTGACGTTGACTAAGTTCGGGCGAAACACGCGCTTGGTCTTGTTTTCAGCATGGCTGCGAAGCTGGCCCGACATTGGAAGCTTGCCTGTGAGCTCGCACTTTCTAGTCATAAAATAGCTCCCAAACCGCCAATGGTACATTGCGTCCGAGGCGTGTTACCTCTTCAAGGTACGTTGCATATTGTTGATAAAGCCGGAACCAGCGAAAGCGGACCTCTCACTACTGGCCTCAGTTGATATAACTAAATACGTCGTGACGTCAAGTTTCACTTTGCTGTGGTCATTGCTCGATCGCCACTTCGAAGTTGCTCACGGATATGTATAGTCCCGATAAGCTCAGGCTTTTCAATCGACACAACAATGACGAAAAAGCGCCACAAGCGCGGAGCATAAATCACCTTCGCCTGATCTAGGGGATTTTTAGGGATGATCGTTCACTCGCTGCGAGCTCGGGCAACACTCGCTGTTGCCGTTGTTTCCGTTGCCTTGTCTTATGGTAAAGCGACAGCTGCCGACTGGCCGAGTCAACTGATCGCGCAATATGATGTTGCTTTTGCCGGCTTTAGGATTGGATCTTTCAATTTCCGTTCCGATGTCGGCGGCAAGACCTATTCTTTGGCCGGCGAGGCAAAAGTCTCGGCAGTTTTCGGTGCGTTCAAATGGCGTGGGTTTACACGCAGCAGTGGACATGCGGTACAGAACGGCCCGCTCCCGAAAAATTATGCTTTCGATTTTCAGAGTAACTCGAAACGCGGCTCCGTGCGGATGGCATTCCAGAAAAAGCGGATCATCATGTCGGAGGTCATCCCGAGCAAGCCCCATTCGAACCAGCATGTTCCACTGCAAGCAGAGCACTTGCGCAATGTTGTGGATCCTATATCCGCAGTGATGGCATTAACCAAAGTGCGACCAGGCAAGCACCCCTGCCGCCGACGGATACCAATTTTCGACGGAAAACAGAGATTTGATCTTGTCCTTTCTCCAGCTGGCCGTGAACAGATCCGTGAACGTCGGCCCAGTGGGCAACCCGACATGGCATTTGTCTGCCGAGTGAACTATGTGCCTTTGGGTGGTTTTAAAAAAAATCAGCAAACAAAGTACATGGCCGCGAATAATAACATGCGCGTAGTGCTCAGAGCAGTACCGAGCGCCAACATATACATCCCATACGAAGTGCGCGTTCCAACAATTGCCGGGGAAGCGGTGTTATCGTCCCGCCGCGTTAACATTGTTACGGCACATCGCCGACGCATAGCATTGGTTCACTAGTACTTCCGAACTCTATCGTAGGACATGAGCTTGCACCGCACACCTATTCCGGTGAAATAGATGCTCAGGCTTTGCGCCCTGCTGTTAAGATCCTTCAGCCGATACTTCATCGGTTTTTTGCTCCCCGTCATTATGGAAATATGACTGCTTGCGCTTGATCTTAGACGCCATGTCTGCAATGCCAGTCAATAATTGTTGAAAGCTCAATATACGGTACCGTTATCCATTGAGAATTCACGCCAGCTATAGGCCTCCCAATTCGGGTAGCGTAAAAAAGAGAGCCAGGCCATGGGCGCAGTCCATTCCACTAGTATCCGCAATGTCACGGCGGTGCTGGGTCCGACTAATACCGGAAAAACGCACCTAGCAATCGAGCGTATGCTTGACCACGAAACTGGTGTGATAGGCCTTCCGCTGCGCCTCCTGGCCCGAGAGGTGTACGACAAAATTTGTCTGCGGGTCGGAACAGAAAAAGTCGCCCTGGTTACTGGCGAGGAAAAGATCAAACCGGATTCACCTCAGTACTGGGTCTGCACCGTCGAGGCGATGCCGCAGGATGTGCCTGTACAGTTTTTAGCGATTGATGAGATCCAACTAGCTGCGGACCCTGAGCGCGGGCATATTTTTACTGATCGACTTTTGCATGCGCGGGGAGACGCGGAAACCCTCGTCCTCGGTTCTAGCACTATGCGGGAGGCGATAAGCGATCTTATCCCGGGCGCAAACTTTATCGCCCGGCCAAGACTATCAAAGCTTACCTATAGCGGTCAGAAGAAAATCACACGGCTTCCGGCACGGTCAGCGATTGTTGCGTTTTCGGCCAGTGAAGTTTACCGGATTGCCGAACTGATTAGACGCCAGCGTGGCGGAGCTGCGGTCGTTTTGGGTGCACTATCACCACGAACGCGCAATGCTCAAGTGGCGCTATACCAATCGGGCGATGTTGACTTTCTCGTCGCTACAGATGCGGTCGGCATGGGCCTCAACCTAGACGTCGATCACGTTGCGTTTTCGGCGGTTAGAAAATTCGATGGTTACAACTTTCGAGATCTGATCCCGGCGGAACTTGCGCAAGTTGCCGGACGGGCTGGTCGGCACTTGAACGATGGTAGCTTCGGTGTGACCGGTGATGTCGAACCGTTTCAAGCAGACCTGATAGAGCGACTGGAGTCGCACAGTTTTGAGCCGGTTAAGACACTGCAGTGGCGCAATAACAAGTTTGACTTTTCGTCAGTCAATGCACTGCGCGAGAGCTTACGTGAATTACCCGACACACCACGCTTAATTCGAGCACGCATGGCGGATGATGTTGAGGCTTTGGAGAATTTGTCCAATGACCGAGAGGTCATGGACAAAGCCGTTTCTCGTACCTCAGTCGAACTACTCTGGGATGTTTGCCAAGTTCCAGACTATCGAAAGATCTCATCACAAAATCATGCAGAGTTGATAGCGACAGTTTACAACTATCTCATGAGCGGCAGCGGCCGAATTGATGATGACTGGTTTGCAAAACAAGTGGAATATTCGGATCGTGTAGATGGTGACATCGACACGTTGTCGAACAGGCTCGCGCATATTCGAACTTGGACCTTCGTTGCTAACCGGCCGGATTGGCTGAGTGATCCAGAACACTGGCAAGAAAAGGCGCGGCAGATTGAAGACAATTTATCCGACGCGCTTCATGAGAGACTTACGCAGCGGTTTGTAGACAAGAAGACCAGCGCGCTCATGAAGGGTTTGAAGGACAAAGAAAACTTGAACGCCGACATCAGCGAAAGCGGTGAGATCAAAGTCGAAGATCATTATGTTGGTCGACTTGAAGGCTTTCGGTTTGTGCCCGAAACGCAGAGTGATAGCGTACATGGGAAAGCAAGTCGTCACGCTGCGGCACAAGTTTTGTCCCGTGAGCTTTCAATGCGGGCACGAAGAGTCGCTGCTGCAAAAAATGATGCTTTTAGCCTGTCTCGAAAGGGCAATGTTATTTGGCGCGACGCGGAAATCGCGTCTCTGGCCGCTGGTGAGGACCCGCTTAAGCCTCAAGTGCTGCTTATTGCTGACGAGCATCTTCAAGGCAATGATCGTGATAAAGTCTTTGAACGAGTTCAGACCTGGGTCTCCGACACGATCAATGAGCGGTTAAAGCCGCTTGTGGACATCGGCCAGGCAGAGGATGTAACGGGACTCGCTAAGGGCATAGCTTTCCAGATGACGGAGGCACTTGGTGTCCTTCGTCGTGAGGATGTAGCTGATGAAATCAAGTCGCTTGACCAAACGGCACGCGGTCAACTCAGAAAATACGGTATGAGGTTCGGAGCCTTTAACATCTTTTTCCCGATCCTACTCAAGCCGGCAGCCGCTGACTTGCTGTTGTCCTTGTGGTGCTTGAAGTTCGCGACAGCCCATAACTTGGATCCGGATAACCTTCCTGAGGCACCACGTGCCGGTCTCACCTCGGTCCCAGCTGACCCCAATGTGCCGAATGCATTCTACAAGGTCTACGGCTTCCACGTATGTGGGCCGCGGGCGGTACGCATCGATATACTGGAACGTCTTGCTGATCAGATTCGGCCACTAATGAGCTGGCGACCAAGCGACTCTCAACCACTTGCTCCGAAGGGCGCAACCGGTATTGGAGCGTTTGTCGTAACACCGGAAATGATGTCCATTCTTGGTTGTTCTGCTGATGAACTTGGTGAGGTCTTACGGTCGCTTGGCTTTAGGAGCGAAGAGCGCAAGCGTTTGGAAATCCATGCTCTGCAGCCTTCAATACCGAACCCGAATCCCACCTCGCACAGTGACAAGGGGAAGGAAACTGCGACTCAAGAAACAACCAGTGAGCCTGATAGGGTGGAGCCGGAGCCAACCGATCTCAAGCAAACTAACAGCACACCAGGAGATGTCGGCGATAACATTGCTGCCGAGTCGGAATCTTCTGAAGCTGTCACAGTGACGACCGAGGACAGTACTGACACGGTTGCAAACGAGGCTGAAACAAAAGTCGGTGCGGATGATGCTGATACAGAAATCGGAACACCAAGCACAAACTCTGCTGTTCATTCAGATGAGTCGAACCCTGAAGGCGCAGTTGTCGAATCCAACGCTGTGAGCAGCGAAACCTCAGCCACTTCTACAGAAGACATTGTTGTTATTTGGAGACCGCAGCGTCGACAGACAGGCCCGAGAAGAGAGCGCCGTGGCCGCAGGGGGGCTGGCGGCACAAGCAGCCAAAACCAGCAAAGATCAGCCTCAGGTAACGGAAACGAGAACAGCGCCAACACCGAGGCCCCAGGCCGCACTTCACGGCGAGACTCTTCTTCGAAGCGGACTGATGATAAATCAGGGCAGCCTGCGGATGGCGGTCGGAACGACTTTAGAAAGGGCGCAGATAATCGCCGCAAGAAGCACAACCGGAACCGGGATGATAACCGGAAGCCTCGTGTTCACACCTCATCACCGAATAAGAAGAGGCAAGCGATTGATCCGGACTCACCATTTGCGGCACTCGGTGCGCTGCGGCAAACGATGGACGACAATAAATAACCATCGCTCCTATCACACGAGCACTTGAAACTGGATTTTTGAAGATTTGGCTAGTACGGACGGCGATGCCCAGAATGGGGAGCCACAATGCCAACGGTTGGACAAGTGGCTATGGTTTGCGCGAGTTGCAAAAACTAGAACGTTGGCCTCCAACTTCGTCTCTGCTGGCAAAGTGCGCGTAAACAAAATTAAAATTGAGAAGCCCGGCAGCGTGGTCAAGGTAGGCGACGTAATAACCATAGCCGCTCATAGTCGGATACGCGTGTTGCGCGTACTTGCAGCGGGCAACCGCCGCGGTCCGGCCACCGAAGCAGCTTTGCTGTTCGAAGACATCTCGCCGCCTGCACCATCAAGGGCCCACGCTGGTACGCCTTTTGCTCACTCAGGCGGTCGCCCTTCCAAGAAGGAGCGGCGAGACTTTGAATCCCTTCGCAGGAGGGACGGTCCCTCAGACTAGTTGTTTGGAAATTCTTGCGACAAGTTGCGCGTGGTCATAGCTTGGCATGGAATCTACATCGTAACGCATGCAATATCTGGCTTAAAGAGAGCTGGCTTCAACTGGCTCTTCCGAGACATTGGCAGCTCTAAGGTTCGGACGCCTAAATTGGCACCACTAAGCTATTGGGGAAACAATGACGTTCATCGTCAATGACAACTGCATAAAATGTAAATTCACTGACTGCGTAGAAGTCTGCCCTGTAGACTGTTTTTACGAAGGTGAGAATATGATCGTCATTCACCCTGATGAATGCATCGACTGTGGCGTCTGCGAGCCCGAATGTCCAGTGGAGGCCATTCAACCAGACACTGAGCCTGGAATCGAGCAGTGGTTGGAGCTCAACCGTAAGTTTGCCGATGAGTGGCCGAATATCACGGCCAAGAAGGATCAACCCAGCGACGCAGACGAGTTCAGAGACGTCAAGGACAAGTACGAAAAGTATTTTTCTGATAAGCCTGGCACCGGCGACTGAAACAATTGTTTTTTAACAATTTTCTTCCTCTACAACCTATCTATGGATATGGCTCATTCATCTTAATTAGACAGATGATCGGCGTTCATGCATGTGACCCCTTCTAAACCTCTCAACATTGTGTTATGTTCTTTCAGTCGGCGTAGCTGGACAAACAAAGAACAAACAATGCACAAACTTTTGTGGTTTTTTGGTAAGGATAAGATTGCCAAAAGCAGGCCCACAAACTGAACAGCAGGCCAGTCAAATCGACTTTCAACCTATTTGGCAATAGCTAAATGGGATTGAGTTTTGAGTGTTAGGGGGCAGATTCCTGGGTCAATCGGACGCCAGGAACGGCAGAGTGTTGCTACTCGAATTGAGAGTAGCCGGCGGCTGTGATGCCCAATCACAACTGCCGCGTAGCATGAGAAAGTGAGATGATTTTCATGGTTCAGAAGAAAAGCGTTTCTGTCAAGCCCGCATCCAAAGCTTCAACGAAAAAAAAGGCCAAAAAGAAAACAGTCGCCGCCAAAACAGTAGCCGCTAAGGCAGCACCACAGAAGAAAACTACGACAAAGGTCACCACAAAATCATCGTCGACAAGTAAGCCTGCAGCGAAGAAAGCAGTCACTAAGACCACAGCTACGAAAGCAACTGCACCCAAGAAGGCTACTGCAACGGTCACCAAATCTGCCTCTACGGCGCGCAAGCCTGCAGCTACTACCAAAAAAGCTGCAGCTGTTGGCAGGTCTCCAGCTGCGAAGACGCCAGCTAAGAAAGTTGCTGCAGCAAAGGCACCGGCTACGAAGAAGGTGAAGGCAGCAGCAGCAGCGGTTGCCAAGTCGGTTGCCAAGCAATCAACACCGGTCGCAGAAGCGAAGCCGGCGGCAACGCCTGCAGCTGCACAACCTGCAAAGGCAGTTGTGCCACCGAAACCCGCTGCAAATAAGCATCATGGTTTCAAGACCGAAGAATATGTCGTGTACCCAGCTCATGGTGTTGGCCAGATCGTTGCTATCGAAGAGCAAGAGATCGCTGGGCATTCTTTAGAGCTGTTCGTAATCACCTTTGAGAAGGATAAGATGACGCTGAGAGTTCCTGTCGGCAACCACGCCAATGTCGGTATGCGGAAGCTTGCGGAAGCAAATGTGCTTGAGAAGGCTATGACGACACTGAAGGGTCGGGCCCGTGTGAAGCGCACTATGTGGAGCCGACGCGCACAGGAGTATGAAGCGAAGATAAATTCTGGTGATCTCGTCTCGATTGCTGAAGTTGTTCGCGACCTGTATCGCTCAGAAACCCAACCTGAGCAGAGTTATTCCGAGCGGCAGCTTTACGAGCAGGCACTAGATCGCATGGCGCGTGAACTTGCAGTCGTTGAGTCTCTTGACGAACGCGGAGCCGTTCAGCGCATCACTGATGTGCTTTCGAAGAGTGCGAAAGGCCGACGTGCTGCCGAAGAAGCAGCTGAAGCCGCTGCAGCAGCGCAAGATGATGTTGAAGCCGCATAAGTTAGGCTAGACGCCGGTCCCAGCTTTCAGCCCGGGATTGGCTTAAAACTTACAGATCAATCGCGTCCGGCTTTGCAAAAGTCGGGCGCTTTTGTTTGGGCTGATACGCAGGGAGCGGACGGCGTGTTTGGCCTTTCGGTAGGTCTCCAGCAATTTTTTGCCAGGTGCGAGACTGATCTGGGCGGCTCTGTGGAGTTGAACATAAGGGCCGCCACGGCGTTGGATCCATCCGCGAACGCGGATGTTTGATAACGTACGGTTTCTTTCGCAAAAATAATTTTGAAGAGGCGGGCTCCGCGACTCGGTCTTGAGTGGTTCGTGACCAAACGGATCAA
>NZGY01000063.1 GCA_002689605.1 Filomicrobium sp.
CTCGACAAGTGCCTGAAAATCCTGAGCCTTCATGGTATCCTCGCTGGTGACGAACCGTCAGTCAGCAAGGTCTCACAACATTTAGGCAGAACAGAGCCAATATTTGAAGGGCGCAGTTGTTGGTGCAATCAGTGCGCTCGGCGTTGCTGCGGCGCTGCCAGCGCAGGCAGCAGAAAAGGTCAACGTTGCATTCTTCTTGGAATGGGCGACACCGAACCAGATCGCAAAGGTCGACATAGCCTACGACAAGGCTATGGGCGTCAAGGTCAACTGGACTGACTTCAAGACTGGCGTTGCCATGACCGAAGCTATGCTCTCCGGTGACATCGACATTGCCTACTCGCAGGGCCTCGCTCCGTTCGTGACTGCGATCCAGCAGGGCGCTCCGTTGAAGATGATCGGCATCGCTGTTGTCTATGAAGCCAACGACTGCTTCGTGAAGAACGGTCTCGGCATTGATTCATCCAACGCATCTGAGCTTGAAGGCAAAACCGTTGCTGTGCCGTTGAACACAATGGCTGACTTTGCATTCCGCAAGTACATGGCAGCCCTGAAGGTCGACATCTCCAAGCTGAAGATTGTTGACCAGGCTCCACCCTATGGCGCGAAGTCTCTGGCAGACGGTGCTGTTGACATGGCATGCATCTTTGGTGGTGCATCTTCGAAAGCTGCTGGTGAAGTCGGCAAGCCGATCATGAGCAAAGCGCAGAAGGTCGAAGCTGGCATCGGTTCATTCGACGTGATTTCTGTCACCGAGAAGTTTGCCACTGAGAACCCAGAACTGGTCAAGTCATTCCTTGAAGTAACGTCTGAAGCAAACGCTGCTTGGAAAGGCACCGACGCTCAGATCGCTAAGGTTGCCAAAGAAGCTGGTATGAACGTCGAAACAACCAAGAAGCAGATGGCTGACTTCATCTTCCCAACTGCAAAAGAGCAGCTTGAGAAGTACTTCTCTAAGGGCGGCATTGCAGCCAGCGCTGCAGCTTCTCTCGGCCTCGTCTTCCAGGGCGACTCCGATGGCAAGAAGATTGCCAAGACAATCGACGGATCATTCCTGAAATAAGGGCGATCTCAGAAAGGCGCTGCTTCTGGCAGCGCCTTTTTTCTTGCGGGTCGGCCTGTTCTGCGGGTTAATGATGGCCTGATCAAGCTTTGACTTATTCACTGAAACCATAGGTCTTTGAGCGACAAGTAATGGCCGACCTCGTTTGTAAAGACATGTCTATGACGTTCACCAATCCGCAAACAGGCGCGATTGTGAACGCACTGAAGGACATAAATTTCACCCTCAAGAAGGGCGAGCTGCTGTCAGTTCTTGGCCCTTCCGGTTGTGGCAAGACAACTTTGTTGAATATCATTGCTGGCTTTCTGAAAGCGACGGATGGTGCAGCAATTCTGGGCGACAACGTCATCGACGCGCCGGGCGTTGAGCGAGGCATGGTATTTCAGCAAGGCGCCTTGTTCGAATGGTTGCCGGTGTCACGCAACGTCGATTTCGGCTTGCGCATGAAGAATACTGATCCAGCTGAAAGCGCAAAGCTGGTCGAAAAGTGGCTCGATATCGTTGGCCTACAGGGTTTTGGCGATACGCCAACCTATGAGCTTTCCGGCGGTATGCAGCAGCGTGTTGCATGGGCCCGCTGCCTCGTGAATGCCCCCGACGTTATTCTGATGGACGAGCCGCTCGGCGCACTTGATGCGTTGACGCGAGAGAAGATGCAATCCCTGGTGCTGGAGCTCTGGAAAGAGACCGGCAAGACGATCATGATCATCACCCACTCGGTGGAAGAAGCTCTGCTGCTTGGTGAGCGGTTGTTCGTCATGGCGCCCCGCCCTGGGCGCGTGCACAAGGAATACAGATTGCCGTTTGCCGAGCGCAGCCTGGCCGAGTCCCTGCGTGAGATCAGACAAGACCCGAAGTTTTCAGAAGTGCGCGAGGAGATCCTCACGATGATCTGGAACATGGAAGAAGAGATTATAGGCCGTGGCTGAGTGGCTATAAGATAACCGAGCGAGCTTTGCCGCCGTCATCATCATTCTACTCCTGATTGCGTTCATCTCGTCCATCGTGATTGGTCGCAAACAATCCGCACTGACCGACAAGGACGAGGTCTTTGGTGACCCTGAGCGGACCAAAGGAGGCTGGTACTGGGCCGTCTGTGGTGTCTCTGCACCGATGCTGGTCTGGTTCTATTTCTCCTGGGGTGTGGGTCGCGCCTACTTCCCGCAGGTCGCCAATGAAATGTGCCAGATCGGTAAGTTGGAAGAGGTTCTCTCGCCGGTGAAGGCTGCGCTACCGATCGGCTCGCGCTACTACAAGTCTACGCTGCTCGTTGGCCGCAATGCCAACCAGCTGAGAGCGCTGCAAGGGGAAATGCCTACCGACGCGTTCAACGCCGATGAGCAGAAGAAGCTCAACGAGTTCATCGACCAGATGCTGCGCCTGATCGCAAATGCATCAGATCCAACAAAGCTATCTGATCAGTCAAAGAAGCAGCTGGAAGAGCTGTCGCAGGAGCTAGGCGGTCTCAGTCAAAAGCTGCGGGCAGGGCCACAAGGCCTCAAGCCGACAGCAGAGGCACTGGCGCAACCAGGCTGGGGAACAGCATTCATTGAGATACCATTGCTGCCGACAACGGCACGTGGCGTCCTTTTCGATAACGTTGCGACCGAGGCTGGCGACGTAACCAAGCTGTTCTACAAGATACGCAACCACCCACCTGCCAATGTTGAGATCATCAAAACTCTGAAGGCAGAGATCGAGGCTTTCAAGGAAGCTTCGGAAGCCGGCAAGTACGACGAAAAGATAGCCAAAGCGCGCGCCGACTACATTAAAAGCGTTCAGCGTATATTCCGTCGCTTAGATGATGGTACGATCTTCCCGGCCGACGCGCTGAAGGGCGTGAACAATGCTGTCGCTGATCTTGATGATGCCCGCGACGATGCCCGTGGAAGTCTCGCAATTGTCCAGACTTTGTTCTTCCCGGGCCAAGGCGTTGTAAAGTCACGCACCCAATGCACTGAGCAAGGCTCAGCGCGCTGGTTGCCGAAGCCGATGGATGTGATTGCAACTTTCGGACAGCTTGCCAATCCTGACATCGAGTCAGGCGGCGGTTTCAAAGGCGTTGTTCTGCTGTGGTGGAAGTGGCTGCCCATTGCAGAGGTGGTCGGCTTCCTGGTTCCTGATGGGATCGCGGACCTCATTCCCGGCGAATATTCTTCGCACGCCAGCGATGGCAGCATTACACCAGACTTCAAAGACAATCTTCTTTCGTTTGCCCGTGGTGAAGTCTACTTCGGCTCGATCCCAATGCTGGATGGGCATATCTGGGACTCTGTCTTCCGTGTCTTGGTGGCACTCGCCTTCGGCATTCTTCTAGGTGTTCCGCTCGGCCTCTTCATGGGAGTTTCACGTTTCTTCAAGTCGTTCTTTGACCCATTGATCGAGCTCTATCGACCGGTTCCGCCTCTGGCATGGGCGCCGTTGATTCTGACGATCTTCGGCATCACGGATGATGGTAAGATCTTCCTGCTCTTCATGGTGGCATTCGCGATCATGGTGATCTCCGCCAGAACGGGTGCCTCTGGCACCCAGCTCTCGAAGATCCGGGCGTCGCACTCATTGGGCGCTTCCACCTCTCAGATTGTGTGGAATGTCATTCTGCCGAACGCGCTACCGGAGATCCTGACAGGCATTCGCGTTGCGATCGGTGTGTGTTGGGGAACGCTGGTTGCTGCCGAGATTCTGGCGGGTACCACGGGTGTTGGTTTCATCGAGAACGTTGCACGTACGGTGTCGAACTACGAACTGATCTGGGTCACCATTCTCATCATGGGTGTTCTTGGATTGGCGTTCGACTTTATCATGCGGTGGGTTATCGAGAAGACAATCCCATGGCGTGGCAAAGGCTAATGCTCCAGGAGCCAAGCTTTGACGTCCGATGACGCAACCGATCCTCGTAGCCTGGTCGAGCGCTTCTATAATGAAGTATGGAACCAGGCTGACGAAAAGGTTGCGCGTGAGATCCTTGCCAAGGACTGCAAGTTTCTTGGTTCGCTCGTGTAGCGCACCTGACGTTTGGTCCCTCCTTGCAGCTTGGACTAGAACCAAACGTCAGGTGCAAAAGCTACACTAGAAAACCAAACTTGCTAGTGTTCCTTTGGGTTCCGACATTTGAAACGAGGCATTCCGCGAAGCAAATCAAATGTCGGAACGGGAACACTAGGCCCGGAGAAATCAGGACCAGACGGCTTCATCGCTTACATGCGGGATATGCATCGCGCACTCGGTAATTATGTCTGTATCATCGAAGATCTCGTGGTCACGGACGATCGCGCATCAGCGCGGATGATGTTCAAAGGCATCCATCAAGACGAGTTCTTCGGAGTGGCAGCCTCTGGAAAAGAGATCGGTTGGGCTGGTGCGGCTTTCTTCACAACGGATGGCCGGCAGATAACCGAACTCTGGGTACTCGNNGANGTGGACAGCGTGAAGGCNCANCTAGGCNGNTAGCACTTTTAGCCCAGCCAGNAACTAGGCGGTNTCGCCTNCNANNCCTTCTTTAACAGTNACAAACTTCGTATCGACATGCCGTCGCAAGGCTTCGGCAAGNCCGGCACTATCGCGNGCNCGCAGGCGGTCNANGATGTGCTCATGCTCATCGACNGCTTGNCGCCANCGNTCCTCNGACATNTCNCCTTGGAANCNTGANCGGCGCNCNCGACCAGCCAACTGCTCNACNTGCTTGGTCAGGGTNGTGTTGCGNGCNGCNTCCAANATAGCCGTGTGAATNCTCTCNTTCACGGTGTANTAGTCNTNGAGNGCACGTCGACCAAAGGCATCNATCATTTCCCAATGCAGGCGNGCAATNTTNTCGATTTCNTCATCNGTNGCGTGNGTNCATGCGAGCTCACCAGCNAGNGCTTCCANCGCNCCCATAACCGGAAACGTCTCTGCAAGCTCTTCATCATTGAGNCGGGTAACAGCAGCCCCGCGGTTTGGTGCAAGCGTCACGAGGCCTTCACTTGAAAGCACTTTGAGCGCCTCACGCATGGGCGTGCGAGAGACACCGAAGGTCTCGCTGAGTTCCTNTTCCTGCAACCTCTGCCCGGGAGCATAGTCTCCTGCAAGGATCATCTCACGCACACGATCGGCCAGCTGTTCANACAACGGCCGGCGTTCGATGGCATTGGGCGGTGAGATGGTTTTTGTCATGACCTATCAATCAATATGTGCGTGACTGNTCTTGTCTGGTTCAGCTCGACAAAGCTTCATCAAGTATCTGAGCGACATGTTTCGCATTCCGTGTGCTTCCATCTTCAATCTGGNGGCGGCACGAGAACCCATCAGCCGCAATTTTCGTCCCCTGATCGGCATCCCTTNCGGCCGGCAGCAATGACAGTTCTGCCATTGCAATTGACTCGTCGTAGGTCTCTTTTTGATAGCCAAAACTGCCAGCCATCCCGCAGCAGCTGCTTTCAACNATTTCGGTCTCAAGACCCTCCACGAGGCCAAGCGTATCCTTGACGGCGTCCATGGCGCCAAACGCTTTTTGGTGGCAGTGCCCGTGCAGCAGCAATTTTCCATCATGGTGGGCGATTGGTCTCTCGATGCGACCAGCCTTGGCCTCACGCGCGATGAACTCCTCAAACAAGAATGCGTTCTCGGAAAGCGACTGAGTGGCTTCACCTGGCAGCATTGCGGGAAACTCATCTCGCAANGTGAGTAGGCACGAAGGCTCCAAGCCAACAATTGCAACGCCTTGTTCGACCAGAGGCGTGGCGACTTCAAGCACACGTTTTGCTTCTTCGCGCGCCTTGTCCACCAGACCGGCGGAGAGAAACGTTCGGCCGCAACAAAGCGCCCGTTGATTGCTCTGCCAGCTTGGCTGCAATTGGATAACGTTGTAACCGAGCTTCGTCAGAACGCGTTCAGAAGCACGCAGGTTGTCGGGCTCGAAGTAGCGATTGAACGTGTCTGCAAAGAGCGCAACCGTACGATCACGGACCACGGGCGTACCGCCATCGTGGCGCTCAGTGAAAAAATNNAACCGCCATGTTGGTAGTTTGCGCTTTGCTGAAAATCCAGTGGCGGTTTCGCTTAATGCTGGTAAACCCGGCAGCCAGTTGCGCATGTTCAGCAAAGGAGCAAGACGCGCAGCGAATGGTGCGTAGTGCGGAAGGTAGGCCACCAGCTTGTCGCGTAGGCTCAGTCCGTTCTTCTTAGCAGCAGCTGCCAGCACCTCAATCTTCATCTTGGCCATGTCAACGCCGGTCGGGCATTCCCGCTTGCAGGCCTTGCAGGAAACGCACAGCTTCATTGTCTCAAGCATGGCGTCAGAGGAAAAAGCGTCCGGGCCAAGTTGGCCGGAAATGGCGAGACGTAATGTATTAGCGCGTCCACGCGTGAGATCGCGCTCATTGCGTGTCACGCGATAGCTGGGGCACATAACGCCAGCCACCTGTTTTCTGCATTCGCCATTGTTGTTGCACATCTCGACAGCGCCCTGGAAACCTCCAGCAGCGCCGGTGTAATCGGACCAGTCGAGTTCCATTTCCATGTCGTCAACGGCGTACTCAGGCTTGTATCGGAAGAGAGTGCGGTCATTCATGCGTGGCGCCCGCACGATCTTGCCGGGGTTTAGTACGCCGTCTGGATCAAAGCGATCCTTGATCTCCTCAAAGAGCTCAACAGTACGGCGGCCGTACATGGTCTCGTGGAATTCGGAGCGCACAAGACCATCTCCATGCTCTCCCGAATGGGCGCCCTTGTATTCGCGCACCATCTCGAAGGCCTCNTCTGCGATAGCNCGCATNGTCTTCGCATCCTGGTCCAGCTTGAGATTAAGNACTGGACGNACGTGCAGGCANCCNACTGANGCGTGCGCNTACCAGGTGCCCGTCGTNCCGTGCTTCTCAAAAACTGCCGTGAGGCGCTCGGTATAGTCGGCCAGGTGNTCAAGNGGTACTGCGGCNTCCTCAATAAAGGAAACCGGTTTGCCCTCGCTCTTCATGGACATCATGATGTTGAGACCNGCGGCCCGCACACCCCAGATCGTTGCTTGTTCTTTGGGGGCGGCAACTTTGACCACGGCGCCGGGATGTCCGAGATCGCTCAACAGTTCTTCAAGTTGATCNAGCCGACGGNGGTTCTCTGGTTGATCCTCCTCCGCAAACTCAACCAGCAACAAAGCATCGGGTTTGCCGCGAACATAAGTTTCCATGATCGGCCGGAACATGTCGATGTCCGTGGCAAGTTCGATCAATGTGCGGTCGACGAGTTCGACGGCAACCGGGCCGAGTTTGACGATGTGNTGCGCACTTTCCATTGCCGAACGAAATGTCGGGAAATGACAAAGACCGAGTACTTTGTTNTTGGCTTGTGGGGACAGCTTGATCTTGATGCGCTCCGANAGCGCGAGTGTTCCTTCCGATCCGCACAGCAGGGTCGCCGCATTGATCTGTTCGGGGCCACCTGCTGTTGGCGGCATGATCGCATCAATGAGGTAACCACCGACGCGCCGGGACACACCAGGAAAAGCTTGTGAGATGTGGTCTGCTTCACGTCGTCCGAAACTAAGGAGGTCNCGGAATAGATCGCGCACGGCGTCGGGCTGATTGCTTTCGGCGAANTCGGCATCAAGCTGACCGAAGTGAGCCTTNCTGCCGTCAGCCAATAGGGCNTCGATGGCNAGAACGTTGTCTCGCATGATGCCGTAGCGGATCGAACGCGTGCCGCAAGAATTNTTGCCGGTCATGCCGCCAATAGTGGCGCGGCTTGACGTTGAGACATCAACCGGGAACCANAGGCCAGATGATTTGATCTGNCGATTAAGGTCATCCATTGCAATGCCGGGTTCAACCCAGGCAGTTCGCTCGTCAAAATCCGTNTCGATGATGTTGTTGAGATGCTTACTGGTATCGATCACCAGTGAACGACCAACCGTTTGCCCGGACTGGGATGTACCACCGCCCCGCATCAGGACACTGACACCTTCTTCCTTCGCCGCCGACAGTGCGGCCTCAATATCNTCGATCCGTTTCGGCACCACCACACCGACCGGCTCGATTTGATANATCGAGGCATCCGTGGAGTAGCGACCACGGCTGAACGNATCGAACAGCACCTCTCCCTCGATATCTTTTCGGAGGCGTTCGGCTAGTCGATGGTGAACGGGTGTCTGGATGTTCATGTCGTGACCTGGACCTCAAACAGTTTTCTGACCTCGCTCCTCAAGCTTCGTTTGGCTGCACGCTNCTGCAAAACGAACTTGTGTGTCGATGTCAGTAACAAATGGCTTGATTGTATAATGTATACAATCTATGGGTCAGTCAATCACAAACGAGTTTGCACTTGTTTGTAATTGTTAAGACACTATTCGGTGGGCAATATGTGCTCTGCCGAGCGCATGGGAAGAGGAGTTCAGGGCATGTCAGGATCGAATGAGCCACGCATCGCAGGTCGCCATTTTCTGCAGATTCCAGGTCCATCACCAGTGCCTGATCGCATCCTGAAGGCGATGTCGATGCAGGTGATCGATCACCGCGGCCCAGAATTCCAAAAGCTCGGCAAGCGCGTTCTTGATGGCATTAAAACGATCTTCAAGACCAAATCACCGGTTATCATTTACCCGGCTTCAGGCACTGGAGCGTGGGAAGCCGCGCTAATCAATACGATGTCACCAGGCGACAAAGTCCTAATGTATGAGACCGGCCACTTTGCGTCTCTCTGGAAAAGCATGGCCGAAAAGATCGGCATCGAGCCTGAATTTCTCGAGTCTGACTGGCGCTCCGGTGTGGAAGCCAATCGCATCGAAGAACGGCTTCGAGCGGATACAAATCACGAGATCAAAGCCGTTTGTGTCGTCCATAACGAGACGTCGACTGGCGCCACATCACGCATCGACGAAGTTCGTGCTGCCATTGATGCCGCCGGCCATCCGGCCCTTCTTATGGTCGATACGATTTCAGGTTTGGCTTCAGCCGATTATCGCCACGACGAATGGGGTGTCGACGTTACTGTTTCTGGCAGCCAAAAGGGTTTGATGTTGCCGCCGGGCATTTCGTTCAACGCCATTTCCGAAAAGGCGCTTGAGGTTTCCAAGTCCGCAAAACTTCCCAAACTTTTCTGGTCATGGGAAGAAATGCTGCCTCATAATGCTAACGGCTTCTTCCCGTACACGCCCGCAACAAATCTGCTTTACGGCCTCGATGAAGCAATCAACATGCTGCATCAGGAAGGTCTTGATAGCGTGTTTGCGCGCCATATCCGCCATGGTGAAGCAGCACGCAAAGCAGTTGCGACTTGGGGACTTGAAATCCTTTGTCAGGTCGAGAGATATCACTCGCCGGTTCTCACGGGCGTTGTCATGCCAGAAGGCCATGATGCCGACAATTTCCGAAAATTGGTGCTCGAGAATTTCGACATGTCGCTCGGTACTGGCCTGTCCAAGGTTGCCGGTAAAGTTTTCCGGATCGGCCATCTGGGTGACATCAACGATCTGACATTGATTGGCGCTCTCGCAGGTGTCGAGATGGGCCTTGGCCTTGCTGGCGTCCCGCATAGTAAAGGTGGTGTTCAAGCAGCGATGGATCATCTCGCAGCCACGGCACCTAGCAAGTGATGCATCGGCTTTAAAGCCAAGCGTTGCATTGCATCTGAACAATATCACCGGGCACTTGGAGGCAACATGTCTGACGCTGAGAAACAGGATGTCATCTACGAAATCTATGATGAAATCGGAACGATCACGCTCAATCGACCAAAGGCGCGCAATGCCTTGACCTTCGAAATGTACGGTCAAATCGCCGATATTCTGGAGGGCGCACCGACCGACGGATCAGTTAAGGCTATCATCATTACGGGAGCGGGTGATAAGGCATTTGCCGCCGGTACTGACATCTCACTGTTCCGGGATTTCACGGCCGAAAAGGGCATTCACTATGAGCGAAGTGGAGACGCAAATTTCGCGCGTATGGAAAAATGTCCCTTGCCAGTCATTGCCGCAATCAGCGGCGCATGTACGGGCGGTGGTGCCGGAATTGCATCAATCTGCGATATGCGCATCGCATCACGTGACATTAAGTTCGGATTTCCCATAGCGCGCACACTTGGAAATTGTCTCTCAGCAGAAACACTAGGTCGTCTTGTACGCCTGATTGGCGAAGCCAAGGTGATGGACGTTATCCTCACGTCGCGATTGATTGAAGCGGAGGAAGCTCTGGCATCCGGCCTAGTCAACGAAATCGTGGAAGACAATGCAGCAGTCCGTGCAAGAGCACTGGAATTAGCCACACGCATGAAGGCTCACGCGCCGCTGACGATGCGCGCGATCAAGGAAGTTCTGCGCCGGATGCGTCATCAAGTGCCAGCGGTGGATGATAGTGATATCGTTGCCAAAGTTTACTCCAGCAATGATTTTGCGCACGGCTTAGAGGCGTTTCTCGCTAAGCGTAAGCCAGAGTGGACGGGAACCTGACCAAGGCATAAGGCAGAGAATCTGTACTATGGACCTAACCGGTAAAGTGGCAGTTGTAACAGGCGGCAGCGGTGGACTAGGTCAGCGGATCTGTCATGCGTTGGCACGCGAGGGCTGACATATTGCTGTTGTGTATGCTGCAAGCGTGGAAACTGCCGAGAGTTTTTGCTCCGAACTGAAGAGTTATCATCAAATTCGTGCACAAGCATGCAGTGCGATGTATCGCAAGAAAGCGATGTGCAGCGTGTAGCTGACGAAATCGTCCAATCATTTGGCAATCTCGATATCCTTGTGAATGATGCCGCCTTCAACAAGGCAATTCCTTACAAAAACCTGGATGAACTCTCGTTAGAGGTTTGGAACAAAATTCTTTCGGTAAACCTCACCGGTCCGATGATGCTGTGCAAGGCCGTAGCGCCAGTCATGGAGCGACAAGGGGCAGGACGAATTGTAAACATTTCATCTGTTGCGGGGATATATCCTGGCGGATCATCAATTGCCTATGCTGTTTCAAAAGCAGGTCTCAACCATCTTACACGCTGCATGGCCGTGGCACTGGCACCGCATACGTTGGTGAATTGCGTCGCGCCAGGTCTGATCGAGGGAACACGAGCGACGACCAACCTGCTACCCGAGATGATTGAACGTTCGGCGAGCTCGTCGTTGCTACAAAAGCCAGCAGATAAAGATGATTGCGCTAATCAGGTTGTTACGTTCTGTAAGAGTGATACGACAACTGGACAAACGATGGTTGTCGACGCTGGACGGGTCTTTACCTAGTCAACTCCAATCCGAAATCTTCTCCCTTGTATTCACAGCCCGATCAACACGGCTACCCTCTGTGCAATCGAGCTGTGAATGGTATGTTAGGTTCTTGAGACACACGACCAGCGAAGGCGATCCCAATGACTAATAAGTCAGATCAAGCATCCAGCGAACTGCCGCACAGTTTAGGAGAGCACGTTATTCCAGGAGAACGGGCGGAAATGATCCGCAGCCACATTCAATCTCTAAGCGAAACGGCCCTGGAGGTTTCTGACACACTGCCGTTTTCCGCTGACACTTCGGATTTCCTTCAGGTGCTCAATGCCATGGCGGAGGACGACTGATGGATTTCGCAACAGCATCCGCCGGCGAGATTGCAGCCAGAATTCAAAACAAAGAAGTTTCTTCAACAGAAGTGACAGAAGCTGCGCTCTCACGCCTTGAGAAAGCACATTCCAAATGCAACTCGGTCGTCGCATTCGAACACGAAGAGGCATTGGCTGCTGCAAAACAGTCAGACGACGCGGTCGCGGCTGGTAAGGCTACTGGACCGCTACATGGGGTTCCACTGGCGCACAAAGATATGTTTGATCGTGTCGGTAAGATTGCCAGTTGGGGAGGCAATATTCGACCCGACAAGCCTGCGAAGGAAGATGCAACACTTATTGCTAGGCTCAAGGCTGCGGGTTCGCACCAGATTGCAGCACTGCATTTGACAGAGTTTGCCTACGGACCAATCGGCCACAACTATGTGCTCGGCCATGCCCGGAATCCATGGAACCCCGAGCATGTGAGTGGTGGCTCGTCTTCCGGCACGGGCATGTCAATCGCGACAGGATGCATTCCAGCTGGGTTGGGATCAGATACCGCAGGCTCGCTGAGATTGCCGGCATCGGCCTGCGGGATCACATCCCTTAAGCCAACTTGGTCACTGACATCGCCAGCCGGTGCAATGGGACTCGCACCTTCACTCGATGCTGTTGGCCCCATGGCACGCCATGTGGCTGATCTTGCGCTTTTAATGGGTGTTATGGCGGGGCTCGATCCGAGATTCGGCCTTTCCAGTCAACGTTCAGTCCCGGATTACGTTGAGGCAGCAGCGAAGAGCCCAGACGGTATTAAGATTGGGGTGGACGATAAACTAATCACGGAGGCCGATGCGAGTGTACAGGCTCGAATGCAGTCTGCAATTGCGGCGCTTGAAGCGACGGGCTGCAAGCGCGTATCAATTGAGATAGACAATTGGTCCACGCTGGATCATCTGGCACAACTGGTGCAGCTGTCAGAAGCAGCAGCCCTGCACGCCAATTTCTTACGCAATCGAGTTGACGACTACGGGCCTCAGGTCCGGACGCGTGTTGAGTTCGGCCACTTTGTATCCGCGCATGATTTCCAGACGGCCTTGCGGGCCAGGGGAACTATGCTTCGCAAGCTTCTGGATGAAGTCTACAGCAAATGCGATGTAGTCATACTTCCAAACTTTGCCGGTCCCATACCAACAATCGCAGAGTTGGATGTTGGTGGTGGTCCACAACTAATGGCAGCCCTTGGAAAGGTTATGAAGTATTCGCGGCCACTAAATTATCTTGGCTTGCCAGCTTTAACGCTACCGTATCCGGTCTCAGATGGTGAATTGCCGAATGGTTTCCAACTTATGGGGAGACCTTTTGCGGAAGCNCGNATGNTNTCGGTNGGNACNGCNTANCAAAANGAAGTTCCNCCNNTGCTCGCNCCNCTNTCGTGANTGNNCAANGGTTGTTGGCGGCCNNAGNAANNAANNGAGANGATNTNACNGGGNCTCAGTTNGNGGCCCTNTNNNNTAGGCTTNNNTCTGGAGGNCCNCCGAACATGAANAGNGCAACAACNGCAAAAGCNTTTGCNACAAGNACNATAAAGAACGGNAGCTCGTANCCTCCCGANGCNCTGATCAAAATCCAGAAGAGAAGTGGCGTTGCCATCCANCCGAATGAAAGAAAAGAGAAGGCACGNCCNTTNAACTCNGTGAGGCGNTGAGGCGANACNCGNTAACTCATNGCCGTNGTAAANACAGAATTCCANGTCTGACCGGCGATACCTGTNGCNATNGCTANCCCNAACAGTTGCCANGTNGGCATTCCGGNNTCNGCGTAGCTNAGCCCGACAATNGTTAGNATTGTNGNGAGTGAGNTGAANCCAAGTACCTGCATNGANCGNCCAGAATANTCACAAATNAGACCAAACACAGGNCGCCCNATCATNCCNGCNANTTGNTGGTTNGACACGAATATACCAGCCTGAATCGGAGTGAGNTTNACNACTTCGATGAGGAANAAAAAAGANTAGATCATCATCGCCATTTGCGAGACGGCAAGAATNANNCCNGCGCCNAAAAGNANNCTCAAGCCANNTGGAATCGCGAAGTANCNTACAATCGANGTNAGATNGCGNTTNGATCNTTGNNGTTGTGNACTGGTCGGNAGAAGGNTTCCATTGNTGCACNCTGAANATCGGAGAGGCCACGATCACCATAAGNGCACCAACAGCCAACACNGTCGAAGCCGTGATNACTCCNGCCTGCCANCCAACTAANGCCATCATTGGTGGCANTACNCNCCCCGCAATGACAGCAGCAAANGGTTGGGCAGCCTGACGTANCGACAGAAACAAGCCNCGCCGNGCAGTCGGCGTTTGCTGGGTGACCAANGTCATGCCGACTGGTCCTTGNGGCCCGTANCCNAGNCCAAACAGGAAAGAGGCNAGCATNACCGACCACCATGTGCCNNCCANACACACGAGAAANACACAGGCCATGAANCTCANGGCNGTCACAAGCGTNGCCACNCTGCCNACNTGCCGGATCATGGTNCCNGCCATAGGNCTNGANANNGCNGTTCCGATNAAAAAGAACGTNACGCTCAGNCCNAANTCATTGGCCTNTAGCCCTGTCTCAAGAGCNAGGAATGGCGCNAGCANCGTAAACGCNACGAAACCAAAGCCTGTAATCCACTGTGCGGCAAAGGTCCCGGCCAGGGTTGCAAGCGGTCGGCTTGGAACTGGGCNCGGGGCTGCCGCGACCGTCATCGGCCGGCAAAGTTAGGTATACGTCGATCAGAAGTCGCTGCCACACCTTCGCGGAAGTCCTCCGTCTTGCGAAGCCATGTCTGCTCCTGCAGTTCATGATCGGTTGCCTTGCGTACCATCTCCGCTAGGTCACCGCGCATCGTAGCGCGTGTCGAAAGAAGAGCGAGTGGTGCGTTGATCGCAATTTCCCGAGCCAGATCCCAGGCAGCGCTACGGACATTTTCGAGAGGCACGAGCTGATCAAGAAGTCCCATCTCCAAGGCTTCCTCACCCTTGATGCGGCGAGATGTATAAAACATCATAGCAGCCTTGTTCTGACCGATGACCCGGGGCAAGGTCGCCGTCAAGCCNAAACCAGGGTGGAACCCGAGTCTTGTGAAGTTTGCAGCGAANCGNGATTCAGNGCAACCNACACGGAANTCNGGNACCAAAGATANCCCGAATCCNCCACCAATNGCNGCACCNTGGATTGCACCAACGACNGGNTTCTTGCANGCAAANAGACGAACAGCTTCCATATANAGNTGNCCAGCNGCTCCAGTGTTGGGTGCNTNCTTCGCGCTNCCNTCNGAACTTAGNCTCTTNCCATCCCCNAAATTNGCTCCGGCGCAGAAAGACTTTCCTTGTGCGCAGAGCACAATTGCCCGGCAGTTCTCGTCCTTGTCGAGCTNCTCGAATGTGTCTGCGAGTTGTTGGATGAGGTGATAGTCGAAAAAGTTATGCGGTGGGCGCTGGATCTCAACGGTTGCGACGAAGTCCTTCAAGCTTGTGCCAAGATCGGGTGNGTCAGCCATGATGTTTCCTCGCGTTAATGCGTTTGAGTTCTTGTTATGAGTGCATCGACGATCGATACACCGTTGCCCTGGTNGTGAACAAGCACGGGGTTGAGGTCAATTTCAGCGATATCTGATCCATGCTNGGCAACAAAGTTTGATAGTGAAACAATAAGCTCTGCTAGCGCATGGATATCAGCAGCGGGGCGACCTCGCACTCCGGAAAGGATCGCAGAACCCTTCAATCTCTTTATCTGGTCNAATGCCGCACTTTGGTTTCCAACGGGTGGAAAGAATACCACGTCATCCAGAATTTCCGCGAATATNCCCCCCAAACCGATCATNATCATAGGNCCAAATGCNTCATCTCGNATCATTCCNAAGATCATCTCNTGGCCAGGTGCCGACATCGGCTCCACNAGAACTCCGGAAACNAGTGCTTNCGGCATATAGGTTTGAGCGGCTCGGGTGACCTGTTCGTATGCAATGGACACCTCATCGCTTGTCTNGAGATTAAGTGCGANACCACCTGCTTCNGTCTTATGGAGAATGTCTACCGACTGGATCTTAAGCACTGTCGGACCATCAAANTCCGCTGCGACCGTTGCCGCTNCTGCTGCTGACGTTACNAGCCGACCTTTGCCATCNCCAATGCCGTGTTCAGCAAGCAGGCGTTTTGCANCNAACTCGGTAAGTGCTTCAGATGNTCGCTCTGAGCNNGTCTTATCGGCGCAAACCAATGGCCGAACAAAAGCATCNTTTCGCTGCCGATACTTTAGCATTGAGGAGAGCGCCAGAGCAGCATTGCTGAGATTGCTCATAAGCGGATAACCGGCCTCAGCAAACAGTGCAGCCGTTGTCTGCTTAGGCCACGTATATGTCCAGGCTACGATCGGTTTCGTAGACGTTTGCCCNACATTCAGAAAGTTCTCTTTCTCTCTGTAGTAAGCCTCNTCTGCGACAGCCGACGTGATCATTGCGAGCGCATCAATGCGTTCACTCTCACCGACCATACTCAGAAGTCTTGCGTACCCAACTTCACGAATAGCCTGCGCTGTGCCATCNACTGGATTGCGCGATGATCCGTAGGGCGGCAAGACTTTGTCAATNTTAGCGCGCGTTTCGGCNTCCAGTTCAGGCACGTTGAGGCCATTGGCATGGCAAGCGTCCGACAGCCAGCCGGCACCGCCGCCTGTGCCCGAGCTTATACCAATATTGTTTCCACTTGGCAGACGATTGCGGTTGGCGAGAAATGCTGAAGCCAAATCAATCATCTCGTCCTGATCGCGAGCAGTCACGATGCCATAGTAGTCAAACATTGCCTGGTTGATACGATGCGAACCGGCTAAGGCACCGGTATGCGACGCAGCAGATAGTTGACCAGCCTCAGATGCTCCAACCTTGGCAGCAATGATGGGCTTGCCTTGGCTTAGGGCCTTCTCAGCGACGCGTCTGAAGACCTGGGTGTCGCGAATGTCCTCAAGNAATAGTATGAAAACATCGGTCTCACCCTCGTCCAACATGTAATCGACGAGATCAAAGGCGTGNAGACCGGCTTCGTTCCCTGTGGTCACCACGTAGCGGAACGGAAGTTCACGCATACGCCCGCGATCATAAAATGAAAATCCAAGTGCTCCACTTTGGGCGATTGCAGCGACCCGCCCCCCATCGTGGTGCCACTCAGGTATGAGGGATAGCTTCGGCTCAAGCAGCGCTGGACTGAACGTTGGGCAAAGCGATGCCGCAAAGTTGGCATACCCTTGCGCGTTTGGGCCGANCACAGCCATATCGTATTTCTCGATGACGTCGCTGAGGCGGCGCTGCATTTCAACGGTTGCTTCGTCGGCCTGTTCCGCAAATCCCGAGGTAATGATTGCAGCAGCTTTGACGCCGGCTTGACCGCATCGTTCCAGTTCATCAACGACAAACTCCGCCGGGATGATCAAAACGGCAAGATCTACTTGTTCAGGGATCTCAGCGATTGCTGCATATGCCTTACGGCCCTGAACTTCGGCGTGGCTTGCGTTGACTGGATATACATTGCCGGCGAATGGTTGACTAATAAGCACAGACATAATCATGCCGCGCAGTGAGATCTCATTCGGTGAAGCACCGATCACTGCGACCGCATTCGGCCAAAGTAACTTTGCGATATCCGGCAACGGACCCTCCTGGCTGCCGTTTCNAACNCTTATCTCAAGCCAAGACCACGCGCGATAATCCCGCGAAGAACCTCGGTCGTGCCGCCTTGGATTGTGAACTTCGGTGCAACCAAAGTTGCAAATTCCATGATGTCCTCAAATTCAGCTTCATTGCCNGGTTTTGGCTTCNCAAATGCAGCAAGGTCACGAGCCTTGGCAGGCAGTTCCTGTTCCCATAATGTACCGACGTCTTTAACGATCGATGCTTCAAGAACAGGTTCTTTGCCGGCCTCAAGCATGCCTGCAACCGAGACAGACATCCGTCGCAAAGTATGTAGTTGCGCGACCATGCGACCGATACCTTCAGCCTCTCGAGTATCAGGCTTATCNCCAACCGCCTTAATGAGCGAGACCAGAACGTAAAGTGTTTCCATAAAGCGTTCGGGCCCACTACGTTCGTAAGCGAGTTCGCTTGTGGCCTGTTTCCAGGCTCCATCAATCTCACCAAGAAGATGGTTCCCTGGAACCTTAACGTCTTCGAAGACGACCTCGTTAAAATCGTGCTGGCCNGACATTTGTAGGATTGGATTGATCTTAATTCCTGGCCACTNCATGTTGATCAAAAATTGCGTCAGGCCATGCCGGCGATTGTCTTTCGTTGGTGGAGACGTTCGAAATAGGCCAATCATGTAGTCAGCCTGATGCGCGTTAGACGTCCAAACTTTTGTGCCGTTNAACGACCAGCCNTCGTCTGTTTTCTCTGCACGTGCGGANGCAGCAAACAAATCCGAGCCTGACCCAGGTTCACTCATGCCAATGCAGAAGGCGAGTTCACCTCGGCAAATTGCTGGAAGGATTGTCGCNTTGAGATCTTCGTCACCATACTTGAGAATNACCGGACCGCTCTGGCGATCAGCAACGAAATGAGCCCAGGTTGGTGCTGTTACTGCTCGAAGTTCCTCGGTAACAACGTAGCGATCTAAGTGGGATCTTTCATGGCCGCCATACTTTTTGGGCCAAGTCATACCGATCCAACCCTTGGCACCAACGCGCCGGGAAAAATCTCGATCGAATGACTCACCCTGCAGACCTGCTGACGGGTTGATAGTTCCGTTGGCAATTTCATCCGCAATAAATTCTCGAACTTCCTCCCGCAACGTTGCGGTTTTGGAAGGAAGTCTTAGGGCGTCGAACTGAATCGCAGTTTGCATTCAATGACCTTTCGAACGTGAAGTCGGGCTGTTAACTGCCACATCATTCCAGAAACTGATTAGCGGGTCGCAAGTTTCGGCCAGAGTTCATCCGCACCTTCACTAGCAACAAGATTGCCGAGTTCAACTGCCCACTCAGCCTCGCTGCCGAAATCGTCCCGCCAGCCCCACATGCGCCGAGTAAACCGTTGTAAGATGTGCTCACCTGTGTATCCGATAGCGCCGTGGACCTGATGCGCTATTGCAGCTCCATTATTCACTGCTTCACCTATGCGGATCTTNGCGCTGGCAATCTCCAAGAAAAGCGCATCGTGATTGTCGGATTCCCGATCCACAGTGTCCGCCGCCGAGCCGGAAGCCGCTAAGGCCGCTGCAACTTCNCCCCCGAGTTCAGCCAGGTTGTGTTGAACGGCTTGGAACTTAGAGANTGGCCTGCCGAAAGCTTCGCGGTCCTGCGCATACTGCGTTGATATTGCGAGAATCGTCTCCAATGCCCCGGTCATTTGGGATGAACGAATTGCCGCGCCGAGCCAGTNGAACGTATCTCGCGTNAGCCAACCGGGCAGGTCGTAGACTGCTAACGGAGCTACGCCGTCAAAAGTAACATCAAACCGCTCGCCGCCTAGATTGGCGTTGCGATCAATCATCTTGCAGTTTGCTGGCGATACCATCGCAATCACATTAGCTTCACCCATCTTTGCAAAGACGACGATTTGTCGAGCAGCTTTTGCATAGGGAATTGCTCGGGNAGTGCCAGATAATTTGCTGCCGTCATAGTCAANGGTTTCGTCATATCGCATAGGGGCTACGGTCAATGCGCCATTAGCCTCGATGTCTTGACCTGCGCGTGCGAGCAACCAGCCAGCGAGCAAAGTCTCGCTGAGTGCGACCGGTTCGGCATATTGGCCGGCAACGCGGATGACATCAAAGCCATCCGCCATGGACGCACCAACACCACCCCGATCTTCCGGTATCCAAGCCAGCGTTAAGCCATTGTCCTCCAGTGCCGACCAAAGCTGAGACTTCCAAGTTTCATCCTTTGCGGCGTTGACTGTCTGAGGATCGCATAAGTCGNCAAAGATGCGCTTAGTCGTATCGACGATGATACTATCTGTTAGCTCGCTCAAAGCGCGNCACCTTCNAAAGAGTNATGATCCAGATGNTGNCGAAGCTACCGAAAGCCTCNCAACCAGCAAAGTGCGCCGGCGGTCGCAAACCAGCTGGTNATNAGATATATCAGAAGTAGGATGTAGCGAGGGGCTGCACGTCAATTACGCACANCNACCGGAAACGCTGCCGTTTTCCAAGCTCCCACTACAATTGCCACNTATTNACAAACAAGCGCTTGGTAGANGTCACACCGTCCCGTCGGTCATAACATCCAGGAGTGTTGGTCCATCTGCCTNNTACGATTCCTCAAGNGCTGGCCGCAGCTCAGCAGGATCATCGATCCGTCGCGCACGCATGCCAAGTGAACTCGCCAACTCACAGAAGTCGATACATGGCTTTTCGATGTCCATGCCGACGTAATGATCATTGCCATGGAATGCCAGCAAGCGCTGTTTAAGGATCCGNTACCCACCGTTATTGGCGATNACATACGTAATGGGCAGGTTNTGATTNGCTGCNGACCAAAGGGCCTGGATTGAATACATCGCNCTGCCATCGCCAGAGAAACAACAGGTACGCCGTGGCGCTTGAGCCATAGCAACGCCAACAGCAGCAGCGACGCCCCAGCCAATTCCGCCAGCTGCCAGTCCGTGGAAGCCATACCGATCACGGTAAGGTACAAGATCATTCAGATAGCGCGCCGAGGTGAGGCCTTCATTGACAACNACACCATCTTCGGGAAGNGTCTCGGCTANCGACAGACACAGCCAATCCGGATCNATTGGNGAAACAGNAGATCTTTCAGAAATCTTGGCNACNAGGTCTTTGCGCTTCGCCGTCCAGTTCTTCTCGCNNAANCCGGCNATGGCNGCTTTGGCCCTCGTGGCAAGTTGCTCACCGCCAGTATCCGCCAAGACCGGTANCAGCGCTTCCANTGTCGCTCCAACATCNGCTTTGATGCCAAGNTCAACNGCATAGTTCTTGGCAATNTCCCAATCNACNANNCCNATGTGAACGANTGNNAGNTTNTCCGGCATTGGNTCGGTCTCGCTCCANACCGACATNCGGATCGGATCAGCACCGAGTACGATCATGAGNTCGTAATCATCAAGCACACCNCGCACTTGCTTCTGATCGCGAGANAANCCACCCATGTAGCANGGATGCTCAGAGAGGAANTGNGCNCCNTANGGNACGCTNTGTTGGAAGACNGGNGCNCCGAGNGTNTCNGCNAANTTNGCNGCNNCNTNNANTGCNTCNCTCTTAACGATTTCATCNCCNGGAATGATAACNGGGTTCTTTGCNTTCAGAATACGCTCGGCAAGNGCTTTNAGNGNGTCATCNGTTGGGCGNACGCGGGTGTCAATGCGAGTCGATACACTGAGATCNAGNCCCGCTTCATTNTTNAGGATATCGCCCGGCAATGANATGAATACGGGNCCGGTTGGTGGNGTTGTTGCAATNTTTGCTGCGCGNCGCACAATNCGTGGAAGGTCTTCGAGACGNGGNACTTCAACNGCCCACTTNACCATTGGCTCAGCGATCGGGACNAGCGGATCATAGAGGAGAGGNTCNGTCANNCCGTGGCCAAGCTCTTGCTGNCCAGCGGTCAGNATCATNGGCGTTCCTGTGAACTTTGCGCCGTAGAGAGCACCCATGGCATTGCCGAGGCCCGGCGCGACATGAACATTACAGGCAACGAGTTCGCCAGAAGCGCGCGAATAACCATCGGCCATATAGACGACCACAGACTCTTGCAAGCCAAGGACGTAAGTCAAATCCATATGGTCTTTGAGCGCATCCATCACGGGCAATTCAGTTGTACCCGGATTGCCAAAGAGGTGTGTAATGCCTTCATCTTTCAGTAGGCCTAAGAAGGCAGAGCGTCCGGTGATGGTATTGACGGCCATGATATTGTCCCTCGCTGCCGAATAGAAGTACTGTGTAAGAGCGTAGGTGCCGAAAGGGCGCACCGTCAATCAAGGCGGTGATTACCGCCTTGGCACGTTCGTAATTGTAGGGCTGGCACTAAATACGCCCAATCCTCAGAAACTTAGTGCGATATCTCTGTGACCTGAGTTGCAGGCTGCTACGTAAAGCGCTTGCTCGCGAGGCAGCCGCGGTTGCTGTCGCAGTCCAATCGTATCGCGAATGGCTGCATCATACTTTGTCAGACCGGGGAGAAGCTCAGTTTTTGCCCGTTTGCGCCACACCAGTTGGGCGTCGTATCTCTTTACGGCATCATCGTAAGCAGCACGCGTTTTCTCGGCGTTGACCGTTTTGCGCCTTAGTTCACGACGTGCCTTGCCAAGGGCCGAGCGAATGTCGTTTGCGCCCTCCACTTTCCGGAGTGCTGTACGAACTGCTTGGATCTGTTCTGCCGCTTTAGTCGCGTCTTGGCTATTAATAATGACGCCTAAGCCTTTGACACTCTTTTCAAGCGCGATGAGATCATCGGTCGATTCTATGACAGCAACAGATTTACCTACGGACGCATAGGCGGTATCGACACCGCGGCGATACTTGCGCCGTGCATTGCTCTCAACCTTCTGCAAAGCCACGAATGCTTTATTTTCAGACGCCCAGCTATCTGGGATGGTTGCTTCGATTGCTTTCTGTTGCTTTGTCAGCTTGGCGATTTCAGCGTCAAGTCTTGCGATGACACTCTTATCGCCGCGTGCCTGTCCCTTTTCTGTGTTCAACTCTTTGATGTGCTTTTTGATAGCGTTGGCACGCTTTTGGATCGCCCGGACCTCACGGTGAAGCGGACGATAATTGCCAACTTTGGCAGCAACTGCAGCTTCCGCCTTTTTCACATCTTCAACCAAGGTAAACACTTTGCCAGCACTTTCGAAGCCGCGGGAGAGATCACGGCTCATCCGACGTGGAGGGTAACTGACATCCAGTTTTTGAGCTTCTGAAATCGATTGCTTGATCGTGGGTGCGTTCGTCGCAAACTGCGCAAAATTATACTCCTCAATGCAGTGTTGCATGCCCGGGTTACGTGGCGGCGGTGCCACTTCCGAAGTCAGAAAGTTCCGGGCCGGAAGGTAGTTCACCAGTGACGGGAAGTTGCCCACGATGACAAGGGCCACAAGCTGCAGAGCAATGAACGGAATCACACCCTTGTACATTTGAGCTGTGCGCACCACCGCAGGTGCGACCCCGCGCAAGTAGAAAAGCGCAAATCCAAAGGTTGGAGTAAGGAACGAAGTCTGGATGTTTAATCCGATCATTACGCCAGGCCAAACGGCGGTGATATTGGCGGATGGATCCATCAGCAGGATCGGTGCAACGATGGGAACAACAACGACTGCAATCTCGATAAAGTCGAGAAAGAAGCCCATGATGAATATCACGGCCATAACAATGATGAACTGAGCCCAGAATCCACCTGGCAGACTGGTAAGGAACTCGCGAACGAGCTCTTTCCCGCCGAACGCGCGGAAGGCTGCTGTCAACATCGCAGCGCCGAGAAGAATGATGAAGACAAGAGAAGTGGTCTTGGCCGTTTCAACCATCACACCGTTGAGCGTGTCATCGATCTTGTATGTTCGCCAACCGCTCCAGACAAACGCTGCAAGGAAAATAACAACGGCAATGACAGCCAACGTTAAGCCAACAACATCTTCATCAGTTTTGATGTTCTTGACGTTGATCTGGAAGTTGTTCGTGATAATTCCGATGGCAACAAGTGAGCCGAGCGCCATCAATGCAGGAATAAGTGCTGTCTTCTTCCCTTCGCAAAGCCGATAGCCCGCCATAATCATCGCGCCAACGGCGCCGATGGCTCCTGCTTGATTGACAGTTGCAACGCCGGTGATGATCGATCCGAGGACAGCGAAGATCAACGTAAGAGGTGGGATTAGAATGAAACCAACGCGAAGGAAGAAACGGCTGTCCAATTTACCTTCGAATTCCACGGATGGAGCCATCTTGGGCCGAATGAGACCAAGGATCAGGACGTAGGTCATGTAGAGGCCAACCAGGACCAACCCTGGGACCAGTGCGCCCAAGAACATCTCTCCAGCGCTGGTGGAGACAACCCCGAACTCAGATGGCATCGTCAGGTTGCCGGTTGTTTCTTTGTAGAGTGCTTTGCGCGGTGTTCCGGCCTGATCGACTGCACTGGCCAACTGGTCAGCGAGGATGATGAGAACGATCGACGGCGGGATGATCTGACCCAGAGTTCCGGAAGCTGCAATTGCACCTGTGGCGAGGGATGGTAAGTAGTTCTTGCGCAGCATTGCTGGCAGCGAGATCAGCCCCATCGCGACAACAGTTGCACCCAGAATACCAGTCGTGGCCGCCAGTAGTGCGCCAACGAAGATAACGGAAATACCAAGGCCGCTTGGCACTGGGCCAAACAGCTGCGCCATAGCCACCAGCAAGTCTTCCGCGATACGCGAGCGCTGCAGCATAATCCCCATAAAGACAAACAGTGGGATGGCTATGAGCGTGTCTCGTTCAACCTCCCAGTAGATGCCTCGGAAATTTGTGACACCAGAGCTCAGCCAATCCGAGGGGCCGCCTTGAGAAAAATAAGCATCAACGTCGCCTGCAAAGAGATAGCCACATCCGGCTGCCAGCAAAACAGAGAGAATTGCAGAGCCCGGTAGAGCGAATGCCACCGGATAGCCTGACGCGAGCGCACCGGCCATCAAACCAACCAGATGAACCGCCAGCTTTCAAACAGCCCGAACACCAGTTTCACCCATAGCTCGTGAAACTGTCGTGCTGGACCCAGGCGCAACCTGCCATCACTGCGGCGGCGGTCTGCGTCACATCTCTGACGACGTTACCGAGACCCTGGA
>NZGY01000064.1 GCA_002689605.1 Filomicrobium sp.
CCATATGGCACTCCTCAGTCGTGAGGATGAGCCTAAAAAACACTCTGTTAAGAAATGCTCTCAGTTTGTTCCGGAGGGGCTGACGTCAGACATAGCGTGAATGTTCGCAACAATTTTCAGCTTCGCCATTGGCCCTCTCCTTGTGATCGCTCACCAACCGGGGTACTGACTAAGCAGCATTTANACAAGTACGCACAGTTTTGTGCTGTAGGCACAAAAAGTATCCTGAGGAGGAACCATGGCGATTGACGCTTGTGACGGTTCAGGTATTTGCCCTGTTGAAGCTGTGCTCGAAAGAATAGGTGGCAAGTGGAAAGGCGTCGCTCTCTACCACTTGCTTGATGGACCTCTGAGGTACAACGAACTCAAGAGGCAAGTCGGTAACGTCACACAACGAATGCTGACCAAGCAACTTCGGGAGTTGGAAAGTGATGGTCTGATTTCCCGNAAGGTTTTCCCGGTTGTGCCGCCCCATGTTGNATACAGCCTAACAAAGCAAGGGCAGACCTTAAGACCAATTCTTCTGGCCCTCCGGGAATGGAGACGCGCCTACACAGCATGACCGCCGAGAGCTGCAATGGGCTGGCATCTCAATCACCTCAGTCTTGCCGAAAATATCCATCTGGAGCAATAGTGCGCTTAAACGAGACCGTGTTGGCTTGGGAGGCAGTACATGGCAGATCAAAGCGCAAACAATCGAAACGCGCGTGGGGACTGGCGCCCTGATCAGCTGATCAAACTTCCACCGATTTATGCTTGGCCGCCACGCCCATTTACAATTGCCAAATGGTTCGTGGGGTTTCCAGGTTACCTATGGCCTTTGAATGCACTCGTCCTGCTCATCTCTGCCGCCACTTGGTATTGGTTGACGCCAGACCTGGAGCAAATGAAGACGCTGGAAATTTGGTGGATTGCATTNCTGCTGGTTCGCAATCTTGCTCTTACACTCGCCTACTTTGNCGGCCTCCACGTCTATTTGTACAACTACAAACAGCAGGGCGATAAACTCCAGTTCTCCAACAGACCGTTCGCGACTAACAACAAGCGATTTATGTTTGGTGACCAAGTGCGGGACAACATGTTCCGAACGCTCGGATATGCCGTTCCAATTTTCACAGTTTATGAAGTCGCAACCTATTGGCTGTTCGCTAATGATGTTCTCGGCTTTCTGCCAATTGCCGAGAACTCAACCGGCTTCTGGGTTTGGTTTATCGTGTTGTTGCTAATCATGCCCGTGATCCACTCAACCCACTTCTATTTCACGCACCGCGTGCTGCACTGGCGCCCCCTCTATAAATCCGTTCATCGCATTCACCACTACAATATCGAGGTGGGCCCGTTCTCCGGTCTCGCAATGCACCCGGTCGAACTTGCAATCTACTTCTCGACCGTCTGCATCCAGTGGATTCTTGCGTTACATCCGCTCAATGCGCTGTATCAACTTCAGTTCGCCGTGTTCAACGCCACCATGAGCCATACCGGCTATGAGAAGATCCTTCTCACAGATGACGTTGGCATTGAGAGCAACAGCTACTTTCACTACCTCCACCACAAGTATTTCGAATGCAACTATGGTGGCACGATCGCGCCGATGGATCAGTTATTCGGCACATTCCACGACGGCTCTGAAGAGGCACAGGAGCGNATGCAACAACNTATGCGCGATCGATTNGGGTAAGCGANGCTAAGTTCTTGCTGAGAACAATGCGTCAACCTCGACTGGCAAAGCATTTCGTCCTGACGGATATCCTTGGGCTCCCAGAAGCTCGTATTTTTATTGNAGCTAGCAAGGACCCAAGCCGGAAAACTTCTTATTCTCCAATTGCCAGATCCAAGGTAATAGCGATGCCAAGCACGATGCTTCCCACGGCCACAGCCGTTGCCAGAAGCAACGGTTCGCCGAAGCNAATTGTATAAAACATCACCATGCAAAGATAACTGGTCGTTATCGCTAGCAGGACCAGTTCCATCATCGATTTGCGGCGCGCTCGGTAGCGTTTATATGCTTTGTATCCGAGGACGTAGGTTNCTGTCGGCGCCAGAGCTACAATTGCGGAGGCAATAAAAAGTGCGCCGCCAATCCCGAGAAGATCTTTAATTTCTGCACGCGGCAGCAGGCCGGATNTGGCCAAAGCAACCAACACTATGTAAGCGACGAATGGTGCAACTATTCCCAAGAAGATTGCAGGAACGATGCCCCTCCGGCCATCCAACAAGTATGCAGTCAGGNTTACAGAANACNTTGGCGCCGCGANAAATATGAGAAACATTAAAGGAATAACAGCCGTCACAGTCTCGTCCCTTCAATTGCCTTTTCGCCACCTCCCTATCGCCCTCTGCTCAGCCGCCCCGTCGTCGGACGATACCGGACAAGCTCACGTGTCGCCCGGCGCTATGGCTAAAAGGCGACATAGTTGACAACTGCCAGTTCCATTGAGGTGCCANGACCAGCCGTTGCAATTTNCTCAAGCTGTGCCAAAAATGGATCGTNATGTTGAATGCCATAAGGCGGGCGTTNCAATCCTTCGGNCGCGCTAACAGGAGANCCAGATTTGGAACCTTATTTTGCACTCGGTGATTACACGCGTTCCNTCTCTACAAATTCGAAAGAAGCCGAGATCTGGTTTAATCGTGGTTTGAAATGGTGTTATGCCTTCCATCACAAGGAAGCGCGCCGTTGCTTCCAACAGACCATCGAGCTCGATCCGGACTGTTCCATGGGTTATTGGGGCATCGCCTACGCAACTGGTCCCTATTACAATATCCCCTGGGCAAAAATGCCGCCGCATGCGCTCCCGCAGATCATCGCCACGACTTACGAGCAGTCCCGCAAGGCGGTTGAGATTGCGGCATCTGGAAACGCGACCCCGGTGGAGCAAGCCCTATGNAAGGCCCTCACGCAGCGATTTCAGGAAAGCGAGATCGATGACCCCGAAATCCTCGCCCAGTGGGACGATGACTACGCNGATGCGATGCGGAAAGTATATCGTGAATTCCCGGAGGATTATGATGTTTGTGCGCTGACGGCCGAAGCGCTGATGGTGCGAACGCCCTGGCAGCTTTGGAACTTACGGGATCGTGTTCCAGCCGATGGCACAGATACCGAAGAAGCTATCGAGATTATTGAATCCACTCAGGAGCGCCTGGAACAGAACGGCGATGTGCAACATCCCGGCCTTTTGCATTTCTATATTCACATCATGGAGATGTCGCCAGAACCTGAGCGTGCGCTGGAAGCCTCAGACAAGCTTCGCCCACTGTTGCCCGACGCTGGCCATCTCATTCACATGCCGTCACACATCTATGTCCTGTGCGGTCAATATGAGAAGACGATCGCCTCAAACATCGAGGCGGCAGAGGCTGACAAGAAATACCTCGCAGTCGATAGTGAGCTAGGCATTTACTATATCTACCTGCTCCACAATCTACATTTCCAACTCTACGGCGCATTGTTTTCCGGCCAGTTTGAGCCGGCACTACGGGCCGCGAACGAGATGGAAACGACGGTCAANCCCGAATATTTGCGCGTCGACAATGCATTTCTGGTAAACTACCTGGAAGCATTTTACGGAATGAAAGCGCACGTCCTAGTCCGTTTTGGCAAGTGGNAGGAAATTCTCGATGCCCCCTTGCCGGAGGATCCAGAACTCTTCTGCGTCACTCATGCGTTCTGGCAGTATGCCAAAGGCATTGCACATGCGGTGCTGGGAAACATTGAGGAAGCACAGCAACAACAGAACTTGCTGCAGANGGCGGTCGCCGCACTCCCGGACGAACGCATCGTCTTCCATAACGAAAGTCGGGATATTCTCTCAGTCGCCGGGCCTATGTTGGCCGGTGAGCTGGAATACCGGAAAGGAAATTACGACGTTGCCTTCACGCATCTACGCGAAGCTGTCGATCTCTATGANACTCTCAACTATTCAGAGCCATGGTCTTGGATGATGCCGCCGCGTCATGCGTTGGGTGCGCTNCTTCTGGAGCAAGGTCACGTTGATGAGGCGGCAAGCGTCTACCGCGCCGATCTAGGTCTGGACGANACGTTGGTTCGACCTTCACAGCATCCGAATAATATCTGGAGNTTGCTGGGCTANGCGGAATGCTGCGAACGTCTTGGNGACAGCAAGAGCCTAGNAGNAATTNGCCNAGAGCTGGAAAAGGCAAAGCAGNTGGCGGACANCTCAATCGATGTTTCNTGCTTTTGCCGGACAGCNCATAAATGTTGCGACTAATNTNTNANGGCAAANCNNTCACGGCTGCAANTNANTNAGCTACTCGAATTNATCGGCTGANTTTCNACTTCATTCACGCCAGAAGAGTTGAACGCGGAGATAGCGCGATTGANTGACTGAGAGAAGTCCCACGATTTGCTCCTTCATATCTCTGCTCTNTNTCATCGAGCGGCTAAGCAGATCGGTTCGGCTTTTACCCCCCAGAAGCGGAGCTGATGCGCTCAAGCCGAGTTCTTTACTTGTGGGCCGTGAGCTAAAAGACCAATGTGATGACATCGTTTCCACTTCTGCACTTAAGGGCGGACTCGATGGGTTCAGAATGACTTTTTCTGGCCTTGGCCATAACCGAACTTGCAATGAAGTCCGACCGCGCCTTTCCCACCTGCTAGGCAGCTCTCTGGTCACAGATCGAACAATATTCCATGAAAACAGCTTGAATAGGCGCACAAATCCGCTTATCTGGCGTTCGTTTGCTAATTTCACGCGGCGTGAGACGAGAGAGCTATCGTGGCAAAGCCATTGAAAGTGCTTGCAGTCAAGGCTGGATATTGCCTTCGCATCCTGCTTTGCGTAGCCGTGCTGGCTTGGTCTCTTGCTCCGACTACCGATCATAGCCCACGCGTTGCGGAAGTGCTTACTGAGCACGCCGAGATGGTGGCTGATCATGGTCATTCCCACGGCTTAGCTGAAGATCTCTGGTGGGCCATCCATGGTCATCATCACGATACAATCGATCATGATCACAGCCCAGGGGTTCTATTGCGCCCCCTTCAAGAAGCCATTGTCCCGGTGAAACGCGTCCGGTGGCGACCTTTTATGGTCAGTGCCGTTTCTGACGCGCCCGATCCTCCAAGGAAACCGCCACGCGCCTGATTGATTTCTGAGTTCCAAATTCAAATCAATCAACGACGGAGTTTTAACTCATGCCACTGGTCTTTGCCGGTGNGATANGCTCGACCCATCGGGTTGCGCTTGTCCTGCTGCTAACNGCTGCTGCTTTGTCNATTACGAGCGGTCAGCTCTTAGCCCACAACGTTACCCCGGGTGACGCGGGCTATGTACAAGAAATCTGGGGGGTGCATTTAATCCCCTACACTTACCTTGGTGCCAAACACATGATCACNGGGTACGANCACATACTNTTTCTGCTNNGCGTCGTNTTCTTCCTCTACAAGATGAAGGATGTGGCNATCTATGTCAGTCTGTTTGCCATCGGNCACTCAACNACAATGCTTGCCGGGGTTTACTTCGGTTGGAACGTCAATGCCTACATCATTGATGCCATCATTGGACTGTCGGTCGTCTATAAAGCGCTCGACAACATGGGGGCTTATCAGCGTTGGTTCGGCTTCCAACCCAATACCAAAGCGGCGACACTGATCTTTGGCTTCTGTCACGGTCTAGGTCTCGCTACCAAGATTCTTGAATACAAGATCTCGGAAGATGGCCTGTTGCCCAACCTGCTGGCCTTCAACGTTGGTGTTGAGATTGGTCAGCTTATGGCGCTCGCCCTGATCCTTATCTTCATGGGGTATTGGCGAAAAACAGAAGCCTTCNGGCGCCAAGCTTACACCGCAAATGTTGTCATGATGTCTATGGGTTTCGTCCTCATGGGCTACCAGATCACCGGCTACTTCGTCGGCGCATAAAGTTGAGGAAACTACGATATGTTCAATTCTGAAAAAACAGCCCCGGAAGAGCTTCCGAGTTCAGCGCAATTGTTGCGTTCCACGATTATCGCATTCATCGCAGCGATCGTTATTCTCGTCACAGTTGTCTTACCGGCCGAGTACGCGATTGATCCAACAGGTGCAGGCCGTGTTCTTGGCCTAACCGAGATGGGTGAAATCAAGAACAGTCTTGAGAAAGAAGCAGAGGAAGATAAGAAGAAGCACGGCAACCAGTCGAACGCTTTCGAAAGGATCTTCAAGCTGTTCGTGTCCTCTGCCCATGCGCAGNAAACATGGAAGNACGAGGTGACTTTTACACTTGAGCCCGGCAAGGCGATGGAACTGAAGCTGACGATGAAGAAAGGCGCGACCGCGCACTACAAATGGTCAGCTGAGGGCGGTCGCATGAACTTTGACCTGCATGCTCACGGCAAAGGAAGCCAAGCTGTCACCTATAAGAAGGTTCGGGGCAAGCAAGGCGGTGAGGGTAGCTTCACAACGCCATTTGCCGGTGATCATGGCTGGTTCTGGCGAAACCGCGACAAGAAACCGTCAACCATCAAGCTGCAACTGCGTGGCGATTACAGCGAAGTGAAGCAGACGGCAAAGTAGAAGATGTACGGTGCTGGCAGTGCAATACCTGCCGGCGCCAATTTCAGTGCCTCACGACTGCCGCGCTGCTTTGTCAGATGCAATCGCGATGTCCGCTTCGGATCATCATCAGCAGTGTCCTCCATAAACACATCGTGTCTGTTCATTTGAACGAACAAAGATTTGTTCGGGAGGCAGCAGCCGGCCCCCTCAACCTGGCAAGGCAAACTGATCAGCTGTCATGATAGCCCGCGCCAATACCTGAGCCCGCGACACTTTTAGCGAGCGAGGCCGCAGTATTCGAGCCCGTCGCTCATTGTGGCGATCGAAACATATCCGTCGCTAACTCCGGGGCGCCCTTGGCATCACGTCGCGCGAGACNATAGGCCGACATTACAGGTTGCCGGGATTCGAGGCCTGATCGCTTGGTCTCGTTCTTTGNCTTACCGCAAAGATCACGTACNATAATCTGGACAATCACCTAGGCTCCACATANCCTACGCTGCTGCATCAAATCTTGAGAAGCTTGCTATGCGTNACATTGAGATTGCTCGTCTCTTGCTGAATGCCGAACGTCGCCGCCGTGCGGCCGAAGCCGGCTCGACCTGGGGCATGCTCGCTGGCGTCCCGCTGGCTTTTGTATTAGTCACCGGTCTAGCGCCCTTCGCTGGCGATAGCAGCATGCAGCCATTTATCTCGGTCACAGCGTTTTTCGCCACCATATTGGCCTCGGCCTTAGCTGGCAGAGCACTCGCCCGAGCCCGTTATGACGCGCGTCTCGCGTAGCGCTCAGTTTTTCAGTCATGACACACACACGAAGGTCCGCTCATGAGGGAGTTTCGGACGAGGAATTGCCCAAATTGACTTCCACTCTGACGACCGCTTTTTGCACAGACAGTCGGTCCGCCTCCGCGAGAGTTAGCCGTTGCTAAATGGCAGCGTCGGATCATCAAGAGCAGCGTCCTCCATGAACACATCGTGTCCCTTCATTATCTATGAGCAGACCTAGTCATTCTCTAAGCTACAGGTGCACCCAACTTGCCATTTGCCGAGGATAGACATCTGGACCAAGAGCGCTTAAACGAACAAAGGTTTGTTCGGGAGGCAGCCAGCTCCCTTAGCCCGGCAGGTCTAGTTGATCAGCAGTCATGATCGCCCGCGCCAAGGCCTGCGCCCGCGGCACGACACTATCAACCTCTAGATACTCTTCGGGACTGTGCGCATTTCCCCCAATAGGTCCCGTCGCACAAACCGTTGGTGTTCCAACGCCGGCAGTGAAACCGGAATCGGCACAACCGCCCGACGCTTCACCTTCAACAGAGAGACCAGCCTGNGAAGCACTCGCAACGTAATGCTTGAACAACGTATCCGANGCCTCGGTCGGTGCCAGTGGCGCGAACTCACCCTTGATCCGGATCTCAGCGCTGGTGTCCGGTACGGTGTTTTTGTTAGCGATCTCCATAATCCGGGCGACGATGCCGGCCCGGTCCGCCGGTTGGCGATAGCGTAGATCGATGCCGCAACTTGCATAAGGCGCAACCGTGTTGACTGACTGGCCACCTGAGATCAGACCGACATTCACAGTGATGCCAGAGTCGTAATCGGTGAGATCGTGCCAGGCCTGAATCTTGTGCGCCAACTCTCCGATGGCGCTGCGGCCCTTGTCGTGAGCACCACCCGAGTGTGCGGCGACACCTGTTATTTCGACCTCGAAAAAGATGCCACCTTTACGCTCGACAACAATATTGCCGGTTGGTCTGCCAGGCTCAGAGTTAAACACCACCCGCGCGCCACGTGCTTCATTCTCGATGATAGGCCGNGACGTCGGCGATCCGATTTCTTCATCGCCGGTGAACAAGCCAACCAGAGGACCGGGTGCACCACCAAATTTTTGGAAGGCTGCCAGCACGAACGCATTCATGACCACGCCCGCCTTCATGTCGGCGACGCCCGGACCGTAGGCGCGGTTGCCCTCGATCTTGAACGGGCGACGTTCAACTTCACCATCCGGGAAAACCGTATCGCGATGCCCCAGAAGCATGATCGGTCTGTTGGAACCCGTCCCTGCAACCATCCCGCGGAACGAGTCACCATGCGATTCGACAGGTATCCGACTTGTGCCAACGCCGTGCTCGTCGAGGAATGCCTTCACGGCCTCGCCAACCTTATCCACACCTTCTTTATTGTAGGAACCNCTATCGATGTTCACCAGCTGCTCAAGCAAGGCAAGCATGTCTCCTTGAGACTCCTTCAGCCAGTTAAGAATTTGTTCTTGCTGTTGGGCGCTGGCAGGCATGACAGGNGGCTCCTTTTTGGCGGCGACGACACGATCAATAGAAGTATGCGTGGAAATTGAACATGATTGCAGTTNATTAGACNACATAACAGCTGAGGCTGCAGANCAGGTNGTGCGCCTAGAAGCCGCCTCTCTTGTCGCAAAANCAANCNAAACATGAGTTGCATCAGCAAAANACNGGCAGCTGTTCGTTTACCTTNTCAAAGAATTGCCACCGAAAGAGCGACGCACCAGCGCAGTTCTGTCGCCAGTTTTCCGTATTATTCATGCCTCTCGTGTCTCATGACTTTGGAAAACAACACATACTGGAAGGTTTGATTATGGCTATCCGTCGTTCAGCAGGCGCACTCACAGTTGCATGCGCCACAGCCGGTCTGATTGCATTTTCNGCAGTAGCTTCAGCCCAATCATCACGGGTCNGGCCGTTTCCCGTCACCGGCGGNTCCGACAAACCTGTAAATATATCAGTGAGTTACCAGTTTTTTCTGGAAGGTGAAACGCGGGAAATGAGCGACCAGGCAGGTCTCGCTGATCAAGGTCGCCGCCATCTCTACAAACTGCTGGCCAAGGAATGCGAAGTCCTGCTGCAAACCATCGCATCAACCTGCTACATGAACCGCGCAAACGTTAGTACACAGCTCCGAAACCAGAGCCCGCGCACCCAGCGCGGCATCCGTGTGTCAGGCTCAGCGACCTACCGGGTCGAATTAAAACCAAACAAGCCAAATGACGAATAAGGCATATCTGGCGGCCAACTTGGGGACCGAGCTCACAACATGTGATGTCCCCAGCTGTGCACCAGAGCTCCTGAAATTCAGGTTATATCAGGCCATTAGCCCGGCCTAGCTGGCCTCAATTTCGCTCACAGCTTGCGCCAGAAATTCAGATAGCTGTTGGCGAATTTCATCAGCTGAAACACCGACGCCTTTATCCTCAAANTCTTTGGTAATCTTTCTGACAACATCATCGTCACCGGCTTCTTCAAAGTCCGCACGGCGAACAGCTTTGACGTAGTCTTCAACTTCCNAACCGGCGAANCCAAGCTTTTCAGCTGCCCATTCTGCTATCATTTTATTGCGTCTGGCTTCGGCTTTGAACTTAAGATCTTGGTCATGAGNAAATTTCTTCTCGAAGCCTTTTTCGCGCTCATCGAANGTNGACNTNCCTATTCTCCNAGTTTCTTGTAAAGACTTGCCCTATACTTGGTAATTCTANGNCAAATATGNAAATTAACCATTTCGGGANCAGCCATAGCGCGTGGAACACCGGAAATCAACGCGATCTGTAACGTTCACCGCAGCTCTTTACCTCGCCAGACTGATGCCGCTTGTTAACATTGTTTCGCTCAGACGATTCCGCTAGGCTCCTGCCAAGAAGATGATGTGAGACGCAACGTTGTCCCGATATGTCATATGTCAAATTTTGGCAGCGCGCGTAGAGAAAGAAGGTTGCCTCACTGCCGGGCTTGATCCGGCCTTCAAGGGGTCGATCGTATCCCGCAAAGTAACAACAGTTGCAACAGTACTAGTCAAAGGACTGGCAGCATGAACAGGCGTCGCCGAATCTACGAAGGTAAAGCCAAGGTCTTGTACGAAGGCCCGGAACCGGGAACGCTTATCCAGCATTTCAAGGATGACGCTACGGCCTTCAACAATCAGAAACATGCACAAATTGATGGCAAGGGCGTCATTAACAACAGAATCTCGGAGTTCGTGTTTGAGCGGCTCAGCGAGATCGGCGTGCCGACCCATTTTATCCGCCGCCTCAATATGCGGGAACAGTTGATCCGAGAAGTAGAAATTATTCCGTTGGAAGTTGTGGTCCGTAACGTAGCGGCTGGTTCGATTGCCGAGCGTTTGGGCTTGGACGAAGGAATGACGCTGCCTCGCTCAATTATTGAGTTCTATTACAAGAACGACGATTTGCAGGATCCACTCGTATCAGAAGAGCATATCACGGCTTTTGGCTGGTCAAACCCTGCCGAACTTGATGAGATCATGCAGCTCGCACTGCGGGTAAATGATTTCCTGGTTGGGCTGTTCCTTGGTGTTGGCATCCGTCTGGTCGACTTTAAGATCGAGTTTGGCCGCCTATGGGATAATGAGCAGCTCCGCATTATCCTTGCAGACGAAATTAGCCCAGACAGCTGCCGCCTATGGGATATCGAGACTGACAACAAGCTCGATAAAGATCGCTTCCGACGCGACCTCGGCGACGTTTTGGAAGCCTATCAGGAAGTAGCCCGGCGCCTGGGTGTTCTTAATGAAAGCCGTCCGCCACAAGGTATGGTCCCGGTACTCGTCGCCTCCAACAATCCATCTGGAGGCGGAGAATAAGCCTGATGAGTGCGCGAAGTAAGAGCGCCACTCAACTTGCGCGACCGTGAGACACGCTTGTGCCCGGCTCAATCGCCGGGCATCGCTTGTCCAACGTGCGACTCGGTTATTAAGCTGAGCCGGGATCAATGACAGACGGCAAACGACCACGCCAAGTCATTTCGCTCTCAAGCCCAACTGCGTCACAACGCGAAACATGGCGGAGATGGATCGATGAAAGCCCAGATTAAAGTGACACTTAAACAGGGTGTTCTGGACCCGCAGGGCAAGGCAATTCAGTCAGCCTTGGGAGCTTTGGGATTTGATGGCATCGATGATGTCCGTCAAGGCAAGTTCATCGAAGTCGAGCTCGCTGAGACAGATGAAGCTAAGGCACGCGAAACAGTTGATCGCATGTGCCGCGATTTGCTCGCGAACATGGTCATCGAAAATTACACCTATGAACTGGTGAATTAAATGCGCAGCTCCGTCATTGTATTTCCAGGCTCGAACTGTGATCGCGACGTAAAGGTTGCATTGGAAGCGTTTGCGCAAGGCCCGGTTCAAATGGTTTGGCACGGCGAGGCTGAAGTCCCGCCATCAGACATGATCGTCCTGCCTGGCGGCTTTTCCTATGGCGACTATCTGAGATGTGGGGCGATGGCCGCTCACTCTCCGATCATGACGGATGTCGTAGCGAAGGCTCGGAATGGCATGCCAACTCTTGGCATCTGCAACGGTTTTCAGATGCTATGTGAAACCGGCTTGCTACCTGGCGTGCTGATGCGCAACGCGTCACTCAAGTTCGTTTGTCGCGATGTACACCTCCGCGTTGAAAACAGCACAACATACTTCACCAATCGCTATGCAGCAGGGTCCATCACGCGCATACCGGTAGCGCACCATGACGGCAACTATTTTGCGGATGAAGCTACGCTGGATAGCCTCGAAGGCGATGGGAACGTGGTATTTCGTTATGTCACCCCAGAAGGCGACGTAACTGCCGATGCCAATCCGAACGGTGCCCAGCGCAATATTGCCGGCATCTGCGATGCGAGCGGTCGTATCGTCGGAATAATGCCGCACCCAGAGCGCCTCCACGAAGCAATGCTTGGTGGAACCGACGGTGCAAAGATCTTCGAAAGTGCAATTGCAAGCCTTGTTGCCTGAGCAGGCATTCAATTAGGCCGAGAAATATGACAGCCACAGCCATCACCCCCGAGCTTGTTGCAGAACATGGCCTCAAACCCGATGAATATGACCGCCTCCTGGAAATCATGGGACGCGAACCCTCACTTACTGAGTTGGGTATATTCTCAGTGATGTGGTCTGAGCACTGCTCTTACAAATCATCACGGTTTTGGCTGAAGACATTGCCGACGTCAGGGCCGCAGATAATCCAGGGTCCAGGCGAAAATGCTGGCATCGTTGATCTCGGTGATGGCGATTGCGCGGTCTTCAAAATGGAAAGCCATAATCACCCAAGCTACATCGAACCGTATCAGGGCGCTGCCACCGGTGTTGGCGGCATTATGCGAGATGTCTTTACGATGGGCGCTCGGCCAATCGCCAACCTCAACGCCTTACGGTTTGGTGATCCTTCACATCCCAAAACACGCCATCTTGTATCCGGTGTAGTTGCCGGCATCGGAGGTTATGGAAACTGCGTTGGAGTTCCAACAGTTGGCGGCGAAACCAACTTCGATGCTGCTTATAATAACAACATCCTCGTCAACGCTATGTGCGTGGGATTGGCGAAGACTGACAAAGTCTTCTATTCAGCCGCCAAGGGCGTGGGATTGCCCGTCGTGTACGTCGGCTCAAAAACCGGGCGCGACGGCATCCATGGCGCCACAATGGCATCGGCCGAATTCGACGATGAGAGCGCAGAGAAGCGACCCACAGTGCAAGTTGGTGATCCATTCACTGAAAAACTGCTTATTGAAGCTTGCCTCGAATTAATGGCCAGCGATGCGATTATCGCTATCCAGGATATGGGTGCCGCTGGACTGACATCATCTACTTCTGAAATGGCCGATAAAGGTGGCGTTGGCATCGAGTTAGATCTCGACAAAGTTCCCCAGCGCGAAACGGCGATGACCGCATACGAGATGATGCTGTCAGAAAGCCAAGAGCGTATGCTCATGGTCTTAAAACCTGGCTCGGAAACAGCGGCTGAGGCTGTCTTCACAAAGTGGGGTTTGGACTTCGCAATCGTCGGCCAGACCAATGATACGGGCCAGATGGTGGTCCGCCATAACGGTCAGGTCGAGGCGGATATTCCTGTTTCGATGCTGGCAGACTCCGCGCCGCTATACGAGCGACCATGGACAGCGGGCGGCAAACCAGAACTCATCCCAGCTGAGGCGATCGTTGCTGATAAGCCAGTATTTGACTGCCTGACGGAAATCATGGGTCATCCACAGTGCTGCTCGCGGCGATGGATTTGGGAGCAGTACGACCACATGGTCATGGGCGACACGATTCAACGTCCAGGTGGCGATGCTGCTATTGTACGAATTCACGGAACGAACAAAGGTGTNGCCATCAGCTGTGATGTGACACCNCGCTATGTCCTCGCTGATCCTGCAATGGGAACGAAGCAGGCTGTTATTGANACTTGGCGTAATCTGACGTCAGTNGGAGCCGACCCGCTAGCCATCACCGACAACCTGAATTACGGCAATCCTGAACGGCCTGAAATCATGGGGCAGTTCGTCGAAAGTATTCAGGGGATGTCTGAAGCTTGCGAGAAGCTAGCTTATCCAGTCGTTGCTGGGAACGTGTCGCTNTACAANGANACCAACGGGATCGCGATACCGCCAACGCCCNCAATCGGCGGCGTTGGGCTGGTGCCAGATCTGACCGNGATTGCCGATCTCAGCNTTAAGGNAGAAGGCAACGAATTACTACTAATTGGTCCTGAAAACGGTCANCTCGGCCAGTCTCTNTATCAGCAAATAATTGCTGGNGAATTGAAAGGCGCTCCACCGCCGGTCGACCTGGAGACAGAGATTNCTGCAGGAACTGTTATAAGACANTTNATACGCTCGAAACTTGCNACAGCTGTGCACGACACAAGTGACGGTGGATTGCTCGTTGCNATCGCCGAGATGTGTCTGGCAAGCGGGGTCGGNGCAACACTCGAACCGTCCAATGGAGATTTGCCAGCNCATGCCATCTGGTTCGGTGAAGACCAGGGTCGCTACATTGTGGAAGTNACTCCGGACACCGCCGCCAAGGTCATTGGCATCTGTCGCGATNCCGGATTGCATGTCCGCAAAATNGGCCACACAGGTGGAGATGAGATACGCATTGGAGATAGAGATAAGATCTCGCTCACCACGTTGCGCACGACACATGAAGGTTGGATGCCAAACTACATGGATGGCGCAGCCTGACCATCAAACAAGCAANTTGACAATATTGCCATACCGACCAACACTCAAGACGACATGCACACAGAACGATCACCAGACCATTGGGTATGCGGTGATGAGGCTTCAACACNTTGGTTTGGATGGTAGCCCTACGTCTGGCTAGTCATACCCAAAAGTCANCGAGATAACGTTCAACCTCACTTGGGTTTTCCTGCACATTCAGCATCATGTGGATGAGTTAGGAGTTGAAATTATCACCTCCGCGCGCCACGTTTGNTANNAAGTGCAAACAACTACCCAAAAGGTNACCCAATGCCGATGGAAGCNGGCGAAATNGAGAAACTCATCAAAGAGGCCATGCCAGACGCTGAGNTGACAATCAAAGATCTCGCGGGCGATGGAGATCACTATTCAGCGCATGTCGTCTCAAGCGTGTTCCAGGGCAAAAGCCGTGTGCAGCAGCATCAGTTAGTTTATCAGGCGCTTGGCGAGCGTATGGGCGATGTATTACACGCACTGGCCCTGACCACCGCTGCCAAAGATTGACACGGGCGACGGCGCATCACATCTTTCCTNTAGAACCCCAAAACGTTGACTCCAAAGGACCCCGAAATGAGCGATAATCAAGATGTCCAGGACTGGATCCGCCAGACTGTAAATTCGAATGACGTAGTATTGTTCATGAAGGGCAATGCAAAAATGCCACAGTGTGGATTTTCAGCACAAGTCGCGCAGATCCTGTCTCTGACAGGTGTCGAGTACAAAGACATCAATGTCCTGGAAGATATGAGCCTTCGCGAAGGCGTAAAAAGCTTCACCAACTGGCCGACAATTCCTCAGCTTTATGTAAAAGGTGAGTTTGTTGGCGGTTGCGACATTATCCGGGAAATGTACCAACAGGGAGAACTCCAGCAANTATTGCAGGAGAAAGGACTGGCTGGAGGTACGGCCGTCGCCTAACCCCTTTAGTACGCNTTGCCAATTGTATATTGATGACCGGCCGGATTGCGCATCTGGCCGGTCATTTTTCAATGGTCCGATTGCGCCTGCCTCCAAAGATTGATTGGTCGATTTGCAGAGAGAGAACTTTTTGTTCTTGTTAGTATCAATAGCGAATTAGCGGCCCTAAGGTCGCCCCTAATGGTACANTAATCAATAAGGTATGGAACTGACCGGCGGAGAAAACACCAATCGAAGCGTACGCCTCGCTGGCAGACGCTTTCTGTTAAGCTTGGCGATCTTCGCAGCTTGCGTGTGTTTGGCGCTGGGGATTTCACTNCCAATTATCAAGCTGACCACTATGATGTTCTGGAGCACGGAACACTCATTAATCACGACAGTCACTGTTCTGCTGCAAGAGAACCAACTTTTTCTTGGCCTGACCGTCCTTATCTTCTCGATCGTCCTACCAATCCTGAAGCTTTTCTATTTGGTACTGGTGTCAACACTTCCATCGAGAGAGATCCGACGACAANGCATGCGTCTGCGCGCGCTGGAATGGCTTGGGAAATGGTCGATGCATGATGTATTGGTGATGGCTTTGATGATCTTCTTCATAAAAAGCCAAGGCCTATACGATGCAGCCAGCCTGACTGGAGTATATTTCTTCACCGCCGCAGTTCTATTGATGATACTCGCATATGCCTGGTTGAGAGGTGAAACCCAANCGCTCACAACCCAGATCTCAACCGCATCGCCTATCCCCGATGATGAGAACACCGAGCTTCAAGTCTCAACGTCGCGCAATGTCGCTTTGAGTTTCTTAATCATCGTTGCAACAGTATGCTTTGCGCTTGGCATAACTCTACCGGTAATCAAGTTCACCACCATCTACGTCTGGACGAACGAGCATTCAATTGCCACGGTCATCTATGCTCTGTACAAAAATCAAGAGTTCTTCCTTTGTGGAGTACTCTTCATTTTCTCAATCGTCTTTCCATTCATGAAGCTGTTTTATCTTCTGACACTCGTCACATCGCCAAACATTTCTCCAGAGTTTCGTGAAAAATCCATGTCCACTATGGAATGGCTTGGCAGGTATTCAATGACCGATGTGATGGTGCTCGCACTCATCATTTTTTACATGAATTCGTCAGGTTACACAGAGGCCAATGTTCTACCNGGCGCCTACTTGTTTGCAGCATCAGCACTCATGACGATGTTTGCGTACGGCTGGGCAAACTCGCTCGCGCCAGTCCGAATAGTTCGCAAGAAACGCAATTATTGAGCGAGTCGTGAACATTTCCGCGCTCCAATGCGACGGAGGAATATGATGATTACCGGAAAACAACTGATCGAATGGGGCTACAGCCCTTTCACTTACTTCAAAGACGCTTTGCCGGCTGCCAACGCCGTTGCCGAAGCAGGCGGTGACATTGCTGCAATCCGNTCGGCCGTCGATGAATTCGTTCCGCCGCCAACTATCCCGCTAAGGCCCACGTCCGAACTGCAGTACCACGTGAATATTGAAGCGTCAGACGATGACGACGCGGCTAACATTGAATCCGTCGACGCGACGATGCGCGAACTGTTGCGCACTCCCACGATCGAGTCTGGCGCTGTCATGCCCGACGCCTGCCCTGCAGGACCCAAAGGCACGATACCTGTTGGTGGTGTTGTTGCAACCGAGAATGCAATTCACCCAGGCTTCCATTCAGCGGATATCTGCTGCTCAGTGATGGTCTCAGTGTTGGGCGACGTAGACCCAGTAAAGGTTATGGACCTCGGAATGGAGCGCTCGCACTTTGGCGGGGGTGGACGTCGTGATCGACGTCTCGCCGCTCCGGCGATCTTGGCTGAGTTTGCAGCCAATCCATTCCTTGAAGGCTTGGAAGACGCAGCACACGATCACTTTGGAACACAAGGCGACGGCAACCATTTCTTCTAAGTTGGCCGTATCGCTTCGACTGGCGAGATTGCTCTCGTCACACACCACGGGTCGCGCAAACCGGGAGCCATGTTGTACAAGCGCGGCATGCAAGTCGCCGAGCGTTATCGTAACCGACTGTCGCAGCAAACTCTCAAGCAAAACGCCTGGACTCCAGCAGACACCAAGGAAGGTGACGATTACTGGGCGGCGCTACAGACAATCAGAACATGGACCAAAGGAAATCATGAAGCCGTTCACGAGTTGGTCCGTGATGGTCTCGGTGTCGATCTGAAGGATCGGTTCTGGAACGAGCACAACTTTGTATTCCGCAGAAGTGACGGCCTTTTCTACCATGGTAAAGGCGCGACACCAGCCTGGTCAGACTTCGCCGCCAATAGCAGCGGTCTGACGCTAATCCCGTTGAATATGTGAGAACCAATTCTGATTGCACGAGGCAAAGACTCAGCAAACGGGCTAGGCTTCTCACCTCACGGCGCCAGTCGCAATTGGGGACGTAAAGCCCATGTTCGCCAACTGGGCGAACACGATCCGGCCGAGGTCATCGAACGTGAAACTGAAGGGCTCGATGTTCGCTTCTGGTGTGGCGTGCATGATCTATCAGAATTGCCTTCCGCCTATAAGGATGCCGCGAACGTCCGTCGCCAAATCGACAAGTTCGGACTTGCCGAAGTCGTCGACACCATCGAACCGATTGGATCGATCATGGCAGGAGATTGGCTGACACCTTACCGGGAGAAACGCCGAGCCGTCCGATCAGCTGAGGGTCAATAGATGCCAACCACACGAGAATATTAAGAGTGGCTTTCGATCGGAGACGATAGGAACAATCACATGGCTCGTTCGCTCATTGCGGCTTCAGCACGTCGATTGCCATCTGCCAACGCATATGCTTTTCCCGCTGACGCAACCAATACCGTCGCAGTCCATCGCCAGTCAGAAACTCACCCTGAAGACTATTCTTTTCCCAGTAGTTTTGCCACTCCTCGGACTGAAAGACTTTGCGGAACAAAGACTGGTAATAGGAGATAGCATTTGGGCTCATGCCCGGTGCCCCAACCACCGAGCGCTGAATGAAATAGTGAAAGTCCATTCCAGTTTCGCGGAGCGTTGGAATTCGCTCAAACATACGTAACCGTTGCGGCGTGAAAACTGCGATCGGCTTTGTTAGACCTGCCTCGAAATACTTCATCTGTTCTGACGGGTTATTGACCGTTGAGTCGACCTTACTATCCACCAATTGCTTCGCAACAGCACCGCCTCCGCGTAAAGGCTTGTACGTTATCTTGAGACCGTACGTCGAATTCAGAAAATCTGTAAGTAGGTTATCCTCCGAACCAGTCCCGGTTCCGGCCATAACCCAATGCTTGCCCTTGGCACCTGCAGCCCGAATAAAATCTTTTATAGAGTTGATATCCGTTCGATTTTTACTCACCCACAGAACGAACGTATCTTCTGCCATGCGTGCAATTGGTGTGAAGGTACCAATATCGATTGCCAGCTCTGGCTTGCGAATGGGTGTGGTGTAGAAACTGTTGAGCGTAAACATAATCGCATGATCATCACCTGCCCGACGCTTGAGCGCGGTCATAGCCTTTGCGCCCGAGCCTCCTGTAATGTTGGTCGGCTTGATAGCCACATCGACAAGATTGCGCTCTTGCATTGTTTTGGCAATGAAGCGCACTGCCTTGTCTGCCCCTCCACCGCGCCCAGCCATAACAATAAAGGTGATTGGCTTGGTTGGCTTCCACTGCGCTCGTGCGATACGAACATCAAACGTCGTGCTCACAACTGTGAGAGCTGTAGTCATTCCGAGCACTGTTCCTACAGACAGGAACAGCCTCGATAGCCAAAAGCAAAACCTTTCGCCCGTGCTTCGATAGCTCTGAAGCATACCAGCATCTCCAATCTCAACCCCAGTCCACTGCCCTCCCATACATCATGACAGCAGTGAGTCCCCTGAATTGGCCGTACTTAGCTTTGCTGCACGGCAGGATTGTGATGCCCAGTTCAATCGAGCGTCTAGGAAATACTGTCACCGGCAGTGGGAAACTGACCCAGGTGGCAGATCGAATCTGACCTACCGTTCATGGTGTCCCCCTCAATCGGGAGGGGGCGATGTTGACGGTGGA
>NZGY01000065.1 GCA_002689605.1 Filomicrobium sp.
GCTCACGACTTCAACTACGTGGCTCTTCGTTACTTCAACGTTGCCGGTGCTGATCCATCAGGACGATGTGGACAATCAACGCCTGAAGCCACTCACCTGATCAAGGTCGCATGTGAAGCAGCCACCGGAAAGCGTGAGCGACTTGCAGTTTTTGGCCGCGATTACGATACAACCGATGGCACATGTATCCGCGATTACATTCATGTGGCTGATCTCGCCAAGGCCCATCGATTGGCTCTCAACTATCTGCGCCGCGGTGGTAAGTCTGACGTATTCAACTGTGGCTACTCGCACGGCTTCTCAGTGCTGGAAGTGATTGAATCCGTCAAGCGCGTGACTGGTGTCGATTTCCCGGTCGATAATGCCGAGCGCCGCGCCGGCGACCCCCCAGCCTTGATTGCCGAGTCATCCAAGCTGCGCCGGACATTGGGGTGGCAGCCCGAGTTGTATGACCTGGATACAATCGTTGGCCATGCGTTTGCGTGGGAGCGGGCTTTGAACCAGGTAAAGGCCGCAAGCTGAACTTAACGACTGCAGTCGCTGCCAGTATGATGGCGCGCAGGCCGGAGGTTCGAGCTGGCATGCGCATCGCAATATTGCCTCAAATGCACTAGAAGTCTTCGCTTCCATTAAAAGACCCGTTGGAGGAGGCGACTATTTCTGTGCGGCTTGAAAAGTTGGCCATTTACTGGCTGCAGGTTCCGCTATTGATTGCTGTTTTTTGCACCCCATCAAAGTCCCGGGTGCTCGCCGCAGAAAAGCAGAGTTTCGCAGCATGGAAACAGCAACTGCGCGCTGATGCGATTATTTTTGGCATCAGGCCAAGTGTGTTTGACAGAGCGACCAACGATGTTCGTCCCAACTATAAGTTGCCAGATCTTGTCCGATCGCCGAGCCAGAAAAGACGACCTAAAGGTCAAGCCGAATTTGTGCGGCCACCGCAAGCTTACCTAAGCAAAAAGCTCCTCACAAATCTTGCGCAGCGGGGGCGGCAACTGCTGAGCCGTCATGCAGCCGCTTTGGGGCAGATCGAGCGTGAGATAGGCGTTGCACCAGCTGCTGTACTTGCTATTTGGGGACGGGAGACGGCATTCGGCGGCTATCGTTTGCGCCATAACGCAATCCGTACACTGGTAACCCAGGCATATGCGGGGCGGAGATCACGAGTATTTCGGCGCGAACTCTTTCACGCACTTCAGCTAATACAAAGTGGCATTGCGAACGATCAACGGCTGCGCTCATCTTGGGCAGGTGCAATTGGTCTGACACAATTTATGCCGTCGGAGTACGACAGCCTTGCTTATGACCTCAACCGCGATGGCTTCAAGGATATCTGGTCACCTGAAGAAGCGCTCGCCAGTGCAGCGAATCAACTCCGGTCGAAAGGATGGCAGAGTGGCAAAACATGGGGGTTTGAAGTCACCCTATCCAATCAGGTGACTTGTGCGATGGATGGCCCGCGTGATGCCCGAACGATCCGAGACTGGCAGAAACTTGGTGTATCGCGAACTGGTTCTCGCCAATTCCCTAAGCGCTATAGCGATGAGGTTGCCTTCCTTTTCACACCTGGGGGTGGGCTAGGACCGGCTTTCCTGGTTTTGGAAAATTTCATGGTCTTCAAGCGCTACAATCCTTCCGACCTATACACATTGTTTGTTGGGCATCTGGCCGATCGAATCCTAGGCGGTGGCGACTTTGTAAGCGACTGGTCCAGTATTCGACAGCTACCAACTGCCGAGATCGAATCAATACAAAGCCATCTCAAAGCTGAGGGCTTTAACATCAGTAAGGTTGATGGAAAGGTTGGCGCCAACACGCGTAGTCAAATCGGCCGTTACCAGAGGCGTCATGGCTTGAAAATTGACTGTTGGCCATCAGCTCGATTGCTGCAGCATATGCGCGGATAGATTCGTCTGATGCTGGATCAGCTGTGAGCATTGTGCTAGGTCGTTGCGATGCAAAAGGTGCGCTAAGCGATAGACCAACTTCGCGGCCGGAGCGCACTCCTGACAAATTTTTGATGCACGCTTCGCATCAAGTATTGGTTGGCAACGCAGTGGAGATCAGATTGATCAGATCGGTCATAATCTCGTTTTTGCTTTTGGCGTTAGGACTGCTGACTGCCGCGAGCAGTTATGCGCAAAGCCAGGCGACACAGCGCAACAGTTTTATCAATCCATTCCCAAAGGGCGAAGTCTACAGACTGCATCTGATGGGCGATTGGTTTGCCGATGGGATGCGAGGAGCTTTGTCTCAGCAGCTATCGGATACGGGACAGATTCAGGTTCAGCCGAATACTGTACAGATTCGCTCGCTCCGGCGTGCGAACTGGGACACTGTGGTGAGTAACATTTCGCGGGTCAACAGCGACAATGCTATCGACATAGCTGTTGTAATGTTCGGGGCATCCGAATTTGGATCGCTATGGTCACCAGGTAAGAAGCGAATCAGATTTGCGGCTTCAGGATGGAAAGAGCAGTACATCAAAAGAGTCGATCGCGTGATGCAAGCGATCCGCCAAACAGGTGCAGCTGTTTATTGGTTGGGCATGCCTACCCTCCGCCGAGAAGATCGGAACGACGGCGCTCAGTTCATAAACGAAATTCTGCGCGAAAGGGCCTACATCAACGGCGTTCGATATCTGGATACCTATACTGGTTTTGCCGACGAGAATGGTAACTTTGATCGATACGGCCCGGATGTAACCGGGAAAATCGAACTGCTGCGCGGCAAGGACGGTGTGTCGTTCACGTCCGATGGATACCGCAAGCTCGCACACTTTGCTGAGCGGGCCATAAGGCGAGACCTAAGAAAAGCCAAGTCAGAGCGTAAGGTTCCACTTGCCGGAAGCGAATTGGAACAGCGCAGAATTAACCCCCAAGGTTCGCAGCAGGCAGGCCGCCAGCTTGAAGAGGACACACAGGAAGCGCAGGCCCCACGCCGGGCGATCGCCAAACGTATTGATTCCAACACTGTCAGTGCCCCAAGTCCGGTCCGTCCAACTCCGGGATTAAAGGATCAAAAAGCTGACAACAGTGTCATTTCATTGCGCACCGTCGAGAACGGCGTAACCAAGGTTGAAAAGATTGAGATTGTACGACCGGCTATTCCAGCAACAGTGCTCGCACTACTGACGCGCAAACAGTCAACGAAGAAGCCTTCTCAGATTGGAGACAATGTTGCTGCGGAACTGCCAGGCGGCATTATGATCGTAAGTTCGATCACATCAGTCGCGGGCCAGCAGGGCACAGATCGACGCAATCTGTCTCCAACACAAACGCCATTTTTCCGAGTATGGGCCAAAGGGGAGAGCCTCACACCCAAACCCGGCCGAGCGGATGATATCGAGTGGCCACGCCCCGAACCCGCACCTGTCGTAAGAGCCAAGTTCGTACCGGCACCTGCCGGTCAGCCACAGCCTATCCGTCCACGGAAGTGGACGCCTGAAGGCTTCCCTCCACTGCCTGAACAAAACCCTCGAGCGGAACGCAAGTACTGAGGCATGTCTGTTCCAATCAGCAGTGCGCAGCCAAAAAATTCCGGTTGAGCGTGTTCTGCCCAACCGGCGCCAAAACTGGGGTTTGGATGTTTAGGCTTTAAGCTGCGGCGCTTTCCAGAAGCTTGTCATCAGACTTGCCACCTATCGGAATAGACTTCGGTTTCATGCTTTCCGGGATGTTTCGAACCAGATCAACATGAAGTAGGCCGTCTTTGAGGTCAGCTCCGACGACTTCGACGTGGTGGGCAAGCTGGAAGCGGCGCTCGAAGCCGCGCTGGGCAATGCCGCGGTGAAGGTAGCTTGATTTCTCCTCACCAGCCTGCTTCTCACCCTTAACGGTCAATGTCGACTCCTTAACATCGACCTTCAACTCATCCTGGCTGAACCCGGCAACGGACATCGAGATGCGGTACTCGTTATCGCCGCGCCGCTCGATATTGTATGGAGGGTAGGTGGGTGAATCGCTATCCGACGAGCCTATGCCGTCCAGCAACTGGAACAGGCGGTCGAATCCAATGGTTGAGCGATATAGAGAGTTGAAATCGTTATGTCGCATGAGATGTCCTCCTGAAATGAAGCGACGGGTGCGTTCGGCCCCCCTTCTTCAGACCGGGCCATTTGGTAACTGTGGACCCGGATTTCCGGCGCCTACCTCTAGGATCTGGGAGGGTAGTTGGCGATTTCAAGAGGGTTGCGAACGAAACATGGAGCAACATCAAATAAACCAAAAATACTTATAGTTAGTTATTGTAAAACGCGAATTGCAACTCTGTTAATGTTAGGTTCATTTTCAACTGTCCAAACTTTGTGACGGTGAGGCGGCGATTTCGTGACTGACTGAAGGGGAGTGGCACCATGGTGTCGACCGCGTCTAAACTTGTATCGCGCATATCAATTTTCTGGATGGCATTGGCAATTGGCGTAGCTGGCGGAATATCCGGGTCAGCGCACGCGGCTGACTTGTATCCCTACGCGTATAAGGGAGACAGCCGCTCACCATATAACGATAAAGATTCGCGTTACGCCGAACTCTATGGCCCAGATGACGAACAAGACGTCCGGAGACCTAGGAATAAAGACTACGGCCGACGCACTCATGTTGAATACGATATCTTCCGCGGTCCAAGGCCGCGCGATGTTGATCGTAGATATGGCTATGACCGCCATGCGCGAAACGACCGCCCTTACCGCGACTACGGTCGCCAGCAGCATGGCCGTTTTGCCCTAGCTCCGCATTGCGTGCCACGTCGTCTCGTCATGCGCCGCTTGTTCCGAGATGGTTGGCATGAGTTTCACGGCTTAGAACTACGTGGTCCGAAAGCACGTGTCAGAGCCAGAAGCGATGATGGACGTCTTTTCGCCCTGACGATCGACCGTTGCTCAGGTGAGATCGTTTCCGCCCGTCAAGTTGAGTACCGCCATACTAATGGCTACCACGATCGCCGTGCGTACAATGAATCACCACGTCGCTATTACAGTTACAAGTGAGCTAGAAAATCTTATCTCAAGTCGATCGCGGAACTGAAAGTATGGCTGCGAGAGCAGGCACATCGATATCCTGCATTTGCAGGAAGCGGTGGACAATTCTCGGCTGAACAAGAATTGAAGAAGGCCTAAGGCTTAAACGCGACTTGCACTGCTTGTTGGAAGCTGATGTTCTTTGCTAAAAGATCGTTAGACCAGTCGTCGATGGCATTCGGCCTCTTCGACAACCAGTCACCTATGATCTACAGCAGAGTCAGAGATGCAGCTTATCTCGATTGCGAGAAACGCTATCCCAAGCGGTGCCAACGTTGGTGTCTTCAAGGGATACGACGGTGAGTTCCTACGCTATGCCCATTGGAATGCAACGGTCGGTCCTCGTCGTGGCACGGTCTGCATCTTTACTGGCAGAACCGAATATATTGAAAAGTACTTTGAGACAGTTGCTGACTTAAGGCGGCGCGGCTTCACGGTAGCAATCTTCGATTGGCGGGGCCAAGGAGGCTCCTTTCGGTCAGCCGTTGATCGGCGCAAAGGCCATATCGATGATTTTTCTGAGTATGATCAGGATATCAGCAATTTCATGCGTGAGATCGTGCTTCCGGATTGCCCTCCACCTTATGCTGTGCTCGCGCATTCAATGGGCGGTCACATCTTTCTGCGCAACGCAACGTCAAGCGGAAGCTGGTTCGAGAAAGCTGCTCTTGTGGCTCCAATGGTGGATCTTGATCCCAATATTTTGCAGTATCCTGCCAATGTGGTTTGGGCGTACGCCGCAGCAGCAAAGCTGTTCGGATTTGCAGAATCTTACGTACGTGGCGGCAGTCCAACCGGAGGGATGATTGGTGAGTTCGAAACCAACATCCTAACCTCTGATCGGGAGCGCCATCAGCGCAACTTCATGCTCGAGGAAGCTGCGAGAGATCTTCTGATAGGATCACCCACGATCGGTTGGTTGAACGCAGCCCTGCGTTCGATTGCAAAGATCAATCATCCGGACTTTTTTTCCACGATCAAAATCCCGACACTAATATTTGCGGCCGGACAGGACGTGATTGTACCGTCCCGATCGGTTGAAGACTATGCAGCGCGCTTGAAGTCCGGCACTGGGATACTGCTTCCAGATGCCAAGCATGAGATCCTTCAAGAGACCGATGACATCCGGACTCGGTTTTGGGCGGCGTTCGATGCCTATTTCGGTATTGAGGAAGAGCAGTCGGCTGCTTGAAGGTGTTAGCAGCGCAGCCTCAGACCGACATTGACGGTATTGTCGCGATAGTCCCCATTATCGGAGTTGGTATCAAATCGCTCGTGCTGGTATCGACTGAACGGTGAGACGTTGCGGTTCATAAAATACTCGACGCCCCCGGTCAGAAGCCAAGTCTTCTCTTCCAGGCTTGAACTATCAAAATCTCGCATGTTGTAGCTGATGCCAGCTGTTCCAATAACATTGAGCCGAAACGCGTGCCGCAACTCAGCGCCAGCCTGATAATCGCGGCCGCCGCCTGAGCCAGACAATCGCGTTTCTGCAAGGTCTGTCTGGGCTGTCAACAATAATGAAGTCAGGGCTGTAGGGCGTCAAGTGATTGTACCGTCCAGCAGTATGCCGTCGATATCTGCAAGACCGTTGTCACGCAAGCCATTGCGACCGTAGCCAATCGCGAATTCACCATCCCAAATACTTTGCGCATTTCCAACAGTCACGCCAGCACGATATCGTCTAAGATTAGAACTGCGCGATAGTCCATCGGAGCTTGCAACTTGATCATGCTCTCGCTGTCCAAAAATGACTTCGCGGAAGAGGCTAAGAGTAGGCNNAANNNNCNAAGANTANGCTTAAACTCCCAAGCTAACCTCAGCGCNCCAAGAACTTCGCGATAATCCTCATCGTCGTTACTGATCAGCCCGCCGGTCACAGNCTCAGCTTCATCAGCATCGAAATCCGTCACAACTCCTNGGAGTTGAACCGAGAGGCGATTGAAACGGCGATTAAAAGTGAGCGCAAATGTATCGGTCGTCTCGTTCGCACNATCAGCAGCGCCTGCCGTTGCATCGACCCCACCCCGCGTTTCCTGTGCCACACTGCGCGAAGCAAGCGCCTCGAAATTCATGCGTCGGGTTAAATCGAGCCGACCGCTAGCTTTCAACTGATAAGAGCGATCATCTTCACTGCGAAANGTATCGTGGAAAGAAAGATTGCTACTNCCGCGAAGTTCAACAGCGTGGCGGCGCCAATTCGATACGATGCGAACNATCGGGCGCAACACGTAGGCATGGTCGGANCGATTCANAGGACTATTGAAGATGTTGGACGACCAGTTGGTGCCAACTTCCACCTCAGGCAATAGAACAAATGTCCCAACACGCAGGCCTGTTGCTGTGTAAGGCTCAAACCGATGAACCTGTCGGCGTCGTCGNGAGAGGTTTGGGGCAACCGCTATCGTCTCTAGGTTTGGTGCAACAGATCTTCCGGTTGTGCCAGACACTTCAGTTGTCGGACGCAGGCCGTTGCTCAACCGAGAGCCTTCGACAGGTTGCCGCGACAGTGTCTGAGACGTGCGCCATTCTTGCTGGGAGACAATCGGTATCCGATCAGTTTGAGTGCCAGGAATNTTAGAAGACCTAAGCCCGCCCAAGGCTGAACCGGAAGAGGGAGCGTTGGGTGTTCGATCNNAGGGAACAGGTGTTGCCNGAGGAAACGTCCTGCTGTTATTGGCTNGCTCACCAATGCTTNTTNGCGCANACGAGCCGCGCTGCCGGNCACGCCGGTTGGGTTGACGTGGGTCGGGTCTGGCAGCTNGCGCAGGAGAAATAGTCGTNAGCGATNGTCTGAAAGACTGGGCAGCNCCCTCACTCGATACGAGAAGGCCACCCGCAGCTGTTGCGGCAAGCGCAAAGGACAGACTTGTGAATCTGTGTGGGTAGACCAATGCGAAACTCCNACATTCGGATTATGAAGGATACGCAGAAGCCAGGCGAACAAGNTTCCTCACGTNAAAGCGGCACAAGCGATTTGGCGCGGGTCGAGCTTATCAACAACTTGGTTAACGATTCATTTAGCTTCTTCNCATCGCGTTGCCGCGTTNTTCTGGTATTGATTTCAAGCNATTNCCGGCCTGTGACCCGCAGTCCCTTTAGCCGCTATCAAAGGTTTGCTACACCAGTATTGAGTTTGCCTGGATTTTCAGGTTTTTCGTGNNTCTCGGGACGTGGGACCATTTGTCGATAACCCCCAAGACTGGAATATCCAAGAATGCCCAAACAGGTGGCACCGGAAGCTACATCNAGCGCAAATCAGACTGCTGTGGCANAGGCGGCCAAGAAGGCCAAGCGCAAANCAGGCAAATCACAGAATGCGGCCCTCGAGCCGGCGCTGCGCACGCTTGATATCGAGATTGACGGTCTGCAACTCCTCAGGAAGGAGTTCAAGAACGGCCTGGCAANGCGAGTTNATGAAGCTGTCCAACTCTTAAGCTCTGCCAAGGGGCGAGTAATTGTCAGTGGNATTGGCAAATCGGGTCACATCGGACAGAAATTAGCTGCAACACTCGCATCNACCGGGACACCATCTTTCTTTGTGCACCCAAGTGAGGCTTCTCACGGTGATCTGGGTATGATCACGGACGCGGACGTTGTTCTCGCAATTTCCTGGTCAGGCGAGACAGCGGAACTCGCCAATATCCTCAACTATTCACGACGATTTGCAGTACCGCTNATTTCGATNACTTCGCGCGAAACTTCGACACTCGGAAAGGCATCCGATGTTTGTCTGCAGCTGCCGCGCGCTCAAGAGGCGTGTCCGCACGGGCTTGCCCCGACAACGTCGACGACTATGACTTTGGCGTTGGGTGACTGCCTGGCTATTTCATTGCTGGAAGCCAAGGGNTTTTCCGCGATGGACTTCAAGGCAATCCATCCTGGCGGNTCTCTCGGTTCACAACTTAAGTTTGTNGAGGATGTCATGCATGCCGGTGACGAACTGCCGTTGGTGACGACAAAGGCCGATATGAGTGAGGCGCTTGTCGTCATGACGCAGAAGGCGTTTGGCTGTGCCGGAGTGGTTGATGCCAAANGCAAGTTGATNGGCATCATTACCGACGGTGATTTGCGNCGCCATATGGGCAGTTCGCTTTTGTCTGCGACTGCAGCTGATATTATGACAGCGGCTCCGAAGACGGTTGAGCCTCGTATGCTGGCGTCGGCCGCGCTCGAATTGATCAACGCGTCACGAATTACAGCATTGTTCGTTGTCGAAAAGGGACGCCCAGTTGGGATTCTGCACGTCCATGATCTGTTGCGCGCCGGTGTCGCTTAGACAACGANAATTTGAGTGTTCCGCTGTNTGGGATTTAGCTCGTNACGATATCGGTACACTTTACTGTGCAGCTTTCATAAGTGCATCGATACTGTCAGCAGATTCCAAATTCATGACCTGTTGATGGATCATATTAGATCGTTCCGCCCCTATCGCTGGATGGCACAGGGATTGGAACTTTGCCGTTAGCTTGGCAGCCTGTTCATTCAAATCTTGCGCAGGAATGCTCGCGTCGTAGGACTGTTCCAGCCCCCGTCCATCTGCAAGCTCAATGGCGACGCGACCTTCCATGCTATGCATGCTTTCAACGGGTTCGAATGTAATCTTCGATCGAGCTTCGTCGTATTTTGCTGCGTTGGCATTTGCGTCATTAAAAGTTTCGAGCGCGCTCGTGTCGGCACCATCGAGTGCCATGGCAGCGCAATGGCGGATCGAGAATTTCACTTCCAGTCCCGTTTTTGGATTGGGGATATTGCAGACAGTCGCGTGTCCGGGATTACCGAACAGTGTCATTGACTTGAGCTCATCGAGCCCAACATCGTGCTCACTCCTCAATGCGTTAATCGCTTCGATAGACGCATGCGTCAGGTAACAGGCAGCATGATACTTAAACAACGTCTGTTCGACAGAATAGTACCCTTTGGGGTGAGGTGTCGCCGGTCCACTTGTGAAGCCCGGCATCATCACGTCTGCAATGCCCTTGGGGCCCCTCAATAATGCTGTCATTGGAAGTGAAGCCGCGCGCAGCAAGTCTTGCCGCCATTAGGCCATTCATGGCGGCTTTGCCGGCATGCAGTGGTTTGGTCATGGTGCCAAAATTCGATTTCAAACCTGCCGCTTGTGACGCGGCAATTCCGAGTGCATGACGCGTCTGCTCGCTATCAAGCCCAAGCATCTTGGCAGCAGCACCGGTCGCACCAAAAGTACCAATCGTGCCAGTGGCGTGGAAGCCGGCAGCATAATGGCCGTTCCCGGCCATGGAACCAATTAGGCAGGCAACTTCAGTGCCGACGACAAAAGCATCAAGAACTGTTCTGCCGCTTGCCCCCATTTGCTCGCCTAGAGCCAGCACAACCGGGGCAACGGTTACGGTCGGATGACCATGCAGACGACGATTGGCGTCATCATAATCGAGGGCATGCGATGTTGAGCCGTTGATCAAGGCAGCATGAGAAGCAATGGTTTTCGCACCGCGCCCTACGATCGTGCATTTGCCGCTGGCTTCATCTGCGTACTCATCCATNAAGATGTCGACGAGAGGNTCGCTCGCCCCCGCAATAGTCACACCGAGCCAATCCAGGATCGCATGCTTGCCCCAAGTCTTGGCAGTCGGCGTGATATCCTGAGATTGAACCNAAGAGATCCAGTCTGACAATTCCTGAGTTAAGGCGCCGTGCCNGGCATCATTGTCGAATTGCTCAGCAACACTCATGGAGCTCTCCCANAANTACGTAGATGACACTTACGCCCCTGATCAAATCTCGCGNACTCAGCGGGCTCAATNCTGNGATGCTATGTCCTTTTTGCTCTTACGACTATACCAGCAGGGCTGATTATTCGTGTAGCGATGGTCCTCACCCTTTTTTCGCAAACGCTGTGGTGTCAAACGGTGAATAATGTCGTTCAAGACCTCGTCGTTGTTTGAAAAGTAGCTANGCCCAAGAACTGAATACTCGCTNGGATCGCACCACCACGAAGGTCGCGTTGCATCGATGACAGTAACCGTCTCAGTATCGAGTATTGTNTCGCGCGATAGGTCGCCAGCGCGGGGTTTACCGCCGCGCAGGAATGATGAGACGAGTAGAACGCGATCAAGCGAAGATGNGTAGACGCTAACACCGCCATCACCCGAGGTGTAAGGGCGGATATCNTTGATCTTTTCNTTGAAAACAGTTTGCGACACATCTGGTGCCGCAAAAATCACCTTGCCAAAGCGCACTTTCTTGGCCTGATCAAAGCTCGATCTAAACCTTGAAAAGGCACGCAAAAAAGACTTGGCCACCCATGCTATGCGCCAAGACATCGAGTTTGCGGATCTTGCTATCAAGTAGGATCGAACGGACAAATGCGGCCAGTTACGGGTCAGATTTCTCACTGGCATCCATATCAGCAACATAGGATGTGACGGCTCGCGCAGACGGCCAACTGAACAGGTATATCCGTCCGGGATACTGACTGGCCGCTGCGATCTGGGCGATGCGCAGCAAGCTTTCATGGAACGCTGTATTATAACCGTGNACGTAGAGGAGAGCCGTATCTTCACGTTTCGTCAGCCAGCGCTCGCGGTCAACTAACCTGACCCGCTCGCCACGCGGATTGGNCCCGCTGTTGCCAAGATAGGCGTAGCGTTGGATTGAGTAGTATTTGTTGTAGTCAGTGTCGCGCACCTTCTCGCGCTAGCCCCAGTCTTCANAGACATGAGTTTCACGTTGACGTTCGGCNGCCCAGTCGGATGGCACGGTGACATAGACACAACCATAGTGAAGTTGNTCATTCGCGTCCGTTTCGTTTTTAAACAGGCGTTTGATGTTGAAACGCGCGCCACGGATACTCTTGCTTTCAAGCTCCAGGCCACGAGCTCGGTTTGTCGCGAAGACAATCCTCACCTGGCGATAACGTTCCCCNTCTTTNGGTTTTCGCGAAGCAAAACACTTGCTGACTTCGACATTTCGCCAGCCATTGTGGGTATCAAAACGCGATGACGCTATATTAACCGCCGCCCGAACAACAAACCGCCAGGCGGTATCTTTTTGCCAACGCTCCCAACCGGCCTCGCGCTCTTCAAGTTGCTCTAGAACGGCAATATCAAATATCTGACGCTTGAAGTCGTCCAACTGGTCTTTGCGCCATTCTTCCGTTCTCTGCTTCTTTTTGGTGAGAAATCTGCGGATAGCAGTGACAGACGACGGTGGATGACGATGGGCAAGGACAGCGCTGTAAACTTCATCTGCCCAGCTGACCAACTTTGTCAGACGCTCATCTGTATCTCCTATTGCGAAGAGCTCGCGGGGTGGAACGGTCAGTTTGAGCAATGGCTTCAGAAAAGCAGGCGCAGCGAAGGCGTCAGGTGCTCGATGATCGTACTTCATGTAGACAGCCGTGGTAGAGCCACCCACTTGAAATGCTTTACGCAGGAAGTGATGATCAATGATACCTTTGTCGTTGAGCACACGCCCGCTAACGACAAACTGCGTTTCGTCGCTCTGCAACGTTTCAATTACGAGATTGGGATTGCTGTAGAATATCTCCCGCAGAAGACTTTGGGGCGTGCGTGCTCGGAGAGTATAACGGCATGTCCCGATTTTCAGAGCCTCCTGACCGTCACCGCTGACATGGAGCGTCTCGATACCAGGGTCAGGTCTCGGAGTTTTGAAAGGAGCTTGGACGGTATCTGAATTTCAATTTTGTTGGAATAATTTCTCGTCTCAAGCCCGGCGAAGCTATGGAAATTCTGACTGATATCTCGGAGGCGCTCCGCAACCTTGGCTTCGCTCGCAGGAGGTCGGTCGAAATAGGTCCGTAAGAATAAGCGCACCGCATCTTTCACGTGGTTCGAGGGCACGATCTCAGAAGAAGTATCCAAAACACCGACCGAAATAAGCTGCTGGCGTATATCTTGATTTCGTCCAGCATCTCTTGTCAGTCTTTTGCCTATGTCAGCATGGGCCGGCCCAGCAAGAGCCATGGAGCCCAAAACAAGACCAATAAACACTTTGAACTTGCACCAAGTCAGGAGCATCACTTGATCCTCAAACATTAAATACAACGGCGATGTGCCAGTCAGAGTCACCTGATAACTTTACTGTCCAGGCATCTCGATGCCCATAAAGTATACTCGCCGATTTTGCCACAATGTGCGGCACGCGATGTCCAGTGGCTGATTTTTGTGCCCGAATGATGATAACTTTCAAAAGATGGCTCCACTGGATTGTGCGGAGTCAGCGAGCGTGATCGAATAGAGCTACGATGATGAATGATCTTGAGAATTTGCCGTCTCCGTCGGCCAAGCTACAGGCTCTGCTGGCCGTTTGCACGCGCGCGGTTGTGTTTACAGGCGCCGGTATTTCCACTGAGTCAGGAATTCCAGACTTTCGCAGCCCGGGAGGGCTGTGGACAAAAAATGCGCCAATTGAGTTTCAGGACTTCATGGCCAGCGAAGAAATGCGGCGTGAAGCATGGAAGCGCAAATTTGCAATGGAGGCAGAATTCAACAATGCAAAGCCAAATGCAGGGCACTTGGCCGTTGCGAACTTGGTCCAGCGCGGGATCGTTTCAGCAGTAATCACGCAGAACATCGATAATCTGCATCAGGACTCCGGTATCCCAGCTGAAAAAGTCATCGAACTACATGGCAATGGTACTTATGCAACCTGTTTGTCGTGTGGAGAGCGCCACGAACTCGATGTTATCAAGCAGAGTTTTTTAGGCCGAGATGAACTGCCGGATTGCCGAAAATGCGGTGGCATTGTCAAAACGGCAACGATCTCGTTCGGTCAATCTATGCCACTTGAGCCTATGGAGCGTGCGGAAGAAGAGACACTTGCGTGTGACCTGTTCATCGCAATTGGTTCGTCGCTGGTTGTCTATCCGGCGGCATCATTTCCAATCGTTGCCAAAAAGAATGGTGCGAAGCTCGTCATTCTAAACCGGGAGGAAACACCCCTCGACGATTACGCTGATTTGATTGTCAACGAAGAGATCGGACCAACGTTGTCGAAAGTGGTACAACTGAACTAGATGTCGTCCCGCAGATGCGTGGGGCAACAGTACCGACAAGAGAAAGACGCATGGACAATATTCACAGCTCCCATTGGGGGGCGTTCGAAGCAATCGTCGAGGATGGCCAGCTCAAGGAGGCGCGGCCCTTCGAGCGTGATGTCACGCCGTCACCAATTCTTAATGCAATTCCTGAAGCCGTTCATCACCCCGTGCGCGTGGTGCGTCCCAGTATTCGCGAAGGTTGGTTGAAAAACCGAGACCGTAACCGCGGCAACGATCGTTTTGTCGAAGTGCCATGGGATGAAGCCCTGGATATTGTTGCCGAGGAATTGCAACGCGTGAAGCGGGAGCATGGAAACGAGGCGATATTTGCTGGATCGTATGGTTGGTCGAGCGCTGGGCGGTTCCATCATGCCAAGACGCAGATGCAGCGGTTCATGAACTGCTTCGGTGGATATACTGATCAAAAGCACAACTATTCACTTGCGGCCGGATTAGCGATCCTACCGCACATTGTTGGCGACGTTCGTCCATTGAGACAGGCGACGTCCTACCAGGCAGTCGCGGAAGCAACCGAGCTGCTGATTGCCTTTGGAGGTGTCGGTACCCGCAATGCCCAAGTCGAACCGGGCGGCATGGGCGTGCACACAACTGATAGCTGGTTGCGCAAGCTGGCCGACAAAGGTCTCGATCTCATTAGTGTAACGCCATTACGCAGCGATACGCCGGAATACATGAATGCAGACTGGTGGGCGGTTCGACCAAATACCGACGTTGCCTTGATGTTGGGCCTCGCCCACACACTTGTCAGTGAAGAGCTGCACTCGCCAGAATTCCTGGAAAAGTATGCTGTTGGCTACGGCAAGTTTGAAGCGTACTTGCTAGGCAAGACAGATGGCCAAGCGAAGACAGCCGACTGGGCATCCGCTATATGCGAAATTGAGGCAGAACGAATTCGCGAGCTCGCCCGCAAGATGGCCTCTAAGCGAACCTTCCTTGCCACCAGTTATTCCCTCCAGCGCAGTGATCACGGCGAACAAACGTTCTGGATGACGATGACGCTCGCGGCAATTCTGGGACAGATTGGTTTGCCAGGTGGTGGTTTCAGCTTCGGATTTGGAAGTATGCACGGCCAGGGCAACCCGGTGGCAGCCCACTTGCCGGTCAGTCACTCTGCCGGACAGAACCCAACCGGTAGTTTCATACCCGTAGCGCGGATCGCAGATCTGCTGCTCAATCCCGGACAGGAGTATGATTTCGACGGCGAGAGACGTCGCTACCCTGAAACCAAGATCATTTATTGGTGCGGCGGAAACCCGTTCCACCATCACCAGGATCTCAATCGTCTTGTCGAGGGTTGGCGGCGCCCGGACACCGTGATCGTCAATGAGCCGTTTTGGACGCCAACAGCCAAACTTGCTGACATTGTACTACCCGCAACGACAACGTTGGAGCGAAACGACATCGGTGCCAGCTCGCGCGATCGCTTTGTCATGGCGATGAAGAAAGCCGTCGAACCACAAGGCAAAGCCCGCCACGATTTCGAAATTTTCCGTGGCCTGGCTCAGCGCGTCGGTGTCGAACGTGAATTTGCCATGGATCGCAATGCGATGGAGTGGTTGCGGACAATCTACGAGACGGCCCGTCAGCGTGTCAGTGAGGTTGCAGGCGAGATCCCAGACTTTGATACGTTTTGGGCGAACGGCTATGTCGAGACTGACATGCCGGAAACGCCTTACAATGTTTATTCGGATTATCGCTCCGATCCTGAAGGCGCAAAGCTACCAACACCGTCGGGCAAATTGGAGATCTTCTCTGAGACGATTGACGGGTTTGGCTATGACGATTGTATCGGGCATCCGATCTGGATGGAGCCTGCTGAATGGTTAGGCTCAGATCAAGTGAAGGCCTTCCCGCTTCACCTGATGTCCAATCAGCCTCAACACAAGTTACATTCGCAGATGGACTTTGCTGGACCTAGCAAAGAAGAAAAAGTCGGCGGCCGTGAGGTGGCTGTGCTGTCTTCAGTTGAAGCAGCCAAGCGTGGTATTGCGACCGGCGACATTATCCGCTTGTTCAACAATCGTGGTGAAACCTTGGCATCAGCGAAGATCTCGGATGATGTCCGAGAAGGGGTCATCTTGCTACCGACCGGGGCCTGGTTCGACCCAGCAAGCCTTGATGGAGCGGTTGGCAAGGAAAAACACGGCAATCCCAACGTACTGACATTGGATAAGGGAACGTCGCGACTCGGACAGGGATCAATCGCCCACACGACGCTGGTCGAAGTTGAGAAATTCGAGGGAACACCGCCCGAAGTCACCGCATTCGTAGTCCCTGAAATTGTCCCACTGAAGTCTTGAAGCCGGCGCAAGGTTTGAGCGCCAGAAGATCTAACCCAAGAGAAATACGATGAACAAGATTGCAAACGACACCTTGCCTGCCAATCTCGACGAAGAAATGGGCTTCACTGTGCCCCACGATGTGCCGGTTCCTTACATGTATCGCACCCGCACATATTACCAGGCGCTGGGCTACGAGCGGCCTTACCGTTGGGCGCAGTATGTGGATGTTCCATTTACCGCTCTAACAAAGCCACTCTCAGAAAGCCGCGTTGCTGTAATTACCACGGCGGCACCTTTTCTGCCGGAAGCGGGCGACCAGGGTCCGGGTGCGACATACAACTCAGCCGCCAAGTTTTACAACGTGTATTCGTTTCCAATTGATCCCGAACCCGATCTGAGAATTTCACACGTTGGCATCGATCGTGCCCACACCACGGCGACAGACAAGAATTCCTGGTTGCCATTAGAGCAGTTTAAGCGTCTGGCGCAAGAAGGTCGGATCGGCAGCGTTGCCCCGTGCATCCATGGCGCACCAACGAACAGAAGTCACAAGACCACCGTCGAGCAGGATTGTCCTGAAATGCTGGAGCGTCTGCGTGAAGATGGTGCTGATGTTGCAGTGCTCGTTGCCAACTGCCCGGTCTGTCATCAGTCGATCAGCCTGACAGCGCGTTATCTCGAGGAGCAAGGTATCCCAACCGTTATCATGGGTTGCGCAAAGGATATCGTTGAGCATTGCGGCGTGCCTCGGTTCCTGTTCAGCGACTTTCCCCTCGGCAATGCCGCTGGAAAGCCACACGATCTTGACAGCCAGAAACTGACTGCGGAAATGGCACTCGAAGTCCTTGAGACAGCCGCAGGCCCTCGCACAACACGGCAGTCGCCGGTGCGCTGGAGCGACAATCCGGATTGGAAGCTGGATTATTCCAATGTGGAAATGATCCCGGCCGATGAACTGGAGCGCCGCCGCGAGGAATTCAATCGTCAGAAGGAAATTGCCAAAGCAAAGCTCGCCGAGGACAACGCGAAGGTCGAGGCGGCCGAATGACAAAGCCATTCGAAGGCGTTCGTATTCTTGACTTTACGCAGGTCTTTGCTGGGCCTTTCGGCACCTATCAGCTGGCACTTCTGGGTGCTGATGTCATCAAGGTCGAGCGCAAGGGCGGAGAGCATATGCGTTTCTCGCCCGGCTCCAAGGAATGGGCTGATCGTGCCATGGCGCCAACATGGTGCGCGGTCAATGCCAACAAGCGCAATATTGAGTTAGATCTCAAAGATCCAAAGGCGATAGAAATCGTCAAACGTCTGGCGAAGAAGGCTGACATCGTCGCCGAGAACTTTCGCCCCGGCGTTATGGACCGCCTTGGTATTGGCTATGAAGCACTGTCTGAGATCAATCCGAAGCTGATTTACTGTGCAGTTTCTGGGTTCGGACAGGAAGGACCATGGAAAAATACGCCGTCCTATGATGGCCGTATCCAGGCAACGTCTGGCATCATGTCGATCACAGGGCATCAGGATAGTGTGCCGACGCGCGCCGGCTTCGCGGTGTGCGATGCCTTGAGTGGTATGACGTCGGCCTTCGCTATGGCGGCAGCGCTACAGCAGCGGAACTTAACTGGCAAAGGACAGCTCATCGACGTCGCGATGCTGGACGCAACTTTGACGTTCTTGTCGCCCACCGTCTGTGAATACACCATCGCTGGCGTGAAGCAGGGACGTTTTGGCAATCAGGCCGTCAGCCGTATTCCAACCGCCAACCTGTTCAAGGTCAAGGACGGGCATATTCTGCTGGCGGTGAATAATGAAGGTCAGTTTCTCAACCTGCTCAAATGCATTGGTCGTGAGGACATTCTGAAAGATCCCAGGTTCGTTGATTGGCCAACAAGGATTGCAAACGAAACCGCATTGCGCGAGGTCATTGAGACAGCTTTTGCCGAAGCGGATGCTGAGACCTGGGAAAAACGTCTCGCCGAAGCCGGTGCACCGGCTTCGCAGATCAACTCTTTGTCTGATGCGGTCAGCCATCCACAGCTTGAACATCGCGATGTTATCCAAAAGGTCGATGGTCACTACGGACCGATGACACTGATCGGCTCCGGCTTCAAGCTCGCGCATGGGGGCGGCGAGGTGGATCGTGCGCCAGCCACGTTGGGCGAGCACTCAGCAGAAGTGTTGCTGGAGGCCGGCTACTCCGATAGTGAGGTGTCGGAAATGCGCGACGCCGGGATCATCTGATTGCGACCCGGCTGGCACAGCAACGCCAACCAGGAGATCAATTGCGATGTCTCACCCGGCAGAGGAGATCGAGCGNCGTGCCTTGGAAGAGATGCACGCTCTCGCCACGCCAGAGCTGATCAAACAAATTGGCATTGAGAGCGATGTTGTAGGCTCAGCCTTCGTTTCGCGCGCCAATGCCCTACCGGCCTCTGCGATCGTAATCAATCGCGCCATCGGCGTTGGCTTGGATAAACCCGAGACGCACGAGACTCTTGCGACCATGGTCGATGGTTACGCAGAGGCCAACATCGCGCGCTACTTTGTCCAAGTTCATCCAGACGCGCAACCAGGAAACATTGCCGAAATCCTGGCCGGTAAGGGGCTNGAGAAAGCACGCGGCTGGCAGAAATTCTCACGTGGACGCGAGGCAATCGACACTCCTCAGACAGAACTAACGATANGTGAGATTGGTAAAGAGGATGCGGTCGCCTCAGCCAGGATCGTCTGCGACGCCTTCGATCTCGGAGATGAAGCGATGCCTTGGCTCGAACTCCTTCCNGGCTCNGGCCGTTGGCACGTCTTTATGACATTCGATGGTAACGAGCCCGCGGGTTCCGGGGCCTTGTTTGTAGATGGCGACACGGCCTGGACGGACTTCGGTGCGACAGCACCCAGCTTCAGNAAGCGAGGTAGTCAGCGTGCGCTTTTGCAGCATCGCGTGGCGTTCGCGCTGGATCACGGTTGTAAGCAGGTCTTTACCTGCACGGGTGAAGACATTCCCGGTGATCCACAGCACTCTTATNCGAACATTCTACGCTGCGGCTTCCGGGAAGACTATGTGCGATTGAACTTTGCGCCGCCAAAGAAAACCTAATGAGAGACGATCGTCTGGTGGGCGGTTGTGATGCATTGCGGCTATGCGGCCGATGCAGGATCTTGGTGTTCTGAAATGCTCTTCGCAGGCGCATGGCGCAAGACGGTTGGATGGGGAAGTCTATGTCACTGAAAATGGCGATGATCGGTACGGGACGAATTGCCGAAACGAAACTCCTGCCGGCACTGAATGCAGCTGACGGCGCGGAGTTCTGGAGTGTCATGAGTCGTGACAAGGCGCGGGCCGCCGAAGTGGCCGGTCTGTATGGAGCCAAGTCTTCCAACGCCGCCCATGATAACCTCGACTCCCTGCTGGCTGATCCAGAGCTCGATGCAGTTNTAATTGCAACACCGGATAAGCTGCATGCCGACNAGGCGATCGCTGCGGCCCGCNCCGGCAAACATGTGTTCTGTGAGAAACCNATGGCGACATCGAATGATGAAGCCAATGCNATGGTCGCGGCCTGCAAGGAAGCCGGCGTCAAGCTCGGCGTTGCNTATCATTTGCGCTGGCACGGAGCCCATCGTCCATTATTCGAGGCTGCAAGCAAAGGCGAGCTCGGCGACCTACGCCACATTCGCGTACAATGGAGCGCCATGGCACCGGATGATACCAACTGGCGGGCGCAGACTGATGTTGGCAAATGGTGGAGCTTGGCCGGCGTCGGCACGCACTGTCTGGATCANATCCTTTGGTACATGACGCCCAATTGCGGTGATGTTGTCGAGGCGAAGAGCGTAATCTCNCGCTCCNTNTATNGCGGACCGAACGATGAGACAGCTCTCATTGCGATGCGCTTCGCGAACGGTGCCACTGCAGATCTCTGTTCGTCCGTTGTGTTTCCAGGACCGACCCGCTTTGAGCTCTATGGCACAAAGGGCTATGCGGTGAGTGAAGGCACTGTTGCCACCACCGGTGAAGGCACAATGGTCAATCAGGACGGCCCGGTCAGCTATCAATTTGTCGACTGCTATAAGGCCGAGATCGAGGACTTTGCTNCTGCGGTTCGTGANAACCGTGCCCCGGAAGTCGATGGNGAGATGGGTGCGCGTAACGTNNCGATCCTGTGCCAGGCCGTGGAGTAGCGGTTTGGANCANAGCTGGCCGGCCTCTCAAGCTGTGTCAGTGAGAAAGAAGGCAGNGTTGTCAGGGTCACTGACAAAGGCCGTGCCGTCTTGCATGNACTTAAAGTCGCCCNCCCGCACCGATCNCTGTCTCGCGGGCAGCGGCCAGATCATCGACGGNAAACTGGATAGCCCAATACTCTTGCTCGCCGCGAAACTCAGTCGGCAATTCGTGAATGCTTGAGATGAGCTTGCCTGCTGAGTTNGCAACGTCGTAGTGCGCGGCTTGGTTCGCGTGGGGCGTGANCTGCCAGCCGAACAGGCGTTGATAGAACGGAACAACGGCATTTGCTTCTGATACGTAGAGAGNGTTCCATGCCATGCCACCGTGCTGCGGAGCGTCGGTGTGTGCGGTGAACTCTCCCCCTTCAACAACTGTGAAGCCCGCTCCCAACGGATCGCGGATCAGGGCAGTCCGGCTGCCGTTCCCCCAGTCGAGAGGGCCAAGCTCTACAGTTCCGCCGAGCTCTGCTCCGACGGCAACAGCTTNGGCAGCGGACTGTACGGCAATGTAGGACATCCAAAAACAGGGCATGCCCATCTTCTGGAACTTCTCCGGCATGGTGTAGAGANCGGCAACCNGCTCAGNGGCATTGGCNCCCATGACGTAGTCTGACCCATCAGCGGCCACCAGCGTTTCATAATGCCAACCGAACAGTTNATGGTAGAACTGCCGTGCAATATCTAAACGTCGACTTGAGAGATCGCACCAGACAAANTCGCCTTCAATTGGATCTTCAAGCACCATGAATTNAACCTCAACTCGATCAGTCTGTCCGGCCTGTCAACGGCACCTTCACCGACGATCACGAACGGCGCCCAGTAGGCCGGCGGACGGCCTTCTTTGATGAGCGTCAACATCGATTGGCGAAAGGCCTCGGCCCGTCCAAGAGCGGGATTGCGCTTCATCGCAGCGAATGTTCGGGTGGTCAGCTTGACGGCCGCATCAGAATAAACGGCCCAATGCGATACGAGTAGGGCGCGAGCACCTAAGAAGAAGGCGCGCGCCAGACCGGACAAAGCCTCTGCACCAACTGCGCTGCCTGATGCCGTGTTGCAGGCCGAAAGCACGACCCAATCGGCATCCAGGGACAGCGTTGCGATCTCGGACGCGGTNAGCAGTCCGTCATTTTCCTGGGTTGCCTGCTGGGGAGGGGTGAGAACCAACGCTGGCTCGTTGAGGCCGGTAAGATCGCCTGCCACCAGACCGTGAGTCGCGAAATGCACTACTCGGTAGTCGTCCAGCTTGCGCGATNTAACAGTGGTTTCGCTCGCNACATTTTGTAGCAGGANGTCGTCTTGCTCGGCGCCAAGCACACGGCCGATGGCGCGGAGTTCGTCAGCGGTATCCGGCAACGGGGTCATGGCACTAACAGCACGAACGTCAGCCAGCCCGCGGGTGTAGTATTTTGCAGCCGTCAGGTTCGCCCTTTTTGCGCCTTGNGATGTNCCTTGCTGGCCGCCCTTCAGGACTGGGTCACNAATCCCGATGAATGGCTTACGTGACTGTGCTGCTCGCTGGAGACGCCGCAGCGAGGCCAGACTCTGAACAGATGGCAGGACTGATAGCGCGTAGTTGCGTATGAGCCANGCCGCACTGCGCACGGTATCTTCTGGAGTAGCTTGCGGCTGCGGTTTACGGGTGATCAAGACCTGAAGTGGCAGGCTTGTCAGCGGACCATTCGGCACCAGGATCAAATGCTTCTTACCTGCAATGTGGCGCTCAATTGGGCCGAATACAGTCTTGTACAGCCTATGCGCGACTTCGAGATCAAAGCCCTGGGCCGCATCCGGATTCTGCTCGGCGGCTAGTGGATCAAGGCCGAGCCGTAGTGTAGCGACATCGGCTGCAAGTTGCTGTTCGCCAGCATCAATTTCGGCCCAGGCCACCGTGCTACTGGTCACAACCCAGACAAAACTTTTCTGGCGTCCGACAAGCATTGCGACAAGCGCTTCATCAGAACGTANAAGCTTGCCGGCTTGTGCGCCGTTGAGCGGAACAGGATCAGCCATCTCGGCATAGGCGGGATGGGCCGTAANGATGCGTTTTTTCAAAGCGCGGCGATCAATCCCAAGCTTGGTCATCCGCTGGACGCGCACCTTACGCGTCGTCGAAAATTGCTGGTAGCCCGGCAGCTTTGCTTCAGCGGCATTCATCCTGTTGATCAGGGTGATTGTTTCACGGCTGCCGGCTGAGGTTGCTTTAGAGAGTTTCGACAACTCAGCGCCTAACCTTTGGATCTGTTTGAGCGAGCCGTCGCAGCCGGCCTTCTTCTGGCCTGGTGGACAGCGCTTGATGAGAGCTTGCAGCTGTTTGGAAAGTTCTCGTTGACGTTTGTAGTCGGGACGACAGGCTTTCTGCTGCCGAATACTGGCAGCGCGCATTTCCTCAAGCAGCTTGCTGTAGGCGGGGTCTTTGCGCTGCACCTTGCTCCAGCGCGCTAACTCGCGCATGTCCTGCTCGTTGAGGGCGACGATTTCATCGGCCAGCTGCTGCATCTTGCTGACGTCGCGGCCAAGCGGCGAGTTGCTGGTGCCGAGACGCGCTGTCATTTTCGCTATCGCTTCGGCAGCAGATGTCCGCCATGCGTCCTGCGATGCCCTGAAAGACTCATCAAAGGCAGCCTGCTTGCTCAGGCCCAGTTGAGCACCGCCATGCCATACAGCGCGCGCTAAACCGATGAATGCAGAGCGTTGCCGTTTCAGACCCTGGTTCATGATCTTCTGGGCGTAAACGAAGTCCGTCTTCTGCGAAGCCAGCAGCTGAATGGCTTTGCGATACCTGACAAGTGCTTCGCGGTAGTTCCCCTCGGCAACGGCTACGGCACCTAGATTGGCCGTGGAACCCGCCTGGTAGACATGTTTAAAACCCATGATGTCTTTGCGCAGCTTCAAGGCACGTTGGAAAATGGGTTTTGCCTCAGCGCCGCGACCAAGCCGCATCAGTGCGCCACCGTAGAGGTCAACCGCTTCTGCAACCCCGGGCCCCTCCTTACCGTAGACCTTCTCCCGGATCTTCACCGATTGCGCGTAGTACTGAACAGCCTTGTTGTCATTGCCAGCCTTCTCAGCTGTCAGGCCCAGGCCGTATGTGAGGATGCCGATCTGTTCGTATTCTGGGCCATACTATTTGATCGCGAGCGGCAGGGCCTGCTAACTGATATGCAGGGCCTGGGCATATTGACCGGCTTGGTAGAGCTGTGTCGCAAGCTCCTGTAGCGACTTGTACTCAGCCGAGGGTTGTTGTGCGTGTGTTGCTGAGGCCGCGGCCCAAGTCATAAAGAGGCAGGCAATAGCGGTCTGGGCCCAACGCATCAAACTCTCCCGAGCAGTAACGAGACTGATTTCGATTTACTTTATTTTTCAGGACAGCCGGTTGTCACATCACCTGCACGAGCAACGGGCTTACCATTTATTAAAACGTTGCTGCCACCGCCAACAACGATGCCACCGCAACCGGTTTTGTCACCAGTCGTAACTGCTGGCCGACCGTTTATGAATACGTCGGATGAGCCTTGCCGAACCGCTGTGGAGCTACTTATGCGGTCGCCTGCCCGAGCGGCGCCCGAACCACCAATTGAAGTGTTAGAGCTGCCCTCAGTTATAACGCCAGGCGTCGCGGGCGGGCTTTTCTGGGCAAGAGCCGGAGATGCGGCGATGGAAACTACAAATAGAAGTTTCGTCAGATGAAGATGTGACACGGCAATGGCTCCGACAATCGAACACACACCGCAACAAATCCATCTCCATGGCAACTGCATGGCGATAAACCCGACTATGGCGCTAGCTCGAAGCAGTCGCAGGCAGCTAACCCACGGGGCGCTGCCTGCCAAATTGCCGAAAATCCAAACATCCAACCGGATCCATGCGGCCACCATGGAGCGGGCCCGATGCCTGTTAGCGTCGGGCAAGGCGCTGTAGAATTTCCTGTAAGAGATTGTTGCCCTTGGCTGCCATATAGACGGATAACACGCCCATCCCGGTACCGAGTACGGACAAGAGAATCATGAGTTGATCCAACATTTTACGCTCCGGACTTGAACTGACATATAACGTATAAAATATTAGATACGAATAAACACTTTAGATCTATGGTTACGAAACGGCAATACATGTGTTGGATTAATATAAGTTGGGTGTCAGTTGCGCTTTGGATTCACTGATGGTGCAACTTCTTACGGGGTTAGGTACACTGAATTTGCGTAACCGATGTCAGTTGCATGGATCAGTTTTGTGAGCGAAGAGAACGATAAGATGAGCGGCAGCGGCTTGCCATTACAACCAGGAACGCCTGCGATTGGAGAGGATGAAAGATCCCAGTTCTGGGAGATCATTCGGATGCTCGATGACGGTCTGATCCAGGATGATGAGGCCGCAAAACGCTTGATGCGGATCTATCAGACGTCTTTTGCTGGGCAGTTGCGCGCGCTCGGAGAGACTAATCCTGAAGTTTTGGGTCGTGTCATGACCCGCCTGAATGACGAGATGCGAAACATCTCAGAAAGGTTTGACGCGTCTGCGGCGCAGCCCATAGAGCAGCAAACCAAGAAGTTGGACATATCGGCTCTCCGCATGAAATCGAAGAAATCCGAAACCCTACTGCGCGAAGAAAAAGTTGTTGGTGCGCTGGCGCGTGACGGCAACTCGCGACCGTTCGTGCTGAGTGAGCTGGTTGAGCAGGCTCGCATTGCAGAGCCAGAAATTATGGACGCTGCTGTCACCGCAAACCTGGATCGGCTTTGTAAGCTCGGGGTCATCGATCGTCCACGTAAGGGCTATTATGCAGCGAATGATCAAAGCAATGCCTACCTTGTCGAACTCAATATCGAAATCGACGCGCGTGGTCTCAAACAATAGATCTCTTGGCTATTTAAATGCCATGGGAATTCGGTGGCAATTCGCAAGTCATATTGGTCGCAATAATTCGCAAAAAGGCTCGAGAAAGAATAAATATTTTCAAGCATCTATTTTTTGCTGGCACGCTTTCCTTGTTTCGATTATTCCAAGCGCATTATGAAACAGAACCAGCGATATATCGAGCGACATGCATCGCTATCGCTCTCCCGATCGAGTGATAGAGATAGTTAGGGCCGTTGTGCCCTGTTGGTGGCGATGACCGCAACGGTATCGCGCCAAGTCTGGCGAGTTTCTAAGTTCCCCACACTTCTTTGCCGATATTGCAGGTCCCAGTCTTTGGGTTCCTTCCCCCTCAGCGGATTGTAAATCCGCCGACTTTGAAACCGAGGGGCAGGCGTCAGGAGGTTCGAGTCCTCGGGGACCCACCATTTCCCTAGCTCTCTTAGCTTAGTCAGGTCAGAGCAGCGCACTGTCGATGCGAAGGTCACCGGTTCGAATCCGGTAGGGAGCGCCAGACTTACTACTCCGATTCCGAAAAGGAGGACGCGTCCATGAGCAACTCAATCGCCGAGCTGAACTAAAACCGGGGCGACAGACGAACCTGATCAATTATCTGCCTTGCCGGAGGTGCTTCGCAACGCGCGAACAGCACCGGGAAGCAAACCTATGGAAGGGCAATCCGATGTGGCGACGGAGCCGGTTTTGAAAACCGTGTGAGCTTTCGCGAGCCTTGGGGGTTCGACTCCCTCCCCTTCTGCCAATTCATTATGATACTCTGGCTTTGAAAATGAATAGCTGGAGTTTTAAATCGAGGACTGAAAAATGGGCGATTTCGATACCATAGATGTTCCTGGCGGATCCCCGCTGAAAATGTGGACAAAAAATATTCTGATCGAGGACGTTGCCATTAAACAAATGCAAAACGTTGCAATGCTGCCATTTATTCATAAACACGTGGCGGCAATGCCGGACTGTCATTTGGGCAAAGGTGCCACTGTTGGTTCAGTGATTCCGACCTAAGGAGCAATCATTCCAGCTGCTGTCGGCGTCGACATCGGTTGCGGAATGATGGCCTGGAAGTTGACACTGACTGCCAGTCAGTTGCCGGACAATCTTGCCAAGATCCGCTCCGATATCGAGAGGGCCGTGCCACACGGGTTTGTCTCGACCAAGGGGCGCGCCCGTAAGGGCGGCTGGGAAGTGGTGCCAAACTCTGTTGGCACACGCTGGCGTGCACTCGATGATCGCTATCGTGCGTTAATCGACAAGCACCCACGCATATCCCATAAGACCCCGGCCCATCAGTTGGGTTTGCTTGGCACAGGCAATCACTTCATCGAGATTTGTCTTGATGAAAGTGATGCCGTTTGGGTGATGCTGCACTCTAGGTCACGTGGTCCGGGTAATGTCNTTGGTCAGTACTTCATTGAACTGGCTAAAAAGGACATGATGCGCCATTCGGTGCATCTGCCGGATAAGGACCTAGCATACCTGTCGGAAGGCACTGAGCATTTCGATGATTACATCGAGGCGCTCAACTGTCACCACAACTATGCGGTGCAGGAAAACCACTTCGGTGCTGATGTCTGGGTGACACGAAAAGGTGCCGTCAGAGCCCGTAAGTGTGATCTTGGCATTATTCCAGGATCGATGGGCACTGGCTCATTCATTGTCCGCGGCAAAGGCAATGCCGACAGCTTCTGCTCGTGTTCGCACGGCGCAGGTCGCGCAATGTCACGTTCGGAGGCCAAACGGTCGATCACGCTAAAGGATCACCGCGCGGCAACCGAAGGAATCGAATGCCGTAAGGACAAGGCCGTGATCGACGAAAGTCCTGCCGCTTATAAGGACATTTCGACGGTCATTGCGGCCCAGCAGGATCTCATCGAGGTCGTGCATCAACTGCGCCAGGTCGTGAATGTCAAGGGTTGAAGACTGGCCCCGCTCGCACATTGTGAGTGGGGCCAGTTCCGTTGCGGGAGTGCTACGAATGATTATGGAGTGGTTGAAACGGTGGCGCGGTGAATGGTGGCTCGAAGGATGGGATACCTTCGGTAGTCACAGCTACCCTATTGCAGGGTGGTACCGCACTAAAGAGGCGGCCACGCGTGCCGCGAGGCGACAGCTTGCCAAGCTCGAAAAGCAGCAGCCGACGTCATCATCGGGCGGGCGAGGTGGCATTCAAGATCACGTCTATGTCCGTGGCCCGAATGGCGAGAGTATTCGTATCAGGGACTAAACCGCCCGGCACGCATCTTCCAACCAGGCTCGCTCCTCTGCACTGAGCCGTGGACCCACTTCCGCTAACACGCGCGCATGATAGGCATTCAGCCAGTCGCGTTCAGCATCGGTCAACAGCTTCGCATCGACAAGCTGACGGTCGATCGGCGCAAAGGTCAGGGTTTCGAACGACATCATGGCCCGGTCACCACCGGCAGGCTTCGTGGCTGGCTGCACCAAAACCAGATTTTCAATGCGAATGCCGAAAGCGCCCTCCTTGTAGAAGCCTGGCTCGTTAGAGATGATCATGCCAGGCTTCAGCTCGACCATGCTGCGCTTGGAGATCGATTGCGGACCCTCATGCACAGACAGGTAGCTGCCAACGCCATGTCCGGTGCCGTGATCGAAGTCAAGGCCGGCATCCCATAGCGCGCGCCGGGCAAAGGGGTCGAGATCAACGCCGCGTGTTCCCACCGGGAAGAGGGCGGTCGCAAGACCGATATGTCCCTTTAAAACAAGCGTGAAGCGATCACGCATTTCTTCGGTGGGCTTGCCGACGGCAATGGTGCGCGTGATATCAGTTGTGCCATCAGCATATTGCGCGCCGGAGTCGACCAAATAGAGTTCGCCTCTTGCAAGCTTACGGTTCGTCTCTTCTGTCACCCTGTAGTGCACGATGGCGCCATTGGGACCGCTGCCCGAGATCGTGTCAAAGCTGATTTCTCTCAGTTTTTTAGTTTCAGCCCTGAAGCCCTCTAACTTTTGGGCAACTGCTATTTCATCGACACTGCCCTTGCAGGCTGTTTTGTCGAGCCAGGCCAAAAACTGGCACATGGCAACGGCATCGCGCTTGTGGGCTGTGCGCATGCCACGAATTTCGACCTTATTCTTGATGGCCTTGGGGAGAAGACAGGGATCGCTGCCATCGACAATCGTGCGGGCACCGCCGAGTTGCCGTCCGATCCAAACTGGGCAGGTTTCACGATGGACACGCACCGTCTTGCCAGCCTCTTTAAGGGACAGCAGCCGTGTTTTGAAGTCATCCGGAGTGAAAAGTTTCGCGGATGCCTTGAGATGGGCTTTGGCCTCATCGTGAAGTTTACCGGAGGCGATGAACAGTTCCACTTTGCCTTTAGCTGGCAGGATAGCGAAGCACAGCACAACCGGATTATGCGCGACATCGCTGCCGCGAATGTTGAGTAGCCAGCAGATCGAATCCGGCGCAGTCAGAATGGCCGCGTCCTGACCAGCCTCATTAAGTTCCTGCTGCAGCCGTTTGATCTTGTCCTCAGCAGTCTCACCTGCAAGCGAGACAGGTTGAACAATTATTGGTTCCAGTGGAGGAGCCGGCCGATCCTTGCCCCAGTTGCGATCAATTGGGTTGCGCGTTACAGCTTTCAACCGAATGCCGTGCGTCGAGAGTTGTTCAGCAGTGCGCTCGATCTCGGCTATGGAGTGGAGCCAGGGATCGTATCCGACCGTTCCTCCAGATTCTCCAAGTGCCTCGATCAGCCAATCTGCAGCCGTGTTGCCTGGAATTGATAGATACTCGAACAACTGGCCAGGCGTTTGAACGCGGGCTTGGACCGTGTAGCGCCCNTCAACAAAAAGGGCTGCGCTATCCGATGTAATGGCCGCGAATCCGGCAGAACCCGTGAAGCCGGTGATCCAGGCCAGCCGCTCCGAGGATGGCGCGACATACTCGCCGCGATGCTCGTCACCGCGCGGCACCAGAAAGCCGTTGAGCTTGGACTTGTTAAGAAGTTTGCGCAGGGCANACAGTCTGCCAGGTACAGCGTCTGTCGCGCTGTTAGTCTCAAAGCTTTGGTACATTTCTCTTTCCGCTGAAGCAAGAAGTGCCGATAGGTGTGCGGTGTTCGGCAAATTTGACCATTGTTTTACACGATCGCGGCCATCCCTGCGACCGATCAACCCCTCATGCATTCACCGCAATGCTGCGATGCATCATTAGATCTACCGCACCGCAGCGAACGGCACTANTTANATCGTCAATNNNCGGAAACAAAANTACCGGCTCAATGAGCACGACNTAGAAAATTTAAGTTCGAATGAGTGGAGATGATCATGAGCACTCAAACTGTTGGCTACGGCAATTACGAACTTGCGCAAGAGCAGAAAACTGCAAATTCTGGCTTCTGGGCAAATTTCTTTGCACGTTTTGTTNTATCACGCGAGAAAGAAGCACGTTTGCGTGTTTCTCAGCACCTGGCCGGCATGGCGGATGCACATCTAAGNAACATTGGCTTCGAAGATGCTGAAATTCGCGCGCTTCGCGAAACTGGCGTTTTGCCAGCCTTCAAGAAGTAGGCAAACTGTGACTGCGGCAAGGCTGGCTGCGGCAACAATTGAGTTATCGCGCAAGAAGCGGGTTGGGCTGTTCAGTCAGTCTGGCCCGTTNTGCTTTGCGACACCTTCAATTAACGGCAACTTGATATTGCAACGCCGGATCTGATGATCCAATCCAAAGCGTTCCAATCCAATAATTGCTGTGCAACGTTCCNTGCAACAACCACTTTAGGCCGCACGCCTTTCGCAAGGACGCAAACTCATGCTNGATCAGTTCGCCGAAGAAGAGCAGATGTTGCTCGATCTCGTTAGNAATTTTGTCGACAACGAGTTGATGCCTTTGGAAAAGGCCGTCATGCAGCGCGAGGCAAGGGGCGAGCCCGTTGCGTTGTTGCCAGAAGAAGAAGAGCCGCTGCTGGACAAATGCAAAGAGCTTGGACTTTGGGCGCTTGACGCACCCGAGGAGGTCGGTGGCGCAGCCTTGCCAACTCCCGTGATGCTGGGCATTCAGGAAAAGCTCAAGAGCACAGTCACACCGTTCATATTCCCACCTGACTCACCGAACTTGCATATGTTGATGGCGGTTGCGACGCCAGAGCAAAAACAGAAGTACATGGAGCCCTATGCCAAGGGAGAGATGACTTCGTGCATTGGGATTTCTGAACCGGGTGCTGGCGGTGATCCAGCCAACATGAAGACTCGAGCTGTGCGCGACGGTGATGAGTGGGTCATCAACGGTCGTAAGATTTGGGTATCACGTGTTCCGAACTCGGACTTTATGATCCTTATGGCCGTGACGGAGCCGGACAAAGGCGCGCTCGGGGGTATCACGGCATTTCTTGTCGACAAGGGGACGCCAGGTTTCACGATCGAGCGCGAGATCCCAATGTTGGCAGGTGCGCGGACCTACGAGTTGATCCTGGATAACCTGCGCTTAAAGGACAGTCAGGTGTTGGGAGAGGTTGGTCAGGGCTTTGCGCCAATGCAGAAGCGCTTGACTGTTCGTCGCTTGGAAATGGGTGCGATGGCAGTGGGGATGGCTGAGCGCGCGCTTAAAATGATGTGTGAACACGTTCAGCAGCGTGAGACTTTCGGAGAAAAACTGGCAGACCGTCAGGCCATTCAGTGGTGGATCGCCGACGCAGCGACGAAGATTCATGCTACGCGCCTGATGGTAATGGATGCAGCTCGCAAAACCGATGACGGTGAAGATGTTCGCACCGAAGCATCAATGATTAAGGTCTTCTCGCTGGATATGGCACAAGAAACGATCGATCATGCCATGCAAAGCTTTGGCGCCATGGGTATGACACGCGAGTTGCCTTTCGCAATCATGTCCCAGCGAATTCGTCTTGCACGCATCTATGAGGGACCGACCGAAGTGCACAAGATGGTTATCGCCCGCAGAACGTTGCGGAAGTTTGGCTAGTGTGACAGACGGTGGAAAGGGGCCGAACCTAGCGCGCTTTGATCATGGTCAGTGTTGACCAACCTTCGATGCGCCGATGAACTTGCAAAGCGTAACCGAGCGAACAATAGCGTGCGATCACCGCTGCTGCCTGTTCAATGAGTATACCCGAAAGAATGAGTGAGCCACCGAGCTGGCTTGATCTTGCAATGCTGGGCGCTAGCCCGATCAAGGGCCCGGCAAGAATATTTGCGATAACCAGATCAAATCGGCAAGCAGATCCAAGCTGACGTGAGTCNATGCCGTTCGCGATCTGATACGCAATTNTGCTTTTGCAATACGGGCCTCTGCCATTGANAGTTGCGTTCTCTCTGGCCACGACAACTGACTGNTCGTCGATATCAGTTGCGGTAATGCATGCATGCGGCAGTGCCGCGCGTGCTGCCAAGGCCAAGACACCAGAACCCGTGCCCAAGTCCAGTACGTCTCCAAACAAGTTGCGACGCGTGAGCTGGTCAACAGCAAGAAGACAGCCATAGGTCGTTGCATGGTGAGCGGTNCCNAAGGCTTCACCAGCATTGATCAGAATCGAGTTCGATCCTTGCTGAACTCTGCCGCGGTCATGATCGCCAAAAATAGTGAAACGACCCGCGNAGACAGGCGGCAATGCAGATTGAGACAATGCCACCCAGTTCACATCTGGAACAGCGTTGANACGAACGCCGGGCGGTTCAATGTCGAGCACCTGACTAATCTCAGAGGAGAGTTTGTCAGCATCGGGCAGCGTCATTTCATAATGGGCAGATATTGTCCANTGCTCGCCNTCCTCAAAAATAGACAACGCATCCGGCGGTGTATCGATAGCCTCTTCGAGAACGGCGGCAACCGCATGAGCAGTACTGCGATCAGCAATCTCAATAGTAACCTTGTNACCGCTCATACCGTGTCGACGTGCACTTCGCGCGGCTGGGACCAAGGACCTTGCAACTTACCACCAGTCTCACCTTCAAATTCGGTNCCTTCCAGAAGAACGCCGTCTGGGAGGTTGTCNAGCAGGACGTCCCACATCGCATCAATATGCTCGCCAGCTTGCTTCGGTGGCAGCGCGTAGAGTGTNCCGTCTGGCTGTTCTGTGACGACACCATCTTGCATGAGGCGGCCGAGAGCATCATCCAGGTCNAAGTCAACGGTGACACCGAAGGCAGAGGTCAGATATTGTTCTACCGCTTCGTCAACTGATTTGAGATCTTGCCTTCTTACGGTTTCTTTGGCGAGGACGCTATAGAGTAGCATCTCTTCCTTGACATCTTCCTCGGCAGCGCGGTCAGCTAGCGTAATCATACACCCACGATTATCAGCAAGGGCGTGGAAATAAAGGTTCTGCGCCATCACCACCATGTAACGCTGCCGGGTATTGAAGAAACCCATAACCTGGCGGAATAGAACTCCACCAAGACCAAACAAGGCTGCGGCCAGTGCAATCGGGTTGGAAAGCAAGGCCAGTCCGCCAGCCAGAAACTTGCTGACTGTGCCGACAAGACCCATACCGATCGCACCGCCCCCGGTCACCCCGAGCTTGATCTTGTCCAAAAGACGAAACTTCACTTTCGTATTCGGGAAGATCATCTCCACGTCAGCGCGCGGCATGTTTTTGAACAGCTTCATATAGATGAGGTCACGGCTGACACCATCTGGAATGTGCTTACTCGCTGCTCGTATCGCTTTCTCAGCCTTCTGCCGCGTAACCGTTCGCGTACGCGTATATTCTTCAATGCGTTGTTCTTCTGACTTCAGTTTGAAAAGGATGAACAAACGCTGGAAGATTGGTACGTCGAATTCTTCTTTGCGAAAGAATTTCCGGAAGGTTCTCTTCTGGTCTTTCTTCGTGGACGCACCACGGTAGTAGATTTCGAGCTCTTCAAACGCATTCAGGTCGACGTCGAAATCCAGGCCATAATGACTGTCGCTAGTAAGGATAAGCTCCGCTTCACTGCGATCGATACATGTATAGTTGGCTTGCTGCAGCATATGTCTCATGCCGGCAACCACGCGACTTTGCATTATTGCGCGTTCGCCATCAGTATACTGCCGTGTCATCAGAAGGTCGCTGTCTGGACTGAATGGCTCGTAGGCATGGTCCAGTTTCATGACCGCGGTGTTGTACTGCTGCTGCCGCCAATAGGCCAGATAACGGAAGAACCTGCGAGCGTCTGTAGCCTCGCCGGCATCCCAGGCCTGTGGTCTGGTCAAGCGATCTAAGAGGGCAAACTTCGTAATGGGGATGAAGGTCTCGCGAACGAGAACTTCATCCGATGGGATCACCGGTTCATTAGGGTCAACGCCCAGCTGGATGGAGGTTGGTTGCGGTGCAGAACCATCGGTATTCGCCGGTGAGGTTTGTATCTGCTGATTCAAACCTGCTGCGTTGTCCAAATCAGTTGCTTCCTGTCCGGAACGCTCAAGCGTCGTATCTGTTGACATCTACCGTGCNTCCCATGACGCGGATCAATCTTTGNCATTCCAATAGCACACAAAATTGCGTTGGCGAAAACGATCCTGGGATCGCGATNAATAGTTGTCTTGTGCAGGGAAGGCACTTGTCCGATTGCGGCGCGTTGNCATCAATAGNTTAGTAGATATTGCCCAATTCATGCGGGAATTTGACAGCTGAACGACCANATAGAGATTTCCAACGTGCATATGCAGTTTGTAATTTTGTGCATGGTGCTGAATATGCACTTCGCTCAACATGACNAAATCTGCTTTTGCCGCATCATTATCCGGGTTAGTNAGCAGGACTGTATGATTGGCGATCTGATAAACGCGATGCAAGACCAACCCGAAGCTGGCCAAATAGCNGAACTANCTGAAGCNGAAAGACTGATGGCAGCAGCTCTGGCAGCAGGTGAAACTGCTGATCTGAACGGGGAATCCGTTCGGGCTGAGGTATTGAGAGATATTGCGTTTGGTCGAGGTGCAATTTGTCAGCTGACGACATTTGGAATTCGTTTGAACCAGGGGACAATCANAGGTCGGCTTGATCTGGATGGATGTTCCCTCAGTGCCCCTATCGTCCTCANCGATGTAGCGATAGCACCAAGTGAGGATCCGAAACAACTCCCAGCCATAACGCTTTGTGACGCCCATCTCAAACAACTCCGCCTCAATCGCACAAGCATAAAGGGGAGCATTGCAGCTGAGCGCGCACTTATCGATCATGGCTTGATCATCGAGGAATGTACCGTCGAGGGGGTGTTGGCTTTATCGAGTTCGCGCATTGGCCATACCTTATCATTGAGTGCCAGTGAACTGGGTGATGGTACCCATGCTCTAGTCGCGCCCGAGCTGGTCATAGACGGATCGATCAACCTACGAAATGGAAAATTTCTTGGCGGTTTGGCTCTGCCGCGCTGCCGCGCAAGTGCAACCATAAATGCAAAAGCAATGGAGATCTTCATTGTATCGGCCACAGGCGCCGAGGGCAGCCAATCTCATCCGGCGTTAGTCCTGGACAGCGCCTCGATTGCTGGCGATGTGCTGCTTAGCAACTCAANCTTTTCAGGCTCGCTTCACATGGAGAATGCAAAAGTTGGTGGACGCTTAGAAGCGATCCGTTGCGCAATAACTGCGCCTTCAGGTGAGGTGAATCTCAACGGTATAGATGTCGATAAGAGCCTTTGCCTTGACGATTCAGACATTCGAGGCGTCTTGCGGCTCGCAGGTGCCCGTATCGGCAAGTTGTTTATTGCGAACCGGCTCAATATCGATGGCGGCGAAACCGCGATAGAGGCCGACTTGATCTGCACCGGTGGCAATTGGGAGATGACTCACGCCAAGCTTGTTGGACAGTTGAGGTGCCCTGGCGCACGAATAGATGGACAGCTTAGGCTGAGTGACACCAGGGTCTTTGGCAGTGAGCTTGCAATTCGTGCAGACGGCGTAGATGTCCGAGGCGGGTATTTTGCATCGCGCTCATTNATGGTGGGACTAGTAAGATTCCCTGGCGCGCATTTTGGAAATCANTTTCGATTGCGCAAGGCTACAATCAAAGTTGAGTATGGTGCAGCGCTACTTGCTTCTGGCGCAACATTTGATCGCAATATCGAGCTCGGCTCGGGGTTTGAAACTCTCGGTGCTGTCGTTCTCGACCAGGCGAAAATCGCCGGCGTGTGTGATCTAGAAGCGAGCCGAATTCGCAGCGCAACGATTGCTCGTTTNAGCAGCACGCAGCCGCAAGTACCGCAAAAAATAGCTGGCTCGGAAGAAGCCAATGAGTTCGACGAAATAGCTCTGAGTTTCGTNGATGCTCAGGTCGGTCGCCTTCAGATGCCGCGGCGAGGAGAAGATCGCCCACGTGGTATNGTCAACCTATCTAGGGCTCGTATCGGGGCCTTACAGGATTGGTCATCGAGCTGGCCTCCGCGGATCAAGAAAAGATTTAGAACGAGCGACGGTCGGGATGTTGATCATCTTGTTCTTGACGGACTTGTTTATGATCATCTCGTCAATCCTGCGGGTCTGAGTAGCGAGCGTCATAGTCGAGAAGAAGATCGAGCGGGCACACGCCGCATACTATGGTTAGACGGACAACTTCGCCATGATGTTGCGGAACATATTAGACCACAACCTTGGGTACACTTGTCAGACCAACTTGCGAGGCAGGGGCTAACTGGCGAAGCAGAAANGGTCACAATTGAGCGTCGTAGGCGCGAGAGACTGTCACACGCTTCAACTAGCTTAGGACGCTTGGAGAACCGTTTGTTGGACTGGACGGCGCTATTCGGCTTCAGTCCGATGCGTACGGTGACATGGGCTGTAATCATTATCNTGTTGTTCGCCGGGGCGTGGGGTTGGGCAGCAGGAAAATGCAAGAACCCAGGGTGTTTCGATCAAACAGTTTTCGTCACTAGCAACCGTGACGCTTACTNATCTGATAAGTTTGAGCAGCGCTATCCAGCGTTTAATTCAATAGCTTATTCAGTCGATATGTTTCTTCCATTTGTGAACCTTGGACAGGCTAGTCATTGGCGGCCAAACGAAGACTTCGAGCCAATAGCGACAATCTCAGTGCCAAACCTGCCTGCGTTCATCAGCGGGGTTACGCAAAAAACGAAGATTATGTCGCGCCTGAGCATTACCATCGGAAGTATTCTTTACTGGCTTGGGCTGCTCCAAGGGTTACTCGGCGTAACCTTGATTTCCTTATTGATTACAAGCTTTACTGGCTTGCTGCGTGACGCCAAGTAGATACTAATTTCGAACGTTAGNAGAATTTTCGNGATTGGCCGTTGTGGAAAAGCCGTGCCATGTTATGTTCNCCGCCACNCTGNTGCCTGGAATGCGCTGCATGCNATATTGTNGAGCGGCCGTTCTAAGGACGAGGGGGAGATCGGTNCGTCTATTTATTNTAGTAACCCTGTGGAGCTTGGCCTTCGCCAGCACATCCTGGGCANAGTACGTAACTCNTCCAGTTAAGTGCGTGCGCGATGATGGCCGTCTCTTTTTGGAACGCAGCGANCCGACNTCNTTGCAAATTATTGGCTCCACCAGCNANCGNCCCTACACANTATGCGCTCCGAAGAATGGGCGCCACTGCCGTACGATTGAGATCCACAAGTTTGACGTGATGTGCGCTGGGCAAAGGATCGCATGGCGTGATGTGGCAGCCACGATCATCCGGCAGCGCGGTGCCAAAGCATCTGTTTCNGATGGCCGATTNAATTTCAAGCTCGCTAAGAAGAAGACTTTTGCCTNGCTCAATGCTAACTGCCGATCGAGCAAGAAGGCGAGTGGCGGTAAGTCGAGCAAGAGTTCATCGATTCGTTCGCGAAGTGGGTATGTGCCGCGCGGGGCAATCGAGCTTCCGTCTGGCTTTGCTCCACTTGCAGAATTGGGTGGCTCCGTCTCCGACAATCCGATTGTCTCCAAGGCGCGGAATTTACAACGTGAGCCCGTCTTNACAGAGGCAGCAGCGAGCAAAAACACATCTGTTCCAAGGTCGCGCATTCCGTTAGCAGCTAATCGACCAGATGCGACGGAGCCAAAGCATATCCGACTTGCTTCCGTTGGCAGGACAACAATGACGCTTTCGGGAGAGGGCAGCGTCACGGACTCTAGTAACCAGCCCGAAGTGGTCGGATCGAAACCAACAACATCGTCTTCAAAGAATTTGCGCGAAGCCACCGCCACAGAAGAGAGGCCGACTGCAGCACCAACAGATTCTGAGGGAATTCCTGGTCAGTCAAAAGATCTGCTAAAGAAACCAGTTCAGGTTGCGGCAGCAGGAAAATCCTTAGTTGCAACGACACCGGAAAACAGTTGGTCCACATCGGTTTCCGAAGCGTTGAAGACTAACTTTACGGCTGTGACGAAATCTGGCCCGCAAATGCAGCAGTCGCTGATCGCTACCGTCATAGGCTTGGCACTTATCACCAGCCTCATCTCAGGTATCGGTTGGTTCGCAACACAGCAACTCTTGAGCCTGCGGACACGATCGACAGATCCTTATCAGCTTATTCTGCGGCGTGAAGTTGTTGATTTGGCAAAGCCTGACGCTCAAATGTTTGGTGAGCTCTGTCGCACGCGGCAAGGCCTCATTGGCGATATTCAGGGCCGCGTAGGTGATATCAAGGGAGCCGCGCCACTTCGACATATTCTATTGCGGGAAGTCCGCTCCATCGAGCAATTCCTAGCGACAACAATTCGAACTGCTCCCGATGATCCGCTTGAGTGGCGGCGGATGCGTCTGCGCTTGCAGCGTGTGGTGACGGATCTCATTCGCCTCAAAGACATTACAGACGGTGCAAGAAGATCGCTCACGTCTCGCAGTATCAGCGAAGAGTTGGAGCTATTGTCAAATCTGGTGTCCCAGCGCTCTTCATGCGGCGGCTTGATCTTGGTTTGATGGTTTAGTGCTGTTGACGAAATCGACGCCCAGGATGACGTCGGCGAGGTGGGCAAA
>NZGY01000066.1 GCA_002689605.1 Filomicrobium sp.
TAAGACGTGAGATCCTTGAGGCACGCAATGATGGCCTCGGTCTCCATGATTTCCACGCCCACGCCTTAGGGTTTGGTGGCCTCGACTTCTGGCCACCAGCGATGACACCAGCGGAGCGAGACATTCTCAAAACTTCCGCCCTGGTAAACTTGTTGTATCAGCTATACTTCGGAAAGGTGAGCCCTGAACGCCTGGACCCACACTGGAACCTACAGCGACAGGCATCTTTGCCATTGGAGAATGCTGCTCGCACAATCTCTATCGCATTGGAGACACGCGCACTGCCGGCTCTTATTGCCCAGGCGCGCGGAGATGATCCCGGGTATTTGAGATTGCGTGCAGCATTGAAGAAGTATCGTGGCATTCTCGATCGCGGCGGCTGGCCGACCATAGCCGCAGGGGCTGTGTTAAAGCCTGGCAACGCTGACGCGCGCGTGCCAAGCATTAGAAAACGGTTGGAAACAACCGGTGACTACAAAGGCAATACTCAGTCCGAATCACAGCTTTATGGCCCAACCTTGGTCGATGCGGTGAAGGCATTCCAAAAACGCCACGGCATTGATATTGACGGTGTCGTCGGCCCTGCGATGACCCGTGCCATGAACGTTTCTGCGAAACAGCGGGTAGACCAAATCCGGGTCAATCTAGAACGCGCGCGTTGGGGTGCGCGGACGCTACGCAAGAAGAAAGATTTAGTGGTCGTCAACATTGCTGGCTTCTACCTGATAACCATTCTCAATGGAAAGTTTGCCTGGTCAACAGATGTCATCACCGGCAAGCCATATCACAAGACACCCGTTTTCACCGACCGCATCCGCTACATCGAATTCAATCCAACCTGGACAATACTACCGGGTATCATTCGCAATGAAGTCTTACCAAAGCTCAAAGCTGATCCCGGCTACCTTGGTGCAAAAGGCTATGACCTCATCGCTTCAAACGGCACCAAAATCAATCCTGTCACTGTGAACTGGCAGTCCATCAACGCCCGCGGATTCCCATATCGCGTTGTGCAACCGCCCGGCCCCAAGAATGCGCTAGGCCTCGTCAAGTTCATGTTCCCAAATAAGTACAACGTTTATTTGCATGACACACCGGGTCGCCAGCTGTTCAGCAAAACCGGCCGCGCATTCAGTCACGGTTGCGTTCGCGTCAAAGATCCAATGAAATTTGCAGAAGTTCTGCTGGGACATCGCAACGGAGCAACGCGACAGAAAATTGATCAAATCGTTGGCAGCGCGAAGCAGACACGCATCAACCTGAAAGAGCCTATCCCTGTCGCAATTATGTACTGGACTGTCGATCCTCTCTGGGGCGACGGAATTCGCTTTTATGAAGACGTCTACAAGCGTGACGCAAAGGTCCTAAAGGCACTCGATGCAAAATTTCGCCCGGTGGCCCGTTAGTGGATTTTGAGCACAATCCCGATATCAAGTGCAATACGACGGATATCCCTAGCCAGTCTAAATAAGTATCCGCATAGTCCATCTTAGAACATGATTCAATCCAGACGAGCTGGCAGCATACATGAACGATATCGATTTGATCGCGCTTCAAGTTCGCGAGAAGCACGAAATCCAAGCGGCCATATCGGCCTGGCTCAACGCGTTCGAAGTGGCCTTGGTAAATGCCGATAGAGCCGCCCTTGCTGACCTCTTCATAGACGATTGCCACTGGCGAGATGTCCTAGCGTTCACATGGCATCTGTCGCCGAGAACGGGCACTGAGTCGATTGTTGACGGATTGTTATCGCGGCAACCCGCTGTCCAGGCACACAACTTTGAGATAGATCAAGACCGGACACCTCCCCGCCGCATGAAACGGGTCGGCCGCGATTGCGTAGAGGTCATTTACAAGTTCGAAACAACAGTTGGCCGCTGCGCCGGAGTGTTGCGCCTTGTATCCTCCAACGAGGACGCGTCTGGTACTTACCGCGCATGGATGATCTCAACCTCTTTGGACGAACTCAAAGGCTTTGAAGAAAAAATTGGTCCACGTCGCCCAACTGGTGATGCGTATTCCAGAAACTTTGGCGGCGACAATTGGGAGGACGTAAGGCGTAAAGCACAGATTTACGATGACCGCGACCCAACCGTCCTTGTTGTTGGCGGTGCACAAGCTGGTCTCGCAATATCCGCCTGCCTCAATCAACTCGGTGTCGACAACCTCGTTGTCGAAAAATGGCCGCGCATTGGAGACAGCTGGAGAAAGCGCTATCATTCGCTCGCGCTCCATAACGACATCAGCGTGAACAATCTCCCATATCTCCCGTTCCCGCAAACGTGGCCTAACTACATCCCGAAGGACATGCTCGGCCTTTGGTTTGAGTTTTACGCGCAGGTCATGGAGATCAATCATTGGACCAATACAGAGTTCACCAAAGGTGAATGGGACGAGCAGTCCCAATGTTGGAACGCAACTCTGCGCCGCGCAGATGGCAACGAGCAGGTTTTACGACCCCGCCATATAGTTTTCGCCAACGGTGTATCAAGCTACCCATATACCCCGGATATCCCTGGATTGGATGAGTTCGAGGGAGAGGTCATTCATTCTGAGGGCTTCGACAGTGGTGCTCCATTCGCAGGCAAAAGAGCGCTCATCCTTGGAACCGGTTCATCGGCAAACGACATAGCGCTCGATCTACACAGCTACGGTTGTGACACGACCATTGTACAGCGGGGATCCACAACCGTTGTATCAATCTACCCATCCGCAAAGTTGAACTACGCGCTATACGAGGAAGGCCCGTCTGTCGAAGATTGCGATCTGATTGGCTCAGCGCCAACTCCACCGCTCATTCTCGAAGCTTACAAGCTCGGCGTTAAAAGGATGCTGGAGCTTGACCACGATATGATCGAGGGTCTCAAAAGCATCGGCTTCAAATTCGATGTTGGTGAAGACGAGACGGGCCACCAGATGAAGTATCGACGACGAGGCGGTGGTTACAATCTGGATGCTGGTAGCTCGGCCCTCATGATCAACGGCGAAATTGGCCTCTTGCAGAATGACACTATCGAGCGTTACTGCAAAGAAGGCGCATTGCTGAAGGATGGCACCATTGTTCCCGCCGATGTCATCGTCCTTGCAACGGGCTACTATCCACAGGGCGAACTTGTTCGTCGCGCACTCGGCGAAGAAATGGCAGAACGCATAGGTCCGATCTGGGGCGAAGATGAAGATGGCGAGCTAGCGAACATGTTCAAACGCACACCGCAGCCCGGCACCTGGTTCATTGCAGGAAGTCTTACTCAGGCACGCATCTATTCAAAGCTCATGGCTTTGCAAATCAAAGCGATCGAAGAAGGTCTCGTGGATACAGATCCTTACGCGAAGAACTGAAGCCAAAACCGCAACGCTGGCTGAACCAAAAAGCAAACGCCGGCATTGCTCCAAGTTCACGTCTTCTTCCAGCCATAGTCACGCTCAGCCGCTTGATCGGTTATATAGCCATCCGCAAGATCCGCTGTAACAGCTTCACTGACTCTATCAGAGGCATTGCCGTATCCAGCACCACCAGCGCATTGAATGGCAAAGACATCGCCTTTCTGTAGAACCTTGGTTTTCTTTGAGTGCACTGCTTCCCCATTGATGCTGACGGCTGCAGGCGCACCAGACTGACCACCTTCAATCCCTATTGTCGGATGCTCCGTACGATCCATCCGGACGGCGAAGGTCATAGCTTCATCGGATGTGGATTCGACGGCAAGCGCTTGACCGAGCCCCCCACGAAACTCACCAGCACCGCCTGAGTCAGCCGCCAATTGTTTGTAGCGAAACAGCAAGGGCTTCTCGTTCTCCGTAACCTCAACGGGCACGCCAGAGATATTTGCCGGGAAGCCGAGAGCAGAGACCCCATCAAGCGATGGCCGGCCTCCCAGACCACCATTGGCAAACATGATGTCTACGAAACGACGCCCGCTGTTAGCCGTACCCATATAGGCCGTTAGGTGGGGAGGAGCGCCGGTTTCTGCATTCGCACGACCGGGCATGGCTTGACCAAGTGTGCGGATGATTAGGCTCGGAAGATACATAGATACCAGCGCTCGGCCTCCGAGAGCAGAAGGATAGGTCGCGTTAATGACAGTTCCATCCGGCACAGTGTATTCAATACGTTTTAGCGTAGCACCATTCACTGGTGATCCCGGTCGCGCAAAACAAATGCAACCAAATGCTATCTCCGCAAATGACCAGCGCCACGTCGTATTGATACCAAATTGATCCTGATCGGATGTTCCTGTGCAGTCGACCTTGATACGATCACCGTCAACAGTGATAGCGCAACAAAGTTTTAATGCCTGATTAAACCCATCCGTCTCAACCTCGCCACGGTAGGTCCCATCGGGTATCGCAGATATTGCCTCCGCCATAGCGAGATCTGATCGTTTCCAAATCTCTTCGAAAAGCTCATCCAGGCAATCGAGTTTATTGGCATCCATGAACTCTTCGACGCGTCGCGCCGTAATGGTATTCGCCGCCAACTGCGCTTCTAGATCTCCGATAACGATATCTGGCACCCTTACGTTCATCCGGATAATTCGAAACAAGTCTTCGTTTGGCTGAGCTGCCTGGTAGAGCTTGATCACCGGCAAACGGAAACCTTCCTCGAAAATCTCTTTCGAGTCGGCTGAAAGCAATCTCCCACCAACATCAGGCGAATGGGAAACATTCATCGCGTAGGCCACAATTCGACCGTTGCGAAAAATCGGGGTCACAAAGAACACATCGTTGATCTGGCTGGCGCCAATCCAGGGATCCGTTGTGATCAGGCTGTCGCCGGGTTGCAATGTCTCGGGTGGGTAGGCCGCGAGAAAGTCATGCAACGCGAAAGACATGCATCCCGTGAACTCGGGAAACCCATGTCTACCTTGGGCAATCATCTCGCCTTTGGTGTCAAACAGCGCGCAGCTAAAATCCCAGGCATCCGTAACAATGCGGGAGAATGCAGTGCGCAGCAGCGTCGCCTGCGCCTCATCGACAATGGTGATGAGCTTGTTCCACCACATCGTCAGTGTAACAGCATCCAGCTCTCGCTTATCACTCATGATAGAACTCCGCTGATATCAATGACGAGCATGCGTTGCTCATCCACCGTTAGGTATCCTTTGTCAGGGACGACTGTAGTCGACTCGTGATCTTCAATGACACAAGGACCATCAATCTGCGCACCTATAGGCAATTCACTGCGTTCATAAACACGACACTGCACAGCTTCATCGGAGCCAGGGAAGATAATCTCTCGCTCAGCTTTCACCGCCACGTCTGTTGAAGATGCCGAACGGCCAGGCCAAACGATATCCAGTTCCGGGAGCGGCCCAATGATGTTGAGGCGCCAACTCACCGTTTCAACTGGTACATCGCGAATTTCTCTGCCATAGAAGTTGCGATAAGCAACATTGAACGCAGTCTCCATCTTCGCCATGTCGTTGGCCGAAAGCGGATAGCCCGACAGAGGAACAGTCACTTCGTAGCGCTGACCGTAATAACGCATATCCGCAGAGATGCTGACTTCAATACCGTCAGTGATTCCGGCATCCGCCAATTGGCGGCGCCCATCAGCCTCAAGCTCAGCAAAGCGTGCGTTGACATAGTCCCAATCTACCTGGCTCAATTCGCGCATATAACCAAATGCGAAGTCAAACGAGTTTGGCGACGTCAGGCAGCCGAGGGCCGATAGTACACCAGCTGCAAATGGAATACGGATCTTTGAAATCCCCAATCGTCGTGCAACATCCCAAGCGTGCGCCGGAGCAGCACCTCCAAATGCCATCAACGTATAACGACGAAGATCAATGCCCTGTTCTGCAGCGTAAACTCCTGCAGCATTGGCCATGTTATCGTTCACCACTTCAAAGATACTAGCAGCTGCACGTGTTGTGGTTGTTCCCATCGATTGGGCAACATTTGCATCGATTGCAGCCAGTGATTTCTCGCGATCAAGCTGCATCTTACCGCCGAGGAAGTAATCTGGATTGAGAAATCCTAGAGCGACGTCAGCATCTGTAACGGTCGCAGATTCGCCACCTCGTCCGTAGCATGCTGGCCCAGGCGATGAGCCTGAGCTCTCAGGCCCAACCGTCAACAATCCCAACGCATCAATGTTGGCAATACTGCCCCCGCCGGCACCAATCTCGATAAGGTCAACAGCCGGCGCCTTCAAAAGCAGTCCGCTTCCCTTCATGAAGCGTTTGACCCGCGCGACTTCCAATTCGTTAGCGCGTGTAGGCTCGTAATCTGTAACAAGAGAAATCTTCGCTGTTGTGCCACCCATATCGAAAGACAGCATATGCGGCGTTTGCAATTCGCGTGCATAGTGAGCAGCAATCGCAACACCGGCTGCAGGCCCGGATTCAACCAGCCTGACAGGATATTTCCGTGCTGCATCAAGGCTGAGCGTTCCGGCATTCGATCCAATCACGAAGAATGCCCCTGTTGAACCTAGGCTTGCCAGGGCTTCGGAAAGATCACCGAGATATCGATCAATCAACGGTTGTACGTACGCGTTTGCAACTGTCGTCGATACCCTGCCGTATTCACCGATTTCCGGCAGAACTTCACTGGACAGCGCCACAGGAACGTCTGGTTTCCAATGTTGTACCACCTCCCTTGCGGCCAGCTCGTTGTCAGAATTCGCATAACTGTGCAGGAAGCACACCGCAATTGCTTCGACATCCCGCAAGTGCTCTGAGTCTAGTGCTGCCTGGATATCTTCGGACTTTAGCGGAGTGATCTTCGTACCATCGTACTTGGTCCGTTCATCAATTCCGATGCGACGACGGCGGGGAACAAGCGGCTCCGGGAACTGTATGAAGAGATCATGCAAATCTTAGCGCAGCTCGGTCCGCGTTTCCAGGACATCCCGAAAGCCCTCCGTTGTTAGCAATGCAGTCTTTGCTCCCTTGCGCTCAATGATTGCATTTGTCGCAAGGGTAGTTCCATGAACGAGTGTCCGGATAGCTGACGCAGGAGCACCGGTTTGCCGCAGCATTTCCTGAACCGCTTCAAGTACGGCTTGTTCCGGTTCCTGAGGTGTCGTGAGAACTTTGGCTGAATGAATCGATCGGTTGTTCTCGTCAACCACAACGACATCCGTGAACGTGCCACCGATGTCGACTCCGATAGCCAAAAAGCGGGTTTCACTCAATATCATTCTCCCATGAGCGGGTTCACTCTGAGGTCGAGTTACAAACGACTTTGATCATACGCAAAGAGCATTTGGTTCATTCACAACCTGGGCGGCCCAAGCAGTCTCACTTCCAAACTTTCACCACTTGATAAGCCCAGCATTGCTAGTCCATGCGCATCGATTGGACAGGAGCCGGGCTCCAACTCTTGGTCGATAAGCAGCCAAGCGCGCAATGGTGCGCCATGCCCACTCACAAGTTCAACGAGGCTTTCTGCCTGACCGCCGATAGCTTCCGCATCTGAAGGATGCAGCCGACAGATGCGGTGGCGACTAACAGCACCTGAACGGTAACTACAGTCTTCAGATACAGCCGTTAGTTGAACACGACCATTTCGCAATTTCTCACGCAAGGCTTCAGTCGCAGCTTCATCAGGGCCAGCGTTCTCACTGGAAACAACCACGCCATAAACATCTCGCATAGCCTGTTCCGAGATATAATTCAGACGACAATCCTCTGCGACTTTCTCAGCAGGCCGATCCAATGGATCTCCATATCCCCCACCGCCGGCGGAACGTAAAACCACACGCTCACTTTCGTTCACAACGTGCCCACCGACCTTTCCCGGAGTGTCAAACTCGACCCGGGAATCATCAGCCCTCTCAACCCATGACGCGAGTGGCTTACCACTCCGTCCGCCAAGGACACCGAAGGCAGGTACAATGGCACCATCAGACAACAATGAGTACTTTGCATCAGGCGCCGTTACACGTATGCGCCGACGCATAGCCAATCCGCCCCGCGAGCGTCCTGCCCCACCAGAATCCGTATCGAGCTGGGAGTATTCGACGAGCAACGGGAACCGCGATTCAATAACTTCGGATGGTTGCACGGTTACCAAGTCTCCCCAGTCGAAGGGAGCCATAGCACTGGGGCCATCGGCTTCATCAAAGCCACCGTTCCCACCACCTGACCATTCATAGTGGACCCACTCTCGACCACTTCGTGTATCAAAGCCACCGAGCAGGTTGTGGAACGATGATCGGCATAGATCTCCAGCGACTTTGTCTGGCACAACCTGACTCAACGCTCCAACCATTGTCGCAATCACACGCTTTCGGATCTCACCGTGCGAACCGGCCGGTGCAGGTCTGGAAACATTGACGATCGTGTTCTCTGGCGCAACAACATCAATGGCGCGAAACGAGCCTTGATTGAGCGGAGCGTCTGGATCAAAGATCGACTTAACGGCGATGAACACTGATGCTGCCGTAACCGCCAAAGTCGAATTCACCGGCACTGGAACTTGCGGCGACGCCCCTGTAAAATCTGCCGTAATTCTATCGCCATCAATCTTAAGCGATAACGGCAACAACAGCGGCTCAAACCCACCTTCGGGGAATGTCTCAAGATAATCTTCATAGCAGTACGTGCCATCGGGTAGTCCGGTGATGCAGCTCCGCATACGTGCTTCTGCCCGATCTAAGTCCTGTTTCACAGCCTCCAAGAGAACGTCAACACCATAGCGATCGCATAACTCCAGGATGCGCTTTTCCGCGACGCGACAGGCAGCAATTCCAGCGTAGAAGTCACCAATGCGCTCATCCGGAACCCGCATGTTGGCCAACAGCAGCTGCAAAGCTGCATCGTTCATTTTCCCGCGTTCCATAATCTTGATTGGTGGAATACGGATACCTTCTTGGTAAATTTCCGTTGCCTTACCAGACATACTTCCGGGCACCATGCCGCCAACATCCGGCCAGTGTTCCCGAACAGCCGGAAAGAAGATTAGTCGGTCATCACGAAACACCGGAAAAATGATTGTGACATCGTTGAGATGCGTGCCACCAACATAGGGATCGTTGACAAGAATGATATCGCCAGGTTCAAGGTCATCACCAAACTTGGCCATCGCAGATTGAACAGTCCACGGCATCGGCACCACATGACTGCCGATATCTTCGGACTGCGCCACGACTTGACTATCTGGGGCAAAGAGACCGCAAGAAAAGTCCTTGGCTTCATAAATTGCCACCGACTTAGCCGTACGCATGACTGTCGCTCGCATTTCGCGCACAACAGAGATCAATCCTTGCGACATGACCTCAAGCGAGATTGGATCGATGGAGATTGTCATGACTTTCGCTCCAGAACGATGCAATCATTCGCAGTCAGTCTTGCTAACCAGTCAGGAGGGACCACTGTCACGGAGCTGGCTTCTTCTATCAGAGCTGGCCCCTCGATTGACTCGTTAAGTGGCAACGCACCGCGCCTATAAATGTCTGTGGTGATAACTCGCTCGTCGAATACCACGTTCCGCACACCNACATGGGCGCCATCTCTTGCACGACCGGTAGTGTTCAACTCCGGAAGTGAAGGTTTATCTGTTANACCCCATGCCGTTAGTCGGAAGTTGACGATCTCACTCCCGCCATCAGGAGCATCACCGTATCGATCAGCGTAGACTTCGCGGAACGCCGCATCGATTTCACCCATCGATGTAAAATCAAGAGGGATCGCGACAGACAATTCAAAAGCCTGTCCGATATAGCGCATATCGAGCCTCACCTCGAAACGCTGTTTATCAGGTGGAAATCCTGCGGCGTCCAATTCGCTGCGTCCATCTGCAAGAAGCTCATCCAGGACGGCTCTGGCGTTCTTTTCCGGTAACTCAGCGGTGGCAGCGACATGCGTTCGGGCAAATTCTCGCCGCAGGTCGGCAACGAGCAAACCGAAGGCTGAAAAATTTGCTGGCATTGGTGGAACAAGAACGGTTCCCATCCCGAGTTCATCCGCAATTGCTGTTGCGTGAAGGGGACCGGCACCTCCATAAGCCATCAATGCAAAGTCGCGAGGATCCAAACCTTGCATAACCGAAATTTCCTTGATTGCACCCGTCATGTTCACGACTGCAATCTTCTTAATGCCCTCGGCCATTGCCTGCGTGCCAAGACCGACTTGACCGGCAAGCTCCGCGACGGCTGCCAAGGCCAAGTCGCCATCCAAGGCAAGGCCACTGTCTTGCTGCCCAGACGGCAGTCGCCCCAGAACCACATTAGCATCGGTTACAGTCGGCTCCGTCCCGCCCCGCCCATAAGCAGCCGGCCCCGGAACTGCACCNGCTGATCGCGGTCCAACACGAAGCACACTACCGGCATCGTAAGATGCAATGCTCCCGCCACCAGCCCCAACCGTCTTGATGTCAATCTGCTGAAACTTCACCGGGTATCGGCCAACCCGGCCCATTCCTGTCATGGCAAATGAACCGTCGCGGATGAGGCAAACGTCTGTGGACGTCCCTCCCATGTCACAGGTAATAACGTTCTTGAACCCAGATGCTTCACCAACAAATTGCGCTGCAATCACACCAGCTGCAGGACCGGACAACATCGATAAAGCTGGCAGAGCCTCGATACGTTTGTCTGGCAGCGTCCCACCGCTGGACGTCATTATCGCAACCTCAGCACTGCAACCTTTTTCAGAGAGGCGCTTACGCAGGGCACCAAGATAACGCTGCATACGTGGAGCAACGTAGGCATTTAGAGCTGTCGTAGAGAAACGCTCATGCTCACGGTATTCGGGGAGCACGTCTGATGATGTTGCAATCACTGCCGAAGGTAATACTCGNCCGAGAATCTCAGCTGTACGCTGCTCATGCTCGGATGTCNTATANGAATGCAGATAGCAAACGGCAACNGCCTCGCAGTTNTCCTNTGCGAGAANCCGAGCAGCTTCTTCTACCGCGGTCACGTCCAACGGTACCACGACATTACCATGCACATCGATACGTTCTGGAATCTCGAAGCACCTATCACGCTCCAGAAGAGGTTCCGGAGCGGTTGCTTTAATGTTGTACATCAATGTGCGATTACCGCGACCNGTAATGAATATATCTCGATGGCCTTTAGTGACGAGAGCAGCTATGCGGGCCCCGGAGCGCTCCAAGGCCGTATTCGTCGCCACGGTAGAACCATGGGCAAAGCGAGTAAGGCCAGCCGCATCCACACCCAGGGCCTCGAGACCGGTNAGNATCCCTTCTGATTGATCAGCAGGAGTCGATGCCGTCTTTGCGAGTGTAATTTCCCGCGTTGCGCTATCATAGAGCACCAGATCCGTAAATGTTCCGCCGACATCAACACCAACCCACAGCAAACTCTTTTCTCCCGCTACACACCGCGAAACTTCGGATCACGTTTCTCTGCGAAGGCTGCAACGCCTTCCTTGTAGTCCTCGCTGACAATGGCTTCATCTGCGACAGCCTGGATCGCGCCTTCTCGCTCGCTGGTTTCGCTGCGTGCGATGGCATCAAGCACGACTTTCGCTCCCTTGATCGTCAGCGGTGCGGAAAGTTTGAGACCATTTGCAAAATCCAATGCGGCACCTAGCGCATCTGAATCCGAACGATGTGTCGCCATGCCAACCTGCAGAGCCTCATCAGCTGAGTAACGGCGGCCGGTAAAAAGCACTTCCTTCGCAACCGCCAACCCGACAGCGTCNAACAAGGCCCGCGTCTCTACGACACCATAGACGTTGGATAGGCGAGCGGCCGGGATGCCAAAATAGGCGCTCGCATCTGCGAAACGAAAATCACAAGATAAAGCTAGACCGACCCCCCCTCCAAAACACGGCCCGGAGATCGCAGCAATGGTAACCTTCGTGCATTGCGCGATTGCTATTTGGCAGGCGTCGCCTGCTGCCTCATAAGCTCGCCCTTCTTCAATCGTACTGCGCACCTCATCAAATTCCGAGATGTCGGCTCCGGCACAAAACGCACCACCACTTCCACAGAGGATCACTGCGCGCACGTCAGCTGCATGAGACAACTCGGAAAATATGCGGCCAAGCTCTTTCCACATGGCCAGCCTCATGGCATTTCGTCGGTTCGGCTGATTGATCGTTACAACGGCTATGGCCGCATCCGATCGATCAACGAGAAGCGCACCATCCAGAAATACTTCAATTGAAGACAATTCAGTCTACTCCGCGTGCAAATAGCGACAATCCTGCTTTCAGGATGAACGTGAAGAAGTCTTGTGGCAATGCAGGAGACGACAGATCAGAAGTGCGATGCACAGGACGAAAGACAACCAGCAGTACAGGTTTGAGCGACCCCCCTTCGCTCTTCATGTAAGTGATGCCAAGATGCTTGTTGACCTGCCAAATTCATGATCTCCTGATCTCAATAGAAGATCAAACTCTGACAAGTGAGGATTGCATGACCCAGCTACCAAACAGCCTACGCGCGCTTGATCAGGCAAGTCTCATTCATCCCCAATCCAATCTCCGCACTCGCCTCGAAGAAGGTCCAACCATTATGACGCGCGGAAATGGGATCTTTGTCTATGATGATGCTGGCAAGGAATACCTTGAAGCAGCAGCCGGGCTTTGGTGTGCTTCACTAGGTTTTGGTGTCGAGAGGCTGGCCAAAGTTGCTTACGACCAGATGTGTAAAGTTGGCTACTACCACATCTACCGAGACACATCGAACGAGACCGCAATCGAACTTGCCGCCAAGCTGTTGGAGATTGCGCCGGTTCCTATGTCGAAGGTCTTCTTTCAATGCTCCGGGTCTGAAGCAAACGATACCGCAGTGAAGATCGTATGGTACTACTGGCATGCCATGGGCAAACCGGAACGCAAGAAAATCATAGGTCGTCTCCATGCCTACCACGGTTCGACATGCGCAGCCTCCAGCATCTCCGGCAAACCCGACATGCACTTCGAAAGCGGTCTGCCTTTCAATGGATTTCTCCACACCGAATACCCTAACTATTACCGATGCCAACAGGGTGGTGAAAGCGAAGAAGAGTTCTCCTCGCGCATGGCTGCGTCTCTTGAACAACTGATACTCGAAGAAGGACCTGAAACTGTTGCTGCATTCTGGGCGGAGCCAGTCATGGGTGCAGGCGGCGCCGTCATTCCGCCAGCAGGCTATTTCGAAAAGATCCAGGCTGTTCTACAGAAGTACGACATCTTGTTCGTCGCCGATGAAGTCATTTGCGGCTTCGGCAGAACAGGAAACATGTGGGGCTCACAAACATTCAGCCTGAAGCCCGACATGGTGTCATGTGCAAAAGCGTTGTCAGCCGGACTACAACCAATCTCAGCATTGATGCTCAATGAACGTGTTTTCCAGGGTCTCATGACGCAGAGCGACAAGGTCGGACATTTAGCACACGGCTATACGTATGCTGGCCATCCAGTGACGACTGCCGTTGCCTTGGAGACCCTGAAGATCTACGACGAGATGGATGTCGTCGGACATGTCAGGAATGTTGAGCCGACTTTCGTTGCGGAAATGACTGCTCTTGAAGATCATCCACTTATCGGAGAGTTCCGCGGTATCGGCTTGATTGGTGCTCTCGAAGTCGTCAAGGATAAGACGGCACGTGAACCTTATCCCAGCGAAACCAACGTCATCGGCCTGATTGGTGCCAATGCCCGCAAGCATGGCCTCATTCTGCGTCTGATCGGTAATAGGATCGCCTTCTCTCCACCTCAGATCATCTCTTCTGCTGAAATCTCCGAGATGGCGAAAAGGTTAAAACTGGCGCTTGATGATACATATACCCAAGTAAGGGTGAACTAGTCCCTTTGGGCAGGAAAGGTCGGAAAGATTACCGCGTGAGCACGACCTTTCCGACAGCTCTCCGCTCTGAGAGCTGAGCTATCGCCGTGCTCCCCTCCTCCAGGCCGTAGGTTGCCATAACTCGAGGCTTGAACTGCCCCTTGCTATAACTGTCCAAGAGTTCTGTCAGCCGCTGCCGCGTTTCGTCTGGAAAACGATGGCTATGCTCACCGAAAATAACGCCAGTCACTGAAAAGTTCTTCACCAGGATCATGTTGGCGGCGACGCTCGGAATATCTCCCGACGCGAATCCGACCACAAGCATGCGTCCTTCCCACCCAATACATCTAACCGATTGCGTAAACGCATCCCCACCGACGGGATCAAATACGACATCGACACCTCTTCCATCTGTCAACGCCCGCACTTGGTCACGCAGATCATCTTCATTGTAATTCACTACGTCATCTGCGCCGTGTTCTCTCGCGATGTCGAGTTTTTCCTTGCTGCTCGCGGCAGCGATAACCCGGGCACCAAGAGACTTGCCAACCTCGATCGCTGCCAATCCGACTCCACCCGCGGCACCTAGCACGAGAAGGCTCTCGCCCTGCTGAAGTTGACCGCGATATTCGAGGGCAAAATGAGCTGTTCCGTAAGCCACAGGGAACGCGGCGGCCGTAACGTAATCCATCGCATCAGGTATGGGCGTCACAATACCTGCCGGTAGAACAATTTCGTCCGCATGCGCACCACCAAATCGCGCAAAAGCCATCACCCGATCGCTGGGTTTGACATGATCAACCCCATCAGCGCATGTGAGCACCTCACCGGTCAACTCAAGCCCGGGCACAAACGGCAGGTCCGGCTTGACCTGATACTTGCCCTCAACCATCAGGATGTCGGGAAAATTAATCCCGGACGCCTTAACGGCAATTCGCACCTGGCCAGCTCCCAGCTGAGGAGAGGGCAACTCTCCAACTTCCAGGTTCGCAATCGATCCAAGTGACCGACATAAAAGTGCTCGCATGGTTTTATCCCTCTCCGGCTAGCGGGTTCCGAGCTCCAATCAGCTAAGCTCAGTCATTGCCGCAATTCACTAGCTCTCTGCAGTTATGCAACGCCCAGCATCTACAGCAAGTCATAAGGGCAAGCTAGGAACCAACCATTCTTTAGTAATATTAAACTATGTTTGCCTCTGTAGAGCTAGCCGTTAACAGTTTGGAAATATTAACGTTCCTCATGGCTACTCTGAACACCCAAGTGCCTAAGAAAGGCTGGAATCGGGCAGGATGGCAAAGCTAATTATCCAAATTCCATGTCTTAATGAAGAAGGCACGCTGGCGGTCACACTTCGAGACCTACCACGCTCCGTACCTGGCTTCGACAAAGTCGAGTGGCTAATCATTGACGACGGCAGCACGGATGAGACCTCCCGTGTCGCGCAGGAAAACGGTGTCGACCATATCGTTCGTCATACAGGCAACCGCGGTCTTGCCGTCGCCTTTATGACAGGCCTTCAAGCCTGTCTCGAAAGAGGCGCTGACGTGATCGTCAATACTGATGCCGACAACCAGTATTGCGCTGCGGATATCCCTCTTCTAACGGATCCAGTCGTGAGCGGGGAAGCCGAGATAGCAATTGGCGAGCGCCCAATCTTCAGTATCGCGCACTTCTCGCCAGTCAAAAAGGCGCTACAGAAAATTGGTAGCTGGGTTGTCCGGCAGGTTAGCAAGACAAATGTTGCAGATGCGCCAAGCGGTTTCAGGGCCATCTCGCGATCTGCCGCTCAAAGCCTGGTCGTATTCAACGAGTACACCTATACGCTTGAAACAATTATTCAGGCTGGTCAGAAAAATCTGCGGGTCGTGTCGGTCCCAATTCGCGTAAATGAAGATCTCCGGCCTTCGCGGCTTGTAAAGAGCATTCCGACGTATCTGCGCCGTTCGATCCTGACGATGTTCCGCATCTTCGTCATCTACCGACCATTGCGCGTCTTCTGAACTCTGTCCGCAGTTCTATTGACTGCAGGCTTTCTGCTCGGAGCACGGTTCGTCTATTTCTACATGACGGGTGACGGCGAGGGTAAAATTCAATCGCTCATACTCGCCAGCATCTTGTTGACAGTCGGATTTCAAACCGGACTCGTCGCGCTCCTGGCCGACGTTATCGCCGCCAATCGCCGCCTGCTTGAAGATATTCGCAGCTTTCAGCTCTCATCAATCAACCCGCAACAACAGCAGGCAGATCCTGAGCGACTGGATGCGCAGCTACAGTTGTTGAAAAAGATGACAGCCGAAGCGGCAGCGCGTGAGCACACAGTATCACCTGGCATAACGGCTCGGGAGGCCTGAGAACATGCAGGTTGCAGGCGGTCTTGCTGAAGATGGCGTAATCATCGGCAACACACTCGACAAGTACGGCTCATGCAATCCGATTGTCCGCCGGATCATTGAAGGATTTGACCAATCCCTCTCCCAACTTGTTGCGACCGCAAACCCGAGATCAATTCATGAAGTCGGGTGTGGTGAAGGCTACTGGGTAGTCAAATGGTGTAACGAGGGCATCGACGCCCGAGGCAGCGACTTTTCAGAAAAGGTGATTGCCATGGCGCAGTCACACGCGTCCGCTTCGGCAATCGACAACAACCGCTTCTTTGTGCGTAGCATCTATGAACTCGAGGCCGATCGCGATACAGCAGATCTCATCGTTTGCTGCGAAGTCCTTGAACATCTCGAAGAGCCAGAAAAGGCTCTTGAGGCACTAGCGCGCACGACCAAGAAAGACCTCATCATCAGCGTACCACGGGAGCCGCTTTGGTGTGCCCTCAACATGGCACGAGGTAAGTATTGGTCTTCATTCGGGAATACACCAGGGCACCTTCAGAACTGGTCCAAGTCTGGTATCGTCAAGCTAGCATCTCGCTACTTTGATATTGAACGAGTGTTGTCTCCTCTTCCCTGGACAATGATCCATTGCAAGCCCAAGTCGAACTAGCCCGCCCAAGTGTGGAGGCCACGCCAAAGGTTTGGCTCAATCGCGCCGGGCTGGCGATGGGCTTTGCCGGCATCATCTTTGTGGGGTACGAACTCTCCACACACTGGCATGGCTTGGCTGATCTAAGCATCTCCGTCTATGGCTTTTCAGCTATTGCACTCTTGTGCTGTTTGTATGCCGCCGCAAACGCGTTGCTCGCAATCGGTTGGAAACACCTACTAGCCGACTTTGATCAGAAACTATCCACACGCTGGGCTCTAACGGCGTATGCCGTCTCCGGGTTAGCAAAGTATGTCCCTGGAAACATCTTTCAGTTTGTAAGTCGCCATGGACTGGGCCTGGCCGCAGGATTGAACAATCGGCAGTTGATCCGTTCAACTCTGTTAGAGTTCACTTGCCTTATCTTGGCCGGAGCCGCTTGTGCGATTGTCCTCTTGCCGTCAGTATTTCCTTCGCTTGGAATAGAAACTGCAGTCGGCCTGAGCTTGGCAGCAACCTGCTGGCTCTGTGCCATAGCATTTCAGCTTGGTGGACTTCACATGGCTTTGGCAGCGGCGCTGTATTGGAGCTTCGTATGTCTATCAGGCCTGATTTTCACAGCCGTGTTTCAAGTTATAACCAGTGCCAATCTTGAGCTCTCAACAATGCTCCATATTGCTGCGGCATTTGTCTTAGCTTGGTTACTAGGTCTGTTGGTACCCGGTGCCCCGGCAGGTATTGGCGTGCGTGAAGCAGCGCTGCTGGGCTTACTTGGAGCAATTGCTCCTTCTTCNGTCATTGCAATCGCTGTCCTGCTCGGACGCCTCGTCACCGTCGCGGGTGATCTTCTCTTCTTTACATTTGGTCGNGTGCTCGCAGGCTTGAACAGGGCCAACCATGAATAGTAAATTCGTCGGAAAGGCTTCCCGCCTAAGCCAACGTCATCCAATGGCAGTTCTATTGAGTGCCGTTGCTGTTCTGCATGTCATCGTCAATCTGCAATTTTCGGGACCAACCTATACTGCGGATGAGATCGGCTACCTATACAATGCCTTGACGCTATCTGGTGCCAAAATTGAAGCAGCCAGTAGCTNTCATCTGGGATACGCCCTTTTCCTCGCACCCATCTTCGCGCTTCAGCTAGGCGACTGGGCAACCTGGATCGGTATCGTCTTCGTCAACACTGCATTCTTGCTCGGTGCACTTTACTTTGTGAATGCAACCCTCAAAGTAATTCTCCCTGATGAAGGCGGTCGCCTCTGGGCCATCGGCCTCTGCGGGATATACCCTGCAATGGTCGCGTTTTCTGGTTACGCGTTCACACAGCCTGCGATTACATTCTTCTTCGCCCTGGCTTGCTACGCTTTGGTACGAGACAAAGGGTCCGAAACGCAAAACCTAACTGTGTTTGGTCTCACCGTCGGCTTCCTCTATTGGATTCATCCGACTGCTTCAGCCTTGGCAGTTGCAGCAATTCTAGCCTTGTCATTTCGATGCTATGTATCGCGATCGTCAGTATTCGCATCCGCTCTAGCAGTTGCTCTGATTGTCACCTTGATGTTGCTCCACAAGTTCATTGCGCATCCTGCTCTTGTCGACGCCATGGCTCCCCAGAACGCTGGACAAAAGCTACACTACCCGAGCATAGGCAGTGTGTTTGTCCAGATCGCAAATCTCGAATCGTTTGCCCGGATATTCATGCGTATGTCCGGTCAGTTCCTCTATCTGACTCTGGCAACTCTTGGGCTCTTCGCAGTCGGTCTTTTCGTCATGCTGAGACAAGTGAAAGAGGAATTTGACGTTCGCTCTCACAACCAAATCCGAAGCTCGCTTTACGCGTTTATCATTCTCTCACTCCTCGGAGTAGCTGCAGTGAGCTCGATGATGTTCGAAGCGGTTCAAGCCAATCGGGCATCGCACTTTTTCTATGGTCGTTATCTCGAAAGTCTAGCGCTTCTGCCATTGGCCATCGCCGTTATCAGATGGCCGGTACAGGCGCCAGTGATCAAACTGATATCAGCCATCGCACTTATCGCGTTCGCTGTGGCGACCTTCCTTGTCCCGATGCACGACAAGGTCGATTGGAATAATATCCAAGGCTTCTGGCAGCTGGGCGTAACCGGTTACTCCGTCCCGCTCGGATTCTTGGTTGCGGCTGCGACACTCTTTGGATTGAACTACTTTGACCGCACACAACAGAAACGCATTGTGGCTGCACTTTTCGGGCTTGGCATCTTCAACGCGCAATCGTTTCATCGCGGTGAGTGGCAAGGACGTAGCGCACCTAGTGAATTGCCAAAACTGGTTCGCGATGCCTATCCCAACGCAAGCTGCATTGCTTATGATCCTGGTCAATCAAAGCAGCCCTGGCGACCGACTGAAGACAAGGATCAGCACCTACAGAACTTGCTGGACCGCAGGATTCGTGCTTAAGGCTACTACCTCCGCGACTACGAGTTCCGGCGGATGTCAAAGACTGAGTGGCGCCGGAGTTGCAACGGCCCCTACCTAACCGCCGACGCGTCATCATTCGAAAAGGCTGATCGCGTTCTCGCTACCGAAGACGGATTCGGGTTAATGATTGTTGGACGCGCATCCAAACAACTACCCAGATCTTACCGCGGTATCACTGTCAGTGATACGAAGGAACCCGCAAGTGCTGCGTCAGCGCCGTCCAGCTAGTGTTCTCCGATTGTCAGACAAGCAGAATTGTCGCTGCGACCGACAACGCCAGCATTTCGATCACATTCAAAACGACAGTCCCTTTGTGCCAGGTATCGAACCGCGTTTTTGCCGTTTCCGCGCCAGTCAACATCTGATCACGGGCCTTATTGATAACGGGAATTGCGACGTATCGGATACCAAGCATTACCGCCCCCGATACGAGTAGGATTGTTGCTGCGACTAGCTCGACAGCCAATAAACCTGCAACAACCGATGCTAACCCATTGATCAAGAAATACCTGGGAAAGACGGCACGTAGGAAAGAACCAGCGTGCGCCTCGGGCAAAACTTTGAAGACAGTCGGTGCAATCGCAGCTGAAAAGAACAACATCGCACCGAGTGACGCTATAGCGATCGCTGCAGCAAGTTCTGGCATTCTAACACCTGCATNTTGATGACNTGTAGTGGCATTGCTTCAAGGGCCGTCGGCCAGACACTCAACGTTTAANCACATGGAAGGCGATCCAGACGTNCCGTTNCATCGTCACCAAAAGAAGCTGCTGACTCNGCGCCACTGCTATGCTCGCCGTAGACCTTAGCCCCAGCTATTTCAGCACCNGAGACACGTATCTGTCCAAGTTGGCTCTTNNCTCGTGGNAANGTGTCATCAACATCGACNGTGAAAGCAACCTTGGCTCCAGGCAACANNTTCCTGAGCTTGATCGTCAGGCCTTGGCTACCATCACGCACTTCGCTGATCTCCTCAATGGCCGACTGACCTGCGGTGATCTCCAGCGGCTGAAACACTTCGACACCAGCACCACTGGCAGTCGGGTCAAAGATGAGACGCCGTTGCGACGATGCTAGATTGAGCCGAAACTGCAGATTGCCCANTTTACAAGTCCCAACATTCANAATCGTGAAGCTNTCTTTTGNAGCACTTTCTGAAAATGTCACCGCCAGGCTGGTGAGCTGTGACGCCCTTAGCCCTGTAGCGCCGGCCAGATCCAAGAACGTCAGTATTATTAGACAGCCGAACCTCAATCTCATGATGTTCCTCGACTGTTGATACCCTCTTCCTACGTCTGAGGCGAGCAACCGGAGCACACGCCCCCAATTATGTAGCTGCCGGTGAATTCGAGACCAATCCGATCCGTAGAACTAGGCGTTTCTTTCTAGTTGGATTTTGTTCCGACCAAATCAGCTTTCAGCAGCACAGCAGACGGCACGAAATTGGTGGCTAAGGAAACAAAAAGAAAAAAATTACAAGTCGTTTGGTTTAAGCGCGATTTACGGGTCACCGACCATCATCCTCTGCAATCAGCGGCAACTCGAGGTCCTGTCTTACCCTTGCTTGTCATTGAGCCGGAACTCTGGAACCAACCGGATATGTCAGCNAGGCAATACAGCTTCTTTATGGAGTGTGCAGCCGAACTCGACGAGTCGCTCGCTAAACTAGGTCAGCGGCTGGTTANTCATATCGGCGACATCATCGAATATCTAAACAACATCAANCACGCTTACGAGATCGAAGGTCTGTGGTCCCACGAAGAAACCGGCAACGACTGGACATTCAAACGCGACTTGAGAGTTGCTGCATGGTGCCGGCAGAACGGCATCGTTTGGACTGAGACTCGCCAGGATGGTGTNATCCGCAGGCTGGCAAGCCGCAATGGTTGGGCAGGCAAGTGGGATAAGTTNATGGCCGAGCCAATCAACGACGCGCCANTGAGGCTAATCCCNGTGAACGACCTAGCCGGAACGACTACGCTGCCAACAGCAGCTGACCTNAAGTTAGCACACGATCATCCACCACAACGGCAACCAGGTGGCAGGTCAAATGCACTCACCACGCTCACAACCTTCCTCACCGCACGCGGCGAGCACTATCGCTCTGGGATGTCGAGCCCAATGACTGCGGAAGAAGCATGCTCTCGCTTATCGCCCTATCTCGCATGGGGCGCGGTATCGATGCGTGAGGTCGCGCAGACAACATGGCAACGCCAGCGTGAGTTGAAACAAATCGGTGGCAGGCCCGTGGGTAAATGGCGCGCATCTCTGGTGTCATTCACTGGGCGTTTACATTGGCATTGCCATTTTATGCAGAAGCTCGAAGACGAACCGTCCATCGAATTTCGCAATCTACACGCTGCGTACAATGGCTTAAGAACGGCGGAAGAAAAGGATCAGTCACGTTTGAATGCGTGGCAGAATGGTGAGACTGGATTACCCTTCGTAGATGCCTGCATGCGGTATCTAGCGGCAACCGGTTGGATCAACTTCCGCATGCGCGCGATGCTGATGGCGACCGCGAGCTATCATCTTTGGCTTGACTGGCGTGCGCCTGGGTTACACCTCGCCCGTCAGTTTACCGACTACGAACCTGGCATTCACTGGCCGCAGGTCCAAATGCAGTCCGGGACAACGGGCATAAACACAGTTCGGATCTATAATCCCGTCAAACAGGGATATGACCAGGACCCCGACGGATCGTTTGTTCATCAGTGGATTCCGGAGTTGGCCGCAATTCCAGGTAGCGCGGTTCANGAACCTTGGAAGTCACCTGCTGCCGCTNGTATTCTGGACAAAAGCTATCCAATGCCGATCATTGACCATCTACAGGCAGCACGTGATGCGCGCCAAAAAATCTACGGCGCGCGCAAAGGNGGTGATTTCCGTAAAACTGCAGACGCTATTCAATCAAAACACGGCAGTCGAAAGAGCGGCATGTCGGTGACTGGTCGCAAGTCAACGAAAAACAATAGGACTGATACTGCGCGCCGTGGGTCAGATCAGTTGACGTTGGACCTTGAACAAACCACCGCAGTACCGAGTGAGGTTGAACAATGAAATCACGCCTCGGCAAGAGTATTGCAAAGGTCAACCTGCCTGAGAAAAATTGCGCAACCTGTCAGCGGCCCTTTCAGTGGCGCAAGAAATGGGAAAAGGTCTGGGACGAGGTTCGCTATTGCTCAGACCGTTGCCGTAACATGAAGGGTAGCCGAACTGAAATCACCCGCGCANCAGACCGAATCTGATCGGACCTTTCGTTGTTTCCAGGTCCACCACCTGACCTTTCTGCGTAATCTCAATTTGACCGTTGTTGCTCATCTTGNCCCCAACAATGCGCACGTCGGCCATTAAGCCACGCCAGTCTCCATNTTGACTANCGATGGCGAGCGCAGCCTCAGAAGGGCAGATCGTCTTCCCCACACCGCGTTTGTGGCAGAGTTCGAGAATGACTGATTCAATTTGTTCTTGCGGCAACCGTACCTNNCGCACGTCATCACTCATCCCAATTCCTTATCTGCCCGTAGTGTGCTTCGTGACACAGTTAATCTCTCGCGAGCTATCAACAACGGAATGAGAATGCACCAACCTGATCCNACACGCCAAGCAGGTCTTCAACGGCTTAGCAGGTTCCTACCAAACGCCGGCAGTCACTACGCCAGGNATCGGAATAGCGATTTTGGNGTTGAGAGNCGGGATAACATNTCNCTCCTNTCTGGGCATATNCGACATCGCTTGCTGCTCGAAACCGAAGTCCTGNATNCGNTCTTATCGAAGTTNGCGCCNTCAACCGCAGAAAAGTTCGTTCAAGAAGTNTTCTGGCGCGGTTACTTCAAAGGATGGCTGGAACAACANCCTTCTGTTTGGTCATCCTACCGCAATAATGTTGCAAGTCTGATCAAGCAGATCGCCTGCGATGATGATCTCGCACAACGTNACGAGCAGGCGATCTCCTCTCAAACAGNCATCGCTTGTTTCGATGCTTGGGCACGTGAACTTATAGACACTGGTTATCTTCANAATCATACGCGCATGTGGTTTGCGTCGATTTGGATCTTCACGTTGNAGTTGCCTTGGCAGTTAGGTGCAGACTTCTTCTATCGACATCTGATTGATGGAGACCCGGCATCAAATACGCTTTCCTGGCGATGGATCGGCGGCTTGCACACCAAGGGCAAAACCTATCTCACCCGATCGAGCAATATTGCAAAGTACACCCAGAACCGTTTTNCACCTCATGGTCANCTGGCGCCCACTGCGCCANCTCTGAGCGAACCAGAGNTCCATGCCAAGCANNCAATNAGANTGGCTGACNCGANCNTCCCCACAGATCGTGTTGCANTNCTGATAACCGAAGAAGACGGCCGCCCNGAAGAACTCTTCTCTGGCCTGCAACCGGTCGCAGGGCTATCACTGCTTGCGACTGACGCTCGCTCACCTTTGCCCGTTGGTAATGCTGTCAAAGAATTTGCTCGCNCATCAATCCAGGATGCAACCCAGCGTGCCTACGAAAAGTTCGGAACCGAATTTCACATGCCCGATGAATTCGAACACTGGACCGGACAGCTAATCGAATTCGCGCACAGCACAAATGTCAGCACAATCGTTACAGCATATGCACCGGTCGGCCCGGTCGCAGAAAAAATAGCAGCTGTGAAACCCATCCTCGCAGATCAAGGCATCTCCTTATTTGAGCGCCGCCGCGAATACGATGAGCTTACGTGGCCACACGCGTCGCGAGGTTTTTTTGCGCTTAAGAAGAAGATACCCGCAATTCTCGAAGACCTTCAAAGATCCGTGACACCGCGCCTGCTTTGAGAGTCGCTTAGTCCAGCTTCGAGAGAAACGCTGCCGCAGAGTCAAGATAGTCCTGACGTTTATTGTCCGACATACGGCGCCAAGTCGAGTATGGGTTGCGCAGGCGAGCATTCTGCCCGAGCTTATCCTCATTCCGCGCAAGGAAATCCCAATAAAGCGCATTGAACGGACAGGCCCCATCGCCGGTNTTCTTCTTCACATCAAATTTGCATTCACCGCAGTAGTTGGACATCTTGTTGATGTAACTGCCGCTTGATGCATAGGGCTTCGAGCCAAGCACCCCGCCGTCAGCGAACTGGCTCATGCCAATCACGTTGGGCAACTCAACCCACTCAAAGGCATCCGCGTAAACCGCAAGATACCACTCATGTATTTCTTCCGGTGCCACGCCAATGAGCATTGCAAAATTACCCGTCACCATAAGTCGCTGAATATGGTNCGCATAAGCCTCTTCTTTAGTTTGTTTGATCGCCTCCGCCAGGCAAAGCATGTCGGTTTCGCCAGTCCAGTAAAAACTCGGTAGCTTTCGTTCCGCCTGAAAGAAATTCACTTTCGCGTAGGAAGGCATCTTCAACCAATAGATGCCTCGTACAAATTCTCTCCATCCAATGATCTGACGAATGAANCCTTCGACCGCGTTGAGAGGTGCGTCGCCGTTTGCGTATGCCTCCGCCGCCCTTTGACAGACATCAACCGGATCAAGAAGCCCNCAGTTGATGTAGTGCGACAGAACTGAATGATANAGAAACCGTTGCCCTNGCAGCATGGCGTCCTGATAGTCACCAAAATGAGGGAGAGCTTCCGAGATAAAATNATCTCTCGCGGCCTCTGCATCCTCCCGCGTTACNGCGAACCAGAACGGTGCGAGGTTCCCAAAGTGACTGCTAAACCGGTCTTCCACCAAATTTAGCACTGCTCGCGTGACCTCATCTGGTTCGAAACTTGAAGGTTCTGGAATAAAGAGATCATCTGCTGCCGGTTTGCGGTTCTCACTATCGAAGTTCCATTTGCCTCCGACCGGTTTATCGCCATCCATCAAAAGGCCAGTCTTCTTTCGCATCTCGCGGTAGAAGTACTCCATGCGCAACTGCTTACGCCCAGACGCCCAGACGCCCAGACGCCCAACCAGCAAATTCATGATGGCTCGCAAGGAAACGGCGATCCGGCAGGATGTCCACCTCACACTTAAGCTTGTCAGACCAGCCCTGCATNATNTTAAGGAGACGCCACTCACCCGGCTCCGTCACAACCACACGAGCCAGNTTGTGCTTCTTNAGCGCACGCNCAACCTCACCCTNTAGGCTGCCGGTGTTGCTTTTGTCATCGANACTCACATAANCGACACGCCACCCTNCATTNTCCAGTTCNCGCGCGAAGTGGCGCATGGCCGAAAACAGGAACGCNATCTTCTTCTTGTGATGACGAACGTAGGTCGCCTCTTCCNTAACCTCGGCCATCAATACGACATCAGACTTGTTATCCGATCCCGATAAGGAAGATATCTCTGGTGTCAGCTGATCACCCAACATGAGGATAAGGTTACCTTTGGTCATGTGTCTCGCGCACTGCAAAAACGTGGTTCACTTACGAACCAGTCGTTGAAAGAGTTCAGATGCGCCGTAGAGATTGGCTTGCTCGCCAGTATAGTTGGCCAACAAAAACTTGTATAAGCACTCAAAGACTGAAATTGGTAAAACTCCCAGAGACCAAGCAACCAGATCACAAGTCAACCTGACAGCATCGAGAGAATAGCCCCAGCAATAAACAGTTGACACAAACGCAGGCTAGACTCATTACCATTCTCAACAAAGCATTTTTACAAATTCGCCCGTCACACATCTGTGACGGGCTTTTTTGTCGGCACAGCAGCCTGCGAAGGATGATTTCAGAGCAGTCCACCACCCGCCATTTTAACGGATTAGGGCAGATCTTGATAAAGGTCCGCTATCGAAACATTGAGAGCCTTGGTGATCTTAAGTAACTCATGTGACTGAAACCGACGCTTGCCACTCTCGATCGCAACGTAGACCTGAGGATCGAGGCCGCTTGCTTCAGCAGCCTTACTAATACTCAAGCTAGCCGACTGCCGAATAAAGCGCACTTTGTGGGCTACCGCTTTGTCTACTTCGCTCACCATTGACTCAACGCGCCGTATTAGTTGCTCGCCCAAAGTTCAACAACTGTTACGATTTTATGTCAACCTCGGTTGAAATCTATTTAGCGATGGCATATTCACCCATCCACAGGCTGAGTTTCGGCAATAAAACTGACATTGGACCTCACTACAAGTTTCGTCGATCCATTTTTGCAAATGGGATGATGATATGAACGCGAATACGCAAGAACTTCAACGAGGCGATGTTATTCAGGTTATGTATCAAGATGGCTCGGCGAACCTTGGTTTCCGTGAGCGATGGATCCGAGCGACCGTGACGTACTGCGAAGCTGGCACCTGGCCTATCGCTAAGCTTGTTGATGGCCAGTTCACGGAAGTGCGTCCTTTTATGGCTTGGCGGCTTGTTCGTCCGGCAATCCAAGGTCATTGACGCATAGATGTTAGTTGAGCAGGGACGCTGCGAAGAACAGACCAAGCCGCGGGCTACCTAACTGTGAGCAATTCTGCAGTTCATGGCTGGCTCCTACTCAAGGGTCTAGCAACCCAAGAGACACGTGATGTTATCTGCTTGTTGCTGGTCATTATTGATGTCCACCTGACATATCGAATTGAAGGTTTGAAGCGTGCTCAAGCGAACTAGGGTCGTATCTTTAAATACGTGGAAGTGTGATGGAAGTTACCTGAAACGCCTCGAATGGATGTCTGGCGGATTGCGTGCTCTTGCTCCTGATATCGTGTTTCTGCAAGAAGCTTTCGTATGTGAAGAAACTGGCGATGATACTGCGGACTTTCTTGGAAGCGTGCTCAATCTGCATGTGACCCAGGTTGCTGGTCGCGAAAAGCTTCGTTTGCATCTTGGAGAAATGAGAAACAGCAGATCGAACCTCGCTTTGTTGACCAGAACGTTGCCCGTCCACCAAGAGACGGTACAGCTGGCGCCCTGCGATAGCGACGAAGGCCGCATGGTTCAAATTGTAGATTTGCCGATGTCGGGTCAGCTCATACGACTGGCCAATACGCACCTGACGCACATCAAAGGATATGAGGGAGATATCGCCCGTGCGGTGCAAGCGGAACAGCTGTTAAACGCGGCCGAACCGCCTATTGCAGGTCTCTCTATATTTGGTGGTGATTTGAACGCCAGACCACACGAAGCTGCAATACAAAAACTGGCAAATGCCTCAGGAATTATCGAACCTGAAAACGACGACATCACCGGGACCTTCCAAGGAGAATCTGCTGACCAGACTACATGCACCGAGACGTTGGATTATCTCTTCTTGAGGCAAAATGATTCAACCGAAGCCGGTCGGATCCTTCACCTTTGGCAAGCTCTCGACACTCCTATAGGCCCCAATCGTTTGTTCCCAAGTGACCATGCAGCCGTCGTTGCAGATGTATGTCTCTCAGAACAGGAACAAGCGTGTTGACCATAGTCCGCACATTGGACAGAAGCAGGAGATCACCGCTGCATGCTGGCCCGGTTCCAGTTTGCATAATCTGGCGATCCTTCGGCACGTACAGCTCCGTTGTACCCGTACTCGACCATATGGATGGTTATGTGATCTGGCTTGATGAAGGCGACGCCGTATGCCTCAGGTAAATCAGATGCGCACAACATCTTCGGCTCTGAGAATACCGAAAAGCCCGCATGGTTTGTTCCTCTCAGCGAGGTGGTCGGCACACCTGCCGTCGAACCGGCCAGAGGAAGATGGCAATGCCCAAAGAAAATATGCCGGATCTTGCTTGCATGGCGCCCGATGAGTTTCCTAAATGGCACATCGTCGAGCAGTTTAATCTCGTCCACCGGTCCTATGTGCGTTGGAATGGGGTTATGGTGCATGAAGATCAGGAATGGTCCATCGTGCTCTGCCAGTTGGCAATCAAGCCAACGAAGCCGGCGTTCGCAGAAATGGCCAGCGTGGGTTTCTGGCCCCCAAGTATCAAGCAGCAGGCATCGACCCGCGGAAGTGTCCCTGGCGTTTTGCACGAAGCCGTCGGCACCTTCGTACTCAGGGAAAACGCTTAGAAACGTATCGCGATCATCGTGATTGCCGATGCATAGAGCAACAGGGAGCTCCAGCTGATCCAGACGCGCGCGCAGCCGCACATAGTCATCGCGATCTCCCCAGTCAGATAAATCGCCTGTAATCACAAGCAACTCTGCGTCTGAATGATCTTTCAAGGCGTGAGCCAAAGCCTTGTCAAAGTTCACGTTTGGATCGCGCCCGCCGATCGTTTCGCCCGGCGTCGTCAAGTGAATGTCTGTAAAATGCAAAAGCTTCATAGCGCGTCATTCGTCTTTGATTGGTGAATGTAAAAATTGCGACCGGGGAGGAGTTAGACCCCCGGCCGCTATCGCCTTCCGTGTTGGAGGCGACCCTGCCGTTATTTCTTCGGCATCATGTCAGTGACTTCTTCGACCAGCTCTTTCTGTAGAGCCTTCATGTCGTTTTGTTCACCTGTGACGATGCTTTCGATGCCGTCGTAGACGACCTGTGTAATGGCAAGGCCCTTATCGCCAGGATAAGCGAGCCAGTCACGCAGGAGAGGCAGCTGATCAACGGCTGTCTGCTTGTTTGGATTCTTCTTGTAGAAGTCAGCCAGAATGATTTCGTTAGCGGCCTTGTTTGGTGGCATGTAGCCTGTCGTACGGGCAACAGCGGCTGCACCCTCACCAGACGTAATGAACTTCAGCCAAGCCCAAGCTGCTGCCAGCTTCTTTGGATCTTTAGAAGCAGACACGAGCATGGCCGCATTGCCACCTGCAGGCAGACCCTTCGGCGCACCAGCAAGTCCTGGGAACGGGCCAGTCTTCAGTTCGAAGTCACCCTTGGCACGTTCAACCGCACCGAGAGCAGAAGTCGACCAGAACATCATTCCGATTTCACCCGCTGAGAAAGACGCCAACGCTTCCTTCCACTTCAGGTTTTTCATCTCGCAACCACGGAAGATTTTCTTCATGGTTTCGAGTGCGGTCAGGCCTTCCTTGCCGGCCATGTTGAACTTACCTGCTTTGACGATTGGCTGGTCCTGCGTCCACATCAAAGCCTGTGCAAACCAGTTTCCGGTGATGTTCCAACCCCAAAAGATCGGGTTCTTTACGCCTTTAGCATTCATCTGCTTGCAAGCAGCAACGACTTCGTCCCAAGTGGTTGGCAGCTGTGAGATACCTGCCTTCTTGAGTACGTCCATGTTGTAATAGCCAACAGGCAATGAGATCGAGAATGGCAGGCCGTATACCTTATCGCCGAACTTCGAAAGGTTGAGCATGGCTGCGTGATAGCCATCCTTTGCGAAGTTCTTTTCCTTGGCGATGAATGGCTCAAGCGACTTTGCAATGCCCTTTTCGACCAGGATCGCCTGGCGGTTCAGGCCCTGCATTGTCACATCAGGCAGATTGCCGGAAACGGCTTCACGCAGTATCGTGTTGGTGCCGTCTTCGTAGCTTTCGTAGGTCGCGCGGAATTTGATCTCGATGTTTGGGTGTGCGGCCTTGAATTTTGGCATCACCGCTTGGTAAGTGACATCAAACAAGTGTGAGTACGGATAAGCAAACTCAACCGTAATCTTCTCTTGTGCAATAACTGGGGCTTGCGCAGACACTGCGAAGCCTGCCACCATAAGGGCGGCAAGGGTGAGCTTAGTCTTCACGGCTCTCTCTCCTTTGTTAAATGGGGCGCTCCGGTCGGTTGGCAGACTTGCCCGGGGCGTCCCGGTCCTTTCGGCGATTGCCGAAATCGGGATATGGGGTGTTGTATCCCCAATCTTGTGACCGCTACTTCATTCCGGTCATTGTGATACCTTCTATGAAGCGGCGTTGTGCGAGTAGAAATGCTATGATGAGTGGCGTGACTATGATGGTTGCGGTCGCCATCATCGGCCCCCAGAAACTCCCATCTGCATCCCCCTTGAACTCGCGAAGTCCAAGCGGAGGGGTAAAGAGATCCCGGTTGCCCGTAATAACGACCCGAGGCCAGAAGTAATCGTTCCAGTGGGCAACAACGGAGAAGATGCCGAATGCCAGCAAGGCGGGAATTGCTGTCGGCAACATGACTCGCCAGACGATTGAGAACTCGGTCATGCCGTCCATTCGGGCTGCATCAATTAAATCATCAGGTACTGTCATGAAGAACTGGCGCATCAGGAAGATACCAAAGACAGAGATAGTCCACGGAATGATCAAAGCTGCGTAGGTATTGGTTAGCCCTGCCTTTGACAACATGATGTAGAGCGGCAGAGCGATGGCGTGCACAGGGATCAGGAGGCAGAATAGGACTAGGCCAAATACGACATCGCGTCCCCAGAACCTCAACTTCGCCAGCGCGTAAGCGCAAGGTAACGCTACCAGCACCTGGATGAAGAAGATTGTCAGTGTCACAAAGACACCATTGAGCAAGTAGCGCAGCAGCGGCGCCTCACTGAAGGCTTTGCTGTAATTAAAAACGACCGGGAGCATGCTGCACTGCTCGCGCAGTTCCACCATGAGCTTGTCGCGCACATCGCGTTCACTGACGCCAGGGAACTTCCGTTGAGCTGCGATAACCGACTGCCGATTGGGCTCCTGTCGTTTCACGCAACGCTCGTCGACCATCGGTGCTTGTGCACCCATGAAACCGCCTACATTTCGTTCAATCTCGCTGGGCGACTTCAGCGAATACGATACCATGATGTAGAACGGCAGGATTACGACGATCGCACCAAGGATGAGAACAAGATGCTTGAGCGCTTCGCCAATGTTTGTCCGGGCACCAATCATGCGTAATGGGTCCTCCGGTTCACAAATCGATATTGTATCAAAGTCATGAGTAGGACGAAGGCTAGGAAAACAATGGTGATCGCCGAGCCCATTCCGATAAGGTTTTCCTTGATGCCTTTTTCATAGATGACGAACATCATGACGTAGACCGACTTGCCCGGCCCTCCGCCGTCAGGAAAGATCGCTTCGACAGTATCGAAGACTTGAAATGAGCGGATTGCCGTAATGGTGACAACGAATACGGTCGTTGGTCCAAGCATTGGCCAAGTCACAAGACGAAACCGGTCCCAGGCCGTCTTGGCACCATCCATTTCAGCAGCGTGATAGAGTTCCCGTGGTATCGATGTTAGTCCCGCAAGGTAGAGAACCATATTGAAGCCAAATGCCTGCCAGATGCCGATAAAGCAGACTGTCCATAGAGCGTACTTCTTTTCACCGAGCCACAACGGAAAGCTGTCTTTGCAGCCGTGATCGTACCACTCCCAGGCGCGCAGCCACTGCACATCACAAAAGCTGGCTAGCGTATCGTTGATTATGCCAATTGTCGGATGCAGCGCAAACTCCCAGACAATGGCCATTGCCAGGAGCGCTGCCATAACAGGCAGGAAATAGATCGTCTTATAAAGATCCCCACCCCACCTCAGTGAGTTGATGAGAAGTGCTGCCCCCAGCCCCAACCCGAGTGACAGCGGCACAACAACACCGACGTAGAGCCCGGTTGCCCACAGCATCTTCTCATAACGCGAGCGTGAGACAATCTTGTCATAGTTGTCAGTGCCAATCCAATCGAAGCTGCTGTTGCCAAGACTGTAATCACTGAAAGAGAGAACGGCCGCGACCATTACCGGCAGGATCAGGATGACGAACATCAATATCAGGGCGGGCAGCACAAATAGATAGGGCTGAAGCCGGTATGTCGACCCCGCACTCATGCCTGTTCCCCTGCAAAGTAGATGCGCGCATTGTCCCTTGCAAAGACAACCGGTTGTTCGCGATGAGACCACACCTGTGCCGGACCGTTGAACGGAAGAGCTTGTGCTGTTTCTGGTCGGGTGCGAACAANTAGGCGATGATCGGTCCCGTCGATTTCAGCATGCACGAAGTAATCTGCTCCNAGGTTCTCTTTGTGCCTGACGGTGACAGGGAAGTAGCGCCCATTTGGTGCTTGCGGTGCGATATCCAGATGCTCGGGGCGCATACCAACTGTGACTTCCTGTGCGGCCACCTGNAGCTGTCGCGCAAGCTTATAGCCGTTGACAGTGGTGACGTGTCCGGCACTATCCACGCGNCCTGGAAGGGTGTTCATTTTTGGCGAGCCGATGAACTCTGCCACTCGAAGATCGTGTGGATCGCGGTATACGTTCTCAGGTGTATCCACTTGCAGCAGCTCGCCACCCATCATGACTGCAATTCGGTCCGACATNGTCAGAGCTTCTGCCTGATCATGGGTCACGTAGATGAAGGTTGTTGCAAGTTGTCGATGAAGGTCTGCGATCTCGGAACGCATATGTACCCTGAGAGCTGCATCGAGATTGGATAGCGGCTCGTCCATCAGGAAGGCCACTGGTTTACGAACCATCGCGCGACCGACAGCTACGCGCTGACGCTGCCCACCGGACAGCTGGCCTGGCTTTCGCTTCAGCAGATCGCGCATCTTTAGCGTGTCCGCTGTTTCATCAATCANNCCCCGTATCGCGCGCATTTTTCGCCAACGACTTGGGATGANNTNCCCCAAAACNGGCATGCGNTCCANGGCCGTCAGATCGCGCAGCTTCAAAGGCACCATCATGTTCTCTTCGACGGAGAGATGTGGATAAAGCGCGTATGACTGAAAGACCATTGCAAGATCGCGATCGCTTGGTCGCGTATCATTGACGTTGCGATCGGCGATATCGACATCACCTGAAGACTGGGCTTCGAGACCAGCAATTATTCGAAGGAGTGTTGACTTCCCACATCCTGATGGCCCGACGAGTGCGATGAACTCTCCGTCTGCAATNGTAAGGTTGATACCTTTGAGAACTTCCGTCGTCCCAAAACTCTTGCGAACATTCTTCAGATCAACGCTTGCCATCGACTTACCCCATGACGGCTGCAGGTGACGCCGACATAGCAAGTATAATTGACATAAAAATATACGATTATTAGCTGAGCTAATGTTCAGGCGTAGCGCCGGTCATGGCTGATCGTAATGGGGGGAAGCGACAGACAATGAAAACCAGCCCGCAACAGATTGAAGCTTTTACCTATGCAGCTCGAGAGCGAAGCTTTTCGCGAGCTGCAAGGGTGTTGGGCGTAACCCAATCCGCCATTACGCAGCANGTAGGCAAACTTGAACGTTCAATGGGCGTGCAGCTCTTCGTGAGAAATCGCAGTGGTCTCGAACTGACTCAGCCNGCCAAGGAATTGTTCGCTCTATCTGATCGTATGTGCACAATCGAAGAGCTTATTTCTGAGCGTCTGCAGTCCTACGGCGCNTTGTCCACNGGTCATNTTCACGTNATTGCGAATGCACCNCGTCCGGCCTTGCCCCTGATTGCCGCTTANCGTGACTACTACCCTGACATCAACGTGCAGTTTGGCCTCTACAGCTGGACCGTTGCGATGAGCATGGTGCGCGAAAGGGCTATTGATATAGCTATCATCACCGAACCAGATCAAGTCGACGGCATGTTCTCTCAGGAGTTGGAGCAGACGCGTTACATGGCCTACATGCGCAAGGAACATCCGCTTTCCAAGCGAAAATCAGTTTCCCTTCGCAGCCTTACTGATGAACCCATTATTGTACCTGAAGCAGGTTCACTGACACAGAGAGTGGTCAACGAACGCGCGGCTAGCCTTGGCATTACATTCAATAAACTGATGACGATGCGGACNTTCCCAGTCGTCAAAGAAGCAGTTCTTCACGGCATTGGTGTCGGCATATTGCTGGATGCTAGTTTCTANCCGTCGCNACAGCTCGTTCTCAAGCCAATCAAAGAAATCAACGAAGTCTTCCGGACTTACTTGGTCGCGCCAGCAGACAAATCAGATTTGCGCTTTGTCAGATCGTTTATCGACATTGCTGCCTCATGAGGCGAAGTCATTCGAGGCGTATATCACTCGGTGCTGAGATGGAAGTTCAGGCTACCATATGGTCTTCAGAAAATCGGGCAAATCAGCAACTGTATCAATGATGTAATCGGCTCCAGCATCTTTGAGCTTCTTTGCTGCTCTGTCACGCAGCTGTGCATTCTCTTCCTCACTCATAGTGCTTAACTCTTCTGGAGTTTTCCCAACTTCATTGCCCGATAAAGTCACTCCAACGGTCAAACATCCAGCTGCCACGCCTTCTAGAATACCAGGTTCGGTATCATCGACTTTGATAACTGAGGATGGCGGGTAAACGGCCAAGTCAACAAAGCATTGGTACATGCCAAGTGGCCCAGGTCGGCCTTCAGGTAGATCATCGGAACAGACAAGGTTATCTGGTTCGTAGCCCTGGGCAGCGGCAACTGGCAGCACATGCTCCATTATCGATCGGGTATAACCCGTTGTGGAGCCGATCTTGATTGAGTGCGCCCTTAGGAAATCGATCGTTTCAAGTGCGCCAGGGACAAGTCCTGCATAGTCTGCAGCAACCTTTTCATTCATCGGCACAAAGACGTCATACACCTTATCGATATCTGCTTCACTTGGAGGCCCGTCATAGGCTTTGGTCCAGGCGTCGGCAATTCTGTCAGATCGGATCATAGCCGCGATATGATCCCGCTTCGGCATGCCCATAGGGCCGCGCGCTTCCTCAACCGAGACTTCGATACCGAATTGCTTGAAGGTCTCTACAAAGACACCCATTGGCGCGAAAGAACCGAAATCCACCATTGTTCCGGCCCAATCAAAGACAACCGCTTTTACTCTGCTCATGCCATGTTCTCATTTCGAACTCGGACTGCTGCCGTCACTGAATAAAATCCTCAATTGCTAGGACAACCTGTTCGTTGCATACCCACTATGTCAATTGCACGACCTGTCCATCTTGATCAAAGTAATGGAGGTCATTTCCGGCGACGCTTACTGACACACGCGTGCCTGGATCGGGAATTATGCCTCGTACATCACGGATCACGACGGTTCTGGCTTCAGTTGGACCATCAAGTGCGACGTGGGCAAACCGGTCAGCACCGAGATCCTCGACGGACGAGATCGTGCCTTCAAGCGTGATACTGTCGTCGCTTGATTTGAACTGATCAGTGGTGATTGCCAGGGCTTCCGGCCGCACACCGACCAAAGCCGCTGAGCTACCAATTGATTGACCAGGTAGAAAGTTCATCGGTGGTGATCCGATGAACTCCGCCACGAAGCGTGTTTTTGGCCGTGCGTATACCTCACGCGGCGTGCCAATTTGCTCGATGCGCCCTGCGTTCATCACAACAATCCGATTTGCCAGTGACATAGCTTCGACCTGATCGTGCGTGACATAAATGAACGTTGCATTGAGCCGCTTGTGCAATTGTTTGAGCTCACCACGCATATGCGTGCGCAATTTGGCATCCAAGTTTGATAATGGTTCATCCAGCAGGAAGGCCTTGGGTTCGCGTACGATTGCGCGCCCCATCGCAACTCGCTGTCGCTGACCGCCGGACAGTTGGCGTGGTTTGCGCTTCAGAAATTCGCCCAGCTGCAGTACGTCGGCTGCCTCTTGAATGCGCTTGCTAATGTCAACGCGCGCCATGCCTTGATTATTGAGGCCGTAGGCCATGTTGTCGTAGACCGACATATGAGGATAGAGCGCATAGGATTGAAAAACCATGGCGATATCGCGGTCGCCCGGCTCTAGGTCGTTAACGCGCTTGTCATCGATCAGTATATCGCCATCAGATACGCTCTCTAGACCGGCAACCATGCGCAGGATAGTAGACTTGCCGCAACCAGACGGACCGACGAGGACGATAAACTCGCCATCGGCAATGTCGAGGCTCGCACCATGAACTGCTGTGACGCCGCCGGGATAGACTTTTTTGACATCGCTGAGTGCCAGTTGCGCCATGATTACTTCTCGCTTTCGACAAGACCGCGAACAAATAGACGTTGCATGGCGATGACGACTGCTATCGGTGGCAACATACCAAGGATTGCTGTTCCCATGATGTAATGCCAAACGGGAAGCTGTTCGCCTGAGTTGACCATGCGTTGGATAGCCATCACCACTGTGTAGAAGCCTTCATCCGTCGTCACGAGGAGCGGCCACAGATATTGGTTCCAGCCGTAGATGAATAGAATGATAAAGAGCGCGGCGATATTCGTGCGCGAGAGTGGTAATAGAATATCCCAAAAGAACCGCATTGGTCCGGCTCTGTCGATCCGGGCCGCTTCAACGAGCTCATCTGGCACCGTCAGGAAGAACTGCCGGAACAAGAACGTTGCCGTGGCTGACGCGATCAGGGGCAGACATAACCCAGCGTAACTGTTGAGAAGATCGAGACGCGTTATGACATCGAATGTCGGTAGAATGCGAACCTCAACAGGGAGCATCAAGGTGATAAAGATGAGCCAGAAGAACACCATGCGCAGCGGGAATCGAAAATAGACAATGGCGTAGGCAGCGAGGATTGAAACGACGATTTTTCCAAATGTTATGCCGAGAGCCATAATCAACGAATTCAGCATCATACGGCCGACCGGGACCCCACCCGCCTCGGCAAGCCCCCCAGATAGTAGCGTGGAATAGTTGGCTATCGCCTGATCGCCGAACCACATCGGGATCGGGCTGATCGATAATGCCTCCGGGCCATGGGTAGAGGCCACAAGTGCCATCCAAATCGGGAAGCCTGTAAACAGGACGCCGATGATCAATACCGCATGCGTCAGAATATTGAGGAAGGGGCGGTTCTCGACCATCAGTAGTTGACCCTTCGCTCAACAAAGCGGAACTGGACAGCAGTCATCGCGATAACAAGTGCCATCAGGACGACAGATTGCGCTGCCGATGAGCCATAGTCCTGGCCAATGAATCCGGTGTTGTAAACGCGGAAGACAAGCACCGATGTGGCATCAGCCGGACCACCCGATGTGGTCGCGTGGATCAAGGCAAACGTGTCGAAAAAGGCGTAGACCAGATTGACCACCAGCAGGAAAAACGTAGTTGGCGAAAGAAGTGGGAACGTGATCGTCCAGAAGCGGCGCCACGGACCTGCACGATCAATCGCAGCTGCTTCGATCAGTGACTTCGGAATAGACTGCAGGCCCGCCAAGAAAAACAAGAAGTTGTAACTAATCTGCTTCCAAGCCGCTGCGACGATAACCATCAAGAGGGCTTGATCACCATTGACGTAGTGGTTCCAATCCACCCCCATACCGCTTAACCAGTAGGCGATGATCCCGAGTGATGGGTTCATTAGAAAATACCAAACCACCCCTGCCAGCGCGGGCGCGACTGCGTAGGGCCAGATCAGCATGGTGCGATAGGGGATCGTGGATTTAATCAGGCGATTGGCTCCAACAGCGAATGCCAGAGACAATCCCATCGATAGTGCCGTGACAGATACACCGAAGATAAGCGTTGTTCCGAAAGAGCGGAGGTAGCCTTCATCCTGAAATAGGGCGGAGTAATTCTCAAACCAAACAAACTGACGGCTGAACCCAAAAGCATCTTCGACAAAAAAAGACTGCTCAAGCGCGCGATAGGACGGCCAGATAAAGAAGATAAGTGTGACCGCGATCTGCGGTAGCACCAGCAGATAAGGCAGGAAACGATCGTTAAAAAGAACGCGCTTTTGCATAAGAATGACGGAGCGTTTTGCGATCCCCCTTCTCAGCGTGTAGCTGCTGGACAAAAGATCGCTTCAAGTCTCGAGCAACTAGCTGCACATGAGTATGACCCTCCCCCCATCACGGGGAGAGGGTCGGACCGGGCAGTCGCCCTTGCCTCCAACAAGGCCTACTTGTTGGCCTTTTCGAATTTGCGCAGGAGATCATTCCCACGCTTAACCGCGGCATCCATGGCTGCCTGAGCGGTCTTCTTGCCTGACCAGATTGCTTCCATTTCTTCGTTGATGATATCGCGGACTTGAACGAAGTTACCGAAGCGAAGGCCCTTTGAATTCGCCGTTGGCGTATTGAGAGAGAGTTGTTTGATGGCAGTGTCGGTGCCTGGATCCGTCTTGTAGAATCCTTGCTGCTTAGAAAGCTCATAAGCTGCTTTTGTGATTGGAACGTATCCGGTGTTCTGGTGCCAGTAAGCTTGCTGCTCCGCAGCCGACAAGAACTTGAAAAACTCGGCAACCCCCTTGTACTCTTCCTTTTTGTGTCCATTGAGGACCCAAAGAGTGGCGCCGCCGATGATTGAGTTCTGAGGTGCCTCGCTGACTGCTGTATCAACCGGCATTGGAGCCTGGCCAAATTCCCAGCCCTTGATATCTTTCTTGAATCCACCGTAGTAGGCCGAAGAATTTATCCAGAACAAAGTCTCGCCATTCACGAACATGGCGCGGCTGGAACCACGGCGACCACCGTACTTGAAGAGGCCTTCCTTGCCACTGTCGGCGATTGTCTGGAGGTGGTTTACAACGTTCTTGTTGTTGAATGTGAACTCAGTACCGAGACCGGCAAAACCGTTCTCTTTCGTGCCGATTGAGATGTCATGCCAGGCTGAGTAGTTCTCAATCTGGGTCCAGGACTGCCAGCCAAATGACACTGGTGCTTTTACACCACCAGCTTTGGCTTTCTCAGCTGCGGCCCAAAGGTCTTTCCAGGTTTTTGGAACTTCAAGACCAAGTTCCTTCAGTTTGGTCTTGTTGTACCAGAGAACTGGTGTCGACGAGTTGAACGGAAGGGACAGCAGCTTGCCGTCGGTTGTTGTGTAATATGAAATCACTGCTGGCAGGTACTCAGACTGGTCAAACTTAATGCCAGCGTCCTGCATGAGCTTGTAGACTGGATAGATAGCGCCTTTGCCTTCGGCAGCCATCATGGTCGCAGTACCAACTTCAAAGACTTGAACGATGTGTGGTTGCTGCTTTGCACGGAACGCGGCAATCGCCTGGGTCATCGTTTCCGTGTAATTGCCCTTGTACATCGCGTTGATCTTATAGTTGGTCTGTGACTTGTTGAAATCGGCAGCGAACTTGTCAACGACCTTGCCGAGGGCACCGCCCATTGCGTGCCACCAATTGACTTCTACCGGCTGGGCGTGAGCTGCGCCGGCCATGACAGCCGACATAGAAGCTGCGAGGACCATCTTCCGCATCAGTGATCTCCACTTCTTAATTCGAGAGATTGGTGGTTCCAATCAGCTTGGTCAGTAGAGCAGTGCCACAAAAGTTTTGTGACAGCTTGTGCAGAATGTTGATGCTTGCCGATTGAGGGTAATATTGGTTTTTGCAACTCGGCACGTGCGGTGGGCCGTCTATCGTATTCCGTATCCATTGCTCTGCACAGTATCAGACTGCGCAAGATAACAGTCATGGTTCAGCAGCCGCCATCAACTGAAGAAGAGCTGGCTAAATGTCATACGGCCGTGTCTTCACCACTCTAAGGATGATAACGATATACGAGATCTTCAGGATCTTGTCTCGGCGCGTTGTGATCCAGTAAACCATTGAGCCGCTCTGCGACGGCTATCGACCGGGAGTTCTCAGGATCGATGTAGCTGACAAAGGTAGGCAGCTTCCGCTCTTGGAAGGCCCAATGTAGATAAGCCTGCGCTGCTTCGGTGATATATCCGTTTCCTTCGTGCTCCTGGAACACCTGCCATCCTAACTCTCGTTCCGGAAAGAGAGGGCCGTCGTTGATTTCCATGAGCCCTACGCATTCGCCAGTCGCTTGGAGCTCAATAGATAAGCCGCCGTAACCAAACAGATACCAGAGCGCGATTTCGTGACAGAATACACCCCAAGCCGCTCGGGCTTTGTAAGGGCCGCCCATCAATTCTGATCGTGATGAAGCCAGGAATTTTTCGAACTTCTCATAGTCACCCAACTCGATCGGGCGAAGCCTTAGGCGTTTGGTCGTAAGTGTGGGAGCCATCCACTGCGTGGAAGCGTCGTGCCGCATTTATCAGTTCCTCCGAGCGCTGCCGCACCTTTCATCTTTGACAAGCTTGGGAATCTTCAGCAACTAACCCCATTGATTTGATCACTGCCACAAGTGAACCTCTGCGCGAGGATTGGAACGCGCTGCGCTGCAAAGAAGAGATCTCACCTGCTCCCATTCTTCTAAAACAGAAAATTCTACTCTGGAAGTGTTGTCACTGGCGCGAAGCAACCTCGAATAGGCCGAGCATACCAGGTACGATGTTCTGCGATATCGCCTTTCCATCGCTGTCTGATGAGCAAACTCAAGCACATTGCTCGGGGAGAGGTAATTTTGCCTCAAACAACGCATGAGCGCGTTGGTTGACGACGGCTCCAAACTAGCGTTGGACTGCCTCTCAAACTGTTGCGGTTGACTTGAATATGGGAGCAGATCGAGCAATCAGTTCATGGACATTGACCTTTCAATGCCAGACTGCTCGGTTCATGCGGAGACCATCGGCCGGGCTTTGATTTTCAACCGAGCTCTGCGCCGTGGTCAGATGCTGGCATTAGGCAGAGAGCCGCAACGCAATCTTACCCTCGACGATAGTCGCAATAACTTGTGGATGGTCTGCAAAGTCGACCAAGATCAGGTCAGCTCGCTTTCCCGGTGATATAGATCCTCGGTCGGTCAACCCCATAGCAGCTGCGGGATTCTTCGACACCAGCGCCCACGCCGCCTCCAAGCCGGTGACGCCGCGGTCTACGAGGCGAGCCACAGCCGCCATGAGGCTTGGATAGAAATAATCAGATGCCAAGATGGTGCAAAGGCCGTCACGAATGGCATCTTCTGCCGACAAAGCGCCAGTATGACTGCCACCGCGCATCACATTTGGTGCACCAAGGACGGTCGGTTCGCCATGTTCGATCGCGCTACTCGCTGCTTCCATTGTCAGCGGAAACTCACACACATCGGCCCCCAGCGCCCTATACTCCTCACGGTCCTTAAGAGTTCGATCGTCATGGGACAGCAGAACGACATCATTCAATCGTGCGACTTCAGCGATAGTGGCAATCTTGCTAGGCGTACATGGTGCAAGGGCGGCAACGTCTTCTACCGCTGCAATATAGTCTTGAGACGTCATGCCGGCACGCTGTGACCACTGATCAAGTTTTTGATGTTGACCAGAAGCAATTTTATTCAACGTTGACGTCGTATGATCATTGAACGCGACGGCCGGCTTCGGATCCATTGCCATCCACCCAACAACATCGTTGACTGCCGCGTGGGCAAAGGTTTCCCATCTCAGTTGAACACGGTGGTCAGCCCGAAATGAAGCCCGGCTTGACGCAAAGCGCTTCATAAATTGCCTGCCAGCATCCAGGCTTCGTAGGCCCGGTTCCCAAGAAATTGTCAAACCGTGGAACGCTGTCGAAATGCCGTTCGCGAGCAACTGAGCATCCACCGACGCCATTGCGACAGGGAAATCGACGCCGACTCCTGGGCGCGGCATGAGTTCACGTTCAAAAGCATCCCCATGGACATCAACGATACCAGGCAGAACCAATAAATCAGTGCAATCTAAGGTTACAGCGGCGCTCTCTAAATCTTCACTTATGACCCCGTCACGAAGATGCAGATCGCGAACGACAATCTCACCATCTGCACTGAGTACTCGACCATTGCGCAATAGAACTGAATCTCTTGAGGACATTGTTACCGGGTCACGAGGTTGTATTTCTAAGGATTTAGAGAACTGCCCGTTGGTGGCACACTCAACTGGATTTTTCCAGAACGAAGACTTGGCATAGGTGCTGATATTTTTGAAGTCGATTGCCGTTCGGGGCTTTGCCTTTATCACCAAAATTTTTCCGCCAGAGGCAACAGTTGTAAAGACGGTTTGTTTCTCCTTGGGCAGTAACGAATATGAGTGAGATTTAATCTTTTCAACGCTTTCTGCCGAGTAATGTCACTGTTGGGTTGGTGGCGGTGATCGAACACGATGTCGTTCATTGCTGCAAGCTCCTAGGCTTTTCAGAGAACCATGCGATTGGTAACACCTGGCTGACCTCGCAAATATCGCGGGTCGCTTCCAGGCCGATGACCAGTTGGTTTTGTTACTCTTTATCTGCAAACATTCACAGCACTGTCACCTAACCCATTTATCTAGTCGTCCGCAGGTAGATGTAGTTCACCTTACGCATCTACTCATCGCAACATTAGGGGAATTGCAAACATGTTTCGCGCTCTACTGGCAGCTGCGCTTGTGGCGCTGTCTACTCCAGCGTTTGCTGAGAAGATTCGCTTCGCCGTTACCGATATCGAAGGCTTAGAAGTCCTGCAGCAGGAATTCGGTCCCTTCGAAAAGGCACTCGAAAAGTCAACCGGCCTAGACGTAGAACTATTCCCGGTCGCCTCCCGCACCGCCGCAGTTGAAGCACTGAAGGCAAAACAGGTCGAGTTCGTCCTGACAGGCCCGGCTGAGTACGTCGTAATCAAATCGCTAACCGACTCAAAGATCGTAATCGCATGGCAGCGTCCAGACTATTTCGCACAAATCGTTGTCATGGCGGAAGGCCCGATCAAGAACGCGGACGACCTCAAAGGTAAGAAAGTTACTTTCGGCTCTGTCGGCTCAACATCGCAGCATCTCGGCCCGGCTCAAGCTTTGGCAGATCTTGGCTTGAAGTATAGCTCCGACTACGATGCCCAGATTATTTCGCGCAACACAGCCGTGCAAGCTATGATCCGCGGTGACGTGGCTGGTGTCGGTATGAACTTCGGCCACCTCCGGAAGGTCCGCAAAGCATTCCCAGACAAGGCATTCACCGTCGTCGCCCGCGGTCGCGACCTACCAAATGATATTCTAGTGGCTCGCAAGGACGTCAAAGCTGATATCTTCAACAAGATCCGCGACTCATTTCTGAAGGATGGGCAGAATCTGATGGCTGCGGTCCTCAAGGGCGAAGACAACAGCAAGTATAAAGGTGGCTTCTTCCTCTCCAAGGTCAATGACAAGGACTACGACTACGTACGCTCCATGTACAAGACCATTGGTGTAGACAGCTTCTCCAAGTTCGTCGGCGACTAACGTCCGGAACTTTACGTCCAACTTTGAAAGAGGGGCCACGAAGGCCCCTTTTTTATAGTTCAATTGCTCTCGAAGGCCTTCAAAATGATGGAAGATGCGCAACCCGCGGCGTCCGGTGAACGCGTTGTCAGCACGAGAAACCTGACCAAGTCCTATGGACGTAACGCGCCTGTTCTGTCCGGTATCGACATCGAAATTCTTCAAGGGGAACGTGTCGCCTTGATCGGCGCGAATGGTTCTGGAAAATCGACCCTGTTGAAATCGATCATCGGCCTGAATGCAATTAGCTCTGGCACGGTGTCAACGCTGGGAGATACTTTCTCAGGGCAGCCAAGCATTGCTCAACGCGCAAGGATCCGACGACAAATCGGTTTTGTCTTCCAGCACCATGGCCTTGTTAAGCGGCTATCGGTCTTATCAAATGTGGTCCATGGCATGCTTGGCCAACCGGGTTCATGGCGCGCAAGTTTGCAGACGCTCGCTCCCGCGCAGTGGCGAGAAGATGCGATGTTGGCCCTTGATGCCGTAGCATTGTCTGACAAAGCCCTGTCACGGGCAGATGCGCTGTCGGGTGGGCAGCAACAGCGGGTTGCTATTGCCAGGGCCCTCATCCGCAAACCAGCCCTGATGATTGCTGATGAACCGGCGGCCAGCTTGGATCCGTCTGCGGGACGGGATGTCATGCAAGTTTTTGCTGACCTGGTCCGCGAGCACAGAATTACATTGCTCTACACCTCGCATGACATGGAGCACGCAATCAAATATTCAGACCGGGTGATCGCACTGAAACAAGGCCGTGTCCATTTCGACTTGCGGAGCCACAAGGTCAGCCAGCCTATACTCGCGGAGGTGTTCAATGGCTAGGCACAGTCGTTCCCTCGTTGCGCCGAGCCGCATCGCCAACCTGTCGGCGGGCACGTTCACAATCCTGGTCGCGCTTGCTGCTTTGATCATCGTCTCGGCTGGTCAAGTTGCGCCGTCCCCCGATCGCCTAGCCCGCGGCCTGCCTGCGATGGCCGACCTTGTCAGCAGAATGATGCCGCCTGAGACCGATCCCGCGTTCTTGACCCGGATGGCATGGCGCATTGTCGAGACATTTCAAATTGCATTGGTTGGCACCGGGATAGGTATCCTCCTCAGCCTTCCCATCGCATGGCTGGCCGCCCGCGGAGTTACGCCATTGGGCCTGGGCAGCTATCTGTTCAAGGCTCTCGTCTCATTGTTTCGCACCATACCGGATTTGGTGTGGGCCTTGTTGTTCATAGCCGCCGTTGGTCTTGGAGCCGTCGCTGGAACCATGACAATCATTGTTGACACAATCGGGTTCTGTGGTCGCTTTTTCGCCGAAGCCATGGAAGATTCCGACAAAGACCCGCAATTGGCACTGGAAGCGCATGGCGCCAGTCGCTTTTCAATTTTATTAGCGGCGGTCATCCCTGATGCGATGCCTTCGATGATCAATACTGCTCTCTTTGCACTGGAGAAAGCTGTCAGATCGTCGGTTGTTCTGGGCTTGGTTGGCGCCGGCGGGATCGGCCAGGAGCTCAAGGTCGCGTTCGATCTTTTTCAGTATCAGAAGGCGTCGGCGATCATTCTTTCAATATTCGTTATCGTTCTGGCCATGGAATTCGCAACAGACCGACTGCGAGCGAGGCTGCAATAAGTTGGAATGCGATAGCCATGCCGGGAATGCCAATAGGTAGCTTGGCTATGGGCGACAACATCCGGCGCAAGACTACTATGGTCGAGCTCATATCCAATAACGCCTCCCGGCAGCAAGCCGTAATTGTATCATTCTTAGCTCCCTTGCAGGCTCAGCATGAAGTCGTGCCGTCCAAGACGCTGACCTCGTGCCAATTTAATCTTGAATACAAAGTAGCAGTGCTCGTTTGGAGGACGCTTCAAAACCGCGTCGATCTGTTAGCCGGAACGCCAGAATGTTTGACTTCGTTGAAGTCATAAAGTTCGCAACCAAAGTGGCCCCTAGCGAATGGACTGTACCACCTTCTCGGCAAACTTTGGGAAACTCTCCTTATCTATCCAGCGCGTGACCGTCACCATGTCATTCTCGGGATCAATCCAGATAATGTTCGCTCCAACACCCTTTGCAAAGAAACTAGATCGGGATGCAGCAGGTGCTTGCTCGCCGACGGCATTCAACCACCACATCAAACCATAGTTGGCATTGAGAGGGCACGGACGGACTGACTCGGCAATCCATTCTTCGGAGATAATCTGACGGCCATTCCACTGTCCCTTGTTGAGCATGAGTAAGCCAATACGGGCTTGATCGAGCGTACTGATCCAAAGCCCGCCACCCCAATGCGCTCCACCCGAAACGGACTGCATCTGTTGTCCATTGATGTCGACATAGGAATTCCGATACCCATGCCATTGCCAAGTATCAGAAGCACCTATTGGATCCATGATCTCGCGCTTGAGAACATGTGGCAGTGGCTCTTTGAAGACTCGAAGAAGTGCCAATGCCAAACGGTTCACACGGACATCATTGTATTCCCAGTGTGTGCCAGGCGGTTGCATGGTCCGTTGCAAACCTTTGTCGTTGGACTGCCCCGGCGGCAGGGAAAGATCCCGGTTATGGTCAATTGAGTCTGGTTTGCCCCACAGCCCCCCCTGCCACTCGCTGGTCAGCTGCAGGAGTTGTGCCCACGTGATGCTTCGGTTTTGCTCACTAGCAAAACCGCCATCGTCTACGAGCTCACGAACCGGTGCATGAATGTCAGGAATAAGACCTCTGTCAAAAGCAATACCCGCGCACAATGAAAGGAAACTCTTGGTCGCGCTGAACGTCATATCAACGCGTTCAATGTCACCCCACTCTGCTGCAATACGGCCCGCGCGAACAACAACACCACTTGGTTCTGCGCGGTCTTTGACCGGTCCTATAATCTCATTGATTGGAGGCGGCTCATTAAAGTGCCCCTCTTTCAAAGCGCGGCCAATATCACGCAACATCTTTGATTCATGCGAGATGGCAAACGATACGGCGTCCTGGACAGCATTCGGATCAAGTCCGAGGTTTTGTGGCGACTGCCTGGACCACTCACTTGTCAACGGCCAGTACCGAGTGGAGCTAACTTCCGATGTCACTATGTCCACGCCCAGTCTCCTTTATTGCCTTAAGTGCGCGATGAACAACTGATGTTATCACGCGAACTATCCAGATGACATCCCAAGCCGCTAATAGAACTAAAATCATATTCCTTGCGAGAAATGCAGAGAGTGTACAAAGCGGTAGTGGAAGACTAGAGTTGGACATTTCCTGACCAGACAAAGCTTGTGGTAAGCTCAATTGTAAGCTCTCCACAACATTATTGGAACCGCTATGCCCCACGACGCAAATCATGATCATGACCATGGATCAGAGCTCAACGAAATGCAGCGCCGCGTGAAAGCTCTTGAGACAGTGCTTGCTGAGAAGGGGTACATTAACCCGGACGCGTTGGATAAGATTGTCGAGGCCTATGAGCATCGTGTCGGACCGCACATCGGTGCCAAGGTGGTAGCCCACGCCTGGACCAACCCTGACTTCAAGAAGGCACTGCTGGCTGATGCGTCTCAAGCCGTGCGAGCGCTTGGGGTCGAACGTACCGTTGGCGATCATTTAATTGCGGTGGCCAATACGCCTGAGACGCACAATATGATCGTGTGCACACTATGCTCCTGCTACCCCTGGGATCTGCTTGGTCTGCCACCGGTCTGGTACAAGTCCACAGCCTACCGTTCTCGCGCAGTCAAGGAGCCACGCACCGTCTTGGCAGACTTCAACGTGACATTGCCATCTGATATGAAGATACGAGTTTGGGACTCCACGGCCGAGACCCGTTTCATGGTGGTGCCGCAACGACCTGACGGAACCGACGGCTGGAGCGAAGAACAACTTGCGAAACTAGTCACGCGCGACAGTATGATTGGTACAGGGCTACCTAAAGCAATTGACGAGGTTGACACATGAATGGCGTACACGATCTCGGCGGAATGGATGGTTTCGGCAAAGTACAACCGGAACCAGATGACAAGCCGCCATTCAGTGAGGCTTGGGAAGGCCGCGTGCTTGCGATGACGCGCGCTTTAGGTGCGGCAGGTGCCTGGAACATTGATGTCGGACGCTATGGCATCGAACGGATGACACCTCACCTCTACCTGTCTGCAAGCTATTACCAGAAGTGGTTTCTTCGTAACGAACGGCTTTGCCTGGAAAAAAGCATGGTCACCGCAGATGAACTCAAGGCCGGACATGCAACGACACCAGCAAAGCCGCTCAGTGGATCGGTGCTTGAGCCGGAAGACATTACCCGCACATTGGTACGTGGCAGCTATGGTCGCGAAGCAAGCGCCCCAGCAGCGTTCAAAATTGGCGATCGCGTACGTGCGAAAAACATCAACCCAAAATCTCACACACGCCTGCCTCGGTTTGCGCGCGGGCATGTCGGCGTGGTTGAGCGCATTCAGGGTTGCCATGTTTATCCGGATGCCGTCCTTGCCGAAGGTCATGAAGATCCGCAGTGGCTATACACTATTGTCTTTGATGGACAAGAGCTTTGGGGAGCCGATTCTGATCCGACACTGGAAGTATCAATCGAGGCATTCGAACCTTATCTTGAGGCCGCGTGACAATGGCGCTTGATTTCGAACAGGTACGCGACGCGGTAGCGCGAGTGCCCGGCATCCCTATCGAGGGTGATGACCCAGTATTCGCCGAACCATGGCATGCCCAAGCTTTCGCAATCGCACTGTCCCTACACCAGGCCGGTGTGTTCACGTCGACTGAATGGGCGGAAACTCTTGGCGACGAGATCACTAAGGCGAGGATATCAGGCGACCCGGATGATGGGAGCACCTACTACAATCATTGGATGGCAACGCTTGAAAGACTTGTCGAAAAGAAAGGTCTGACGAACTTGCAAACGCTGCAGGACTATTCCAACGCCTGGGCGCGCGCCGCTGAACGCACCCCACATGGCAGTCCGATCTTACTGGACTCAAGCGACTTTGATTGAGCTCGACGGCTATCGCCTTTCGCCGCAAACGCCGCTCCGTCTTGCGACTGGAGCGCATGGCTGCATCAACCAAAACCTGGAAGAGGACAAAGAAGTATGATCTCTTCGCGAGCTAAATATCGCATAAGATCTGCGAGCCGCAGAGCATATGGCTTCTAAGGCATGAGGTGCTTGCGGCTCTAGTTGCTTGCTTCATTCTACGTCAGTAAAGAATAGGTTCTTCATACTATCAATAGTCGAGTGTTTAGGGACTAATTCCTATGGACAAAGTCGAGTCATCGCCCGCTCTCCACCATGCCTGGGTATCGAGCGCGTCGCGTCGAGTGCGGTTTGCGCTCGAGGAAAAAGAGATTGGCTATCAGAGCATCTTGGTTGATCTCCTGGCATTTGAGCAGCACACACCGGAGTATCTTGCCCTTAATCCGAATGGTTGGGTGCCAACCCTGGTCCATGACGGTGTCCCAGTCGTCGAAAGCAGTGTCATTTGCGAGTACATTGACGAGATATTACAAGGACCACCATTGGTGCCGCATGACCCGCATGAGCGGGCTCGGATGCGTGTTTGGGCGAAATGGACGGATGAAGTTGTGATCCGTGCTTTTCAGGTGGCAAACTGGAACAGGATGATGGCGCCTGTCGCGCGCACTTGGACTGATGACGAAGTTGAGCAAAGGCTTGCAGCCATTCCTGTGCCTGATCGTCGAGAGGACTGGCGCCGCATGGCAAGGCAACCCTTCAGCAAAGCTGATATAGATCATGCAATTTCCAATGTTCGACGTACACTTGAACGAATGGAAAGTGATCTGGCTGCAGGCCCTTGGCTTGCTGGCGCGAACTTCTCACTCGCGGATATCCATCTATCTCCATATATCGTGAGGATAGACGAACATGTCGATCGCGGTGTTCGCCTACAAGACTACCCGCGATGCAGCGATTGGTGGCAGCGGCTGAGTAGTCGAGCAGCATTCGCTCGTGCCCGCATTGAACCAGTAACGTTCAAGGACTAATTTGGCTGAATATTCGTTCGCCTCTTGAAATCGTTGATGCCGTAAACCGCTTACGATTGTAGCGGTTTTTGGTCTGCCGATCACATTTTCATCTGGATGAGTTTCACAAGTTGGTTAAGAAGGCTCGCGAGCTTCGATAACTAAAGCTTTTTAGTTCGCTAAGATCTGTGTCGCTGATGTCTGCCAAGTAGACCTTTGCCGACTAGATACAGAGTTCAGTTGAGAACTGCGCGGATGCCCGTTTCTGGCGGGAGCAGGCATAGTTCGGCTGCCATAAAGAGCCATCAGCTCCAATCTAGACCAACCCTTTCAAGAGAACGCCAGGGGGCTGAGGCACAGCACTTCTGGGATGTGTGTGCCGACGCTTGGCAACGCGCAGCAAATGCGAACGTGGACTTGATTGAACAAGTTCTGTGTGAATGCACGCATGATCAAATGATACAATAAGCTCATATCCTCGTTTCACAACTCAAAGACATTCACAGCGGCGAGGCGCATTGCGTGAATTCTCTTAATCAATTGGAGATTCCGGGCTTCGCCGAAAAGCGGGGTTCAGCACGAACCTCAATTTCTACTGAAGCAATCCTGGTAGTAGACAATCAGGAACACGTCGTAGTGGTCACAGACAGCTCTGATGTCGGTTATGGGTTAGAGAACGCCCCACAGTTGGTCGTTGGTGACGCCGTCTTACTCAGGCTTTCTCCGAGTAAGATTATCCCCGCAAGGGTCCGTTGGTGGAAACTCGGCCGCGCCGGTATTGAAGTTGCCGAGACAGGGCTTTGTTAATTTGAGCTGTTGAGCTTTTTTTTCTAGCCGGCGCTCTTGTCCGATCTTTTCAGCCAGGAGCTTATGCAGACGTTCTTCGTCGGTTGCTCAGATCAACGATAAAGTCTGCTTAACCGACAAGAACGAACCCGCTTCCGCGGGAGAGCGCTGTGCGCAGGCCGTGCCGTGGGGCAGGCGCAGTGCTAACCAACTGAGCATCAATCGATAACGGGCAACGCGCCCTGTCCGGAGGATCGAGGGGTTCACCAACCTCTACTCAAGCCAGGAGCCCCCAATGACCTCCCAGACAACCCAGGCTTGGTCTACAGACTTGTTGGTTCTGGTTGTTGTTCCATCTTGGTTGATATCGGTAGTCTAAGCGTGGCCGTCCAAATGCATTATAATTTCCATAGTATGGCAAACGTGCACGCCCTCGGCGTAAAAGGCTGCGGATCAAATATCTCGGATTTCACTTCGGCAATAAATTCCGACGTGTTCGGTGGCCAGACACGATCGGCAATTGCCTGCGCGCGGATCTGCCGGCGTTCCAATTCGTCTTTGTAAGTCCACACATGGATCACCTGATTGAGCGGGCCGAACTCTGTGAATCAGAAAGCTGCTAATGGAGAGTATGTCGATCGCTTCTCAAGCTTATGTTCAAAGCGCTTCAGAAACTCAGGCAGGGTGCGTGGATGAAGGGTGTGGGTTCGAAATTCAACAATAATTTATTTAGTCTCCAAGCTGCAGACTAAGCTGCTATCGCTACGATCAACATCTATCGATTGGCTGCGCAAGTCCAACTGATGGTGCAAGCCTAAGTCTCCATGAGTTCAATGCTGACGTTGTCCGGCGCAGCGACGTAGCACAACAGCTTACCGTTGACCCCGTGCTTGAGAGGAACTGGGAAGGTGACCCCTTTGTCTTGCAGCTCCGCGCAGAATGCTTCCAGATCACCGTCGAAGAGGAAGCCAAAATGATCTGTTCCCCATTCCCCGTGACTTGAAAAATCACTGTGTGGCTCGATCGGCTTGGAATCAACTGGATGTTCGCCCGGTCGTTGACCGCGGATGACGATTTTGGCGCCCCCAATATCCAGAAAGATCTGGGGTGCCCCACGTGCAACTGTATCAGCGATGACCGTTGCCCCGAACATCTCGACATACCAATTTACACTGGATTTGGGGTCTCGGCTGATGATGTGGATATGGTCAAACCTAAGCGGCGGTCCACTCATGCGATCTTCCCCTTTTGATACCAACTCGTTCCTGGTCATCCGATTGATGCCATCTCCAATCAATGCCACTCATAGAGACGTGTCAAATCGACGAGACATTCAACTCGTCGATCCTCATTGTTTGGTCAGTCAATTGCTACCGCTCTCCGATCTGATAGCTGATTTCAGCTGTTATTTGAGATAGCAAATTGCGACGAGCACAGCCTACGCTAGGCTCTTTTGTATAGCGACAAGCACGCGTGTGAAGGAGCTCACTGTGAATCAATCATCTACGTCGAATTCGAGAGGCATGCCGGTGGCTGTCGTGATCGGAGCAACATCAAAATGGCAATCAGACGGACGTAACACAAAGCTTGCCCACGGCGATACGCTTGACGATAGCTCGCTGCCCGTAGAGGCCCGCTGGGGTGTTGGCGGTGCGATTGCGCAGAAGTTCGCCCTTGAAGGCTTCTTTGTCGTTCTCACCACCCGAACAGCCAGTAATGCGGCAGCCCTGTCTAACGCGATCGTTGAGCAAGGTGGCAGCTGTACGACAGTTGAATTGGACGTGGCTTCGAGCGACTCCGTCGAGCAAGCCTTCGCCGAAATCCGCGAGATAGCTGGCGAACCCGAAGTTCTGGTTTACAATGCCGGTTATCTCGAAGGTCGGGATCTCCCGGCAGATAAGGAGCTGCTCGAGCATATCCCGACGGAGATGTTTGAAACGGCGCTTGACATCGCTTGCCGCGGACCGTTTCTGGTCGCCAAACAAGTCTTGCCTGGAATGCGAGAACGTGGATCGGGCTCATTTCTGATATCAAACAACAATAAGTCGTTGCGTGGCCGCAAGCGCTTCACAGGTGAATCTGTTTACTTTCCGCGTGTCATGATGCGGACATTGGCGCAAGTTCTGACTGAGGAGTACTCCGTCCACGGGGTTCACGTTGCAAATGTTGTAATTGACGGCACGATAGATTCGCCTGGCACACGCGCTCTACCAAAAATACAGCAGCAACCTGAGCTAGCCATAAACCCGGCAAAGATAGCTGATGCGTTCTACTACCTGCACAGCCAGGATCGTTCATGCTGGACGCATGAGCTGCAATTGACGCCGCACGTAATGATGCCAAGCTATTAGTGACGAGGTCGCACATACCTGTTTGAAACCGCTTGGCTGACTGGCGTTGAACGGGATAGTCTGTTTGTGGTTTAGAATGCTTCAGGGACAGGTGCCGCTATCGATGTAGATGGTGGTGAGCTCTTGTCTAGTCTTGGGCAAGCATTATAAATCTAAAATCATTGTTTCAAGCTCGGATTAATCCCGCGCCGACGTCCTTTGCAGCTTTCTCAACAATCAACGAAAGTAAGCCTTCTATGCCATTGGAACGGTCCACCCTTCTCGTGACTATGCAAGCCGATCCTGCCAGTCGGGAGATCATAACGAGTGTCATTGGTGAGCTCGCAAAGATCGTCTATCTCGATGACGTCGCAGATGCTGAACGTGGCACCACTTTTGGGCTGGCGACGGCAGTGCTGTCACGCAACACGGCAAAGGAATTGCGGGACGACGAGGCCGAGCAGCTACGCGGCGCCCGACTTATCCAATATGTTAGCGCCGGCATTGATTTCATTCCTTTAGGTGTCTTTCCAGAAACAACCATGATTGCCGGCAATGGTGGTGGTTATGCCGAACCAATGGCAGAGCACGCGGTCATGATGACGCTAGCGGCCTACAAGCGCTTGATGGTTGAACACAACCAACTTGCGATAGGTGAGTTCAACCAGTTCAAGCGCAATCGAATGCTTGCAGGGTCTGTCTGCGGTGTTCTTGGTTTTGGCGGTATTGGTATTGAGACGACCCGTCTGATGCGAGCACTCGGCGTCAAAGTTCACGCGATCAATAGATCTGGGGAAACGGATCAGGAGGTGGACTGGATTGGCGACACGAGCCAGACGGACGAACTTCTGAAGAATTCGGATATCCTGGTTTTGAGCTTGCCGCTGACACCGGCCACGCAAGAGATGATCGGTGAGCGTGAGTTGCAGATGATGAAGGATGATGCGGTGGTCATCAACCTCGCGCGCGGTGAAATCATTGATGAAGAGGCGCTTTATGAGCACCTGAAAGCCACCCCAGCTTTCACGGCATGTATTGATGCATGGTGGGTAGAGCCAGTTCGCCACGGCCGCTTTGAGATGAGCTATCCGTTTTTAGAACTAGATAATGTTATCGCTTCGCCGCACAACTCCGCATCGGTCGGGCGCTGGCGTCCCATAGCGCTTCGGCGTGCAGCCGAAAACGTTGCGCGTTTGTTTCGTGGCGAAGATGTGTTATTCCAAGTACCCCCCGGAGATCGCATGATGTAAATAGAGCGAGCCGACGTAAGTGTCGCGTGAGCAAAGGTAGATCTGACAAGCTGCTGCTAACCATCAATCCCTAGATAGTCGCAGTATCAAAACGCAATTTCCAGGATCTCCATCACATCAGATGCGGTTTTGATGGGACGTGGGTTGAGCAGAACAGGTTGGTAATCGAGAGCGCGCTTCGCCAACTCTTCAAGGTTTTCACGCTTAATTCCGACATCGCGGAGGGTGCAGGGCATCTCCAGTCCGGCGATGAGTTCGCGAATACTTTGCCAGGCCGGAGTATCAGGCTTCCCAACCGCCGATGCGAGTGCCTCATGTCGCTCGCCGATCGCCTCGGCGTTCCACTGCATGACAGCCGGCAGCATAACGCACGATGTATGTCCGTGTGGAACACCAAAGCCCGCACCAAGCGCGTATCCAATTCCGTGGCTTGCTCCGTGATAGACACCCGATGTGCTTGGCCAGATCGCATGCCACATCCCGAACTGCGCGGCCATGCGCGCATCCAGATCATCCGGTGTCTCTTTGATTCGCTTCAGACCATCATGCAGCAGTGCCAATCCCTTAAGTGAGAGGGACTCTGTTGCAGGGTTGGCAATTGGGCAGCAATAGGATTCGACAGCATGATCGACGGATCGGATGCCGGTGCTGAAAAGAAGCCACTCCGGTGTTGTCAGCGTGGCTGCAGGGTCGAGTATGACGCTGCGCGGAACCAGAAGCCGATGGTTGAATGCCAGCTTAGTCCGCGTCGACACATCCGTAATGCCTGCGCGAGAGGTAAAGTCTGCTGCGGACAAAGTTGTCGGTACGGCTACCATCCTTACACCATCGGTCGGGACCGTGAACTGTGACGCCTGTAATCGGTCGAAGCCTGCCGCATAGATGCTCAGTCCATCAACTGAATCAATCGACATCCAAAGACACAACTGGACGACCTTGGTGGCATCAACGACAGAGCCGCCTCCGACGGCAACAATGATGTCCGCCTCTGCAAACCGTGCAGCGTTTGCTGCTGCAATGACATCCTCTCGCGGGCTGTGTGATGCAATCGTTGAAAACGTCCCGACATGCCGGTCGCCAAGCGCGCGTTCAATCTGCTGGAGGGGGCCATTGTCGAACGCAGCAAGTGAGCGGGTCGATGTGATAAATACTCGGTCTGCGCCGTAGTGGTTTGCTTCCGCAATTACGGCTTCGGCCATCGGCGTGCCGAAAACAACGCGTTCTTGTGCTTGGATTTTAAAGATGCCGCTTTGCATGTTGCCCTGCGCATTTGACTGATGAGTTATGAGTTATGAGTTATGAGTTGCAGCAAAAGATGCTGTTAATGACGAACGGTATCAAGTGCATTCTCTTTGCGTGCCCCACTAGGTGGCAAGATGATTGATTTGCAAAGCCCTAGGCAACAGTAGTCTCTTAGCCATCAGCTAAGGCGCATCTTGGATGAGATATTGCCATAGCTTTGAGCTGACCAGGTGCAGGGCGGGATATAAACTTAAGTGAACCGAGTGCGGTGAGTCCATCGCCGCCGGTCACCGAGGAAGCGGTCCATGAATGCAAATGTCGTCCACGCAGATATAAAGCCTAATCAGGATCCCACATTGGCCACGCGATATCTTGATGTGCCAAATATGGACTGGGAGCCGACAAAGTTTCCAGGCATTCAGATCAAGGTGCTTTATGCCGATGACGAGGGAATGACGACAGCGCTGTTTAAGCTGGAGCCTGGCGCTATTGTTCCGATGCACGAGCATACGGCCATTGAACAAACTTATGTCCTGGAAGGTACGCTTGAAGACCACGAAGGTGTGTGTGGTCCGGGGCAGTTCTGCTGGCGACCAGCCGGCAATATGCACGAAGCAGTGGCACCCAACGGAGCACTCATTCTCGGTATGTTCCTGAAACCAAACCGGTTTGCCGAAGGGCAGAAGTTCTTTACTGAAGATGACGATGGTTAAGCGAACCTCGCTGCTCAAGGGTATTGACCTGACTAATTACTTTTGTTGCGGCCGGAGTACGTATGCGATAGCGGCAGTTCTTGTCTTACAGAAAAATGCTGGAGTGGATCATGGATCTCGGTCTTAAGGGGAAGCGCGCGATCGTCACCGGCGGGACGCGTGGAATTGGTCGTAGGATCGTAGATCTATTGGTCGCCGAAGGTTGCCATGTAGGCTTCTGTGCTCGTGACGCCGCAGAAGTAGAGCGCGCAGTGGGTGCACTCGGTGGAGGTGGGCAACAGATCATTGGCGGCACGGCTGACGTTGCAAGCGACACGCAATTGAGCCAGTGGATCGCCAATACCGCAGACACGTTGGGCGGTCTGGATATAGTTATCCCAAATGCAAGTGCTTTGGGTGGCGGTGCAGATGAAGCAGCATGGCGAAAAGGGCTGGAAGTCGATATTCTCGGAACAGTTCGCACCGTCGAATCCGCAATGCCTTATCTCGAAAAATCGGACGCGGCTGCGATCGTAGCAATTTCTAGTACGGCGGCCGTCAACACCTCAGGGGGCGTCCGCGCTTACAGTGGGGTTAAGGCAGCCCTGATCAGTTACATGTCGGGTCTCAGCACCAATCTCGGAGTAAAAGGTATCCGTGCGAATACCGTGTCGCCCGGCGCGATATACTTTGAGGGCGGTATCTGGGATGTGAGAAAGCGCGAGGCGCCTGACGCCTATGCGGCGGCCGTCGCCCGCAGCCCGATGGGACGTCTCGGAACCCCAGAAGAAGTCGCCAACGCAGTTGTATTCTTGGCGAGCCCGGCGGCCAGTTACATTAGCGGCACTAATCTTGTCGTCGATGGAGCTCAAACAACCCGCATTCAGTTCTAAGCCTTGCTGAATACAGCGGGATGAGCCTGCATCGGTTATGCACAGAGGATCAAGGATGGCATCGACACTATTTGATAAGATCTGGAATGAGCACACCATCTTTACTCGGGAAGACGGCAATACGCTTCTCTATGTTGATCGCCATCTGATCCATGACCTACACTTCCGGCTTTTCGATCAGCTGAAGGCGGAAGGCCACAGCATTCGTGAACCGGACAAGCTTTTTGGTGTCCCGGATCACAGTCTTCCAACCACCGCAAAGTCGTTAGCAGATATCCCTGAAGGTGAGATGCGGGAAGCAGTAGAGATTCTTGAACGGGCTTCCGAGGAACACAATTTTACGCACTTCTCAATGACAGACGATCGACACGGCATTGTCCATGTCATCGGTCCAGAGCAGGGTATTACGCAGCCGGGCCTTTTGTTGGCATGCGGCGACTCTCATACGTCTACCCACGGGGCGCTAGGGTGCATCGCATTGGGGATCGGCGCAACGGAGGTCAAGCATCTGCTGGCCACGCAGACGCTATGGCAACGCAAACCCAAGACAATGCGGATAACAATCAATGGCGAGCTGGGTTTTGGAGTGACGGCCAAAGACGTCATTCTCGCTGTCATTCGCGAGATCGGAACAGCCGGTGGCACGGGGTATGCCATTGAGTATGCGGGTCCAATCATCGAGGCAATGTCGATGGAAGGCCGGATGACCGTTTGTAACATGACAATCGAGGCCGGCTCCAGGTTTGGTCTCATCGCACCAGACGTCAAGACAATCGCTTATGTTCATGGTCGACCCTATGCACCAGAAGGAGCGGAGTGGAGCAAGGCCGAAGAGTATTGGCGAACGCTAAAGTCTGACGACGATGCAGCGTTCGACAAGGAGGTTGTCATTGACGGTAATGCGATTGCACCAATGGTAACGTGGGGCAACAGTCCGCAGTGGGCATTGCCAATTACTGACGCAGTTCCAGACCCGGCCGACGAACCTGACGAGTCTCTGCGCGCCACTATGGCGGCCGCCATTGATTACATGGACATTCAACCTGGCATGGCGTTGTCCGACATCGCTGTTGATATGGTTTTCATTGGTTCTTGCACCAACAGTCGAATTGAAGATCTGCGCGCTGCGGCAGAAGTTGTGAACGGACGCTCCGCAAAGGTGAGGACGCTTGTTGTACCGGGCTCCGGCCTCGTCAAAAAACAGGCAGAAGCTGAAGGTCTCGATAAGATCTTCACGGACGCCGGTATGGAATGGCGCGAGCCAGGATGTTCGATGTGCTTAGCCGTCAATGGAGAGACACTCGGGGCTGGACAGCGTTCGGCCTCAACTTCCAACCGCAACTTTCGAGGACGGCAGGGCGTCGGCAGCCGTACGCATCTCGTCAGTCCGGCAATGGCTGCTGCCGCAGCTGTCACTGGTCGTTTTACGGATGTCCGCGAACTGGCTGAGGCGCGAAGGTCATGAGTAAAGGACCACCCATGGAACCGTTTCGTACATTTGCATCAGTTGCGGTTCCAATAGATATAGCTAACTGCGACACGGACCAAATCATCCCGGCACGGTTCATGCGAAAAGCCTCGGATGATCCTGACTACGCCCGTTTCCTGCTGCATGATCTGCGTTTCAATTCCGATGGCGGCGAAACTGACTTCGTCTTCAATGCGCCGTCCTATCGTGGAGCAGGTATACTCGTGGCCGACAGGAACTGGGGTTGCGGTTCATCACGCGAGAATGCCGTGACAGCATTGGTTGCTAATGGCATTCGGGCCGTCATCGCGCCGAGCATTGCAGATATCCACTATAGCAATTGCGTACAGAATGGCGTGTTGCCGGTACTGCTTCCCAATGAAGATTGCGCGACCTTGCGCCGGCAATTGCGTGAAAGTGCTGGCGCGGAAATTGCTATTGATCTCGATGCCCAATCTCTAACCGGGCCTGATCAAACTAGTTATGCTTTCGACATTGATCCGTTCGATAAGCACCGCTTGCTCAACGGACTTGATGATATCAGCCTGACATTGACGCATGATCAAGCGATTTCTGACTTCGCCAAGGCGTATGCTGCGCGCCATTCATGGTCATCGTAGTTTCGTGCCAGACGTAACTCCCGCAGATGTCATGACTTCAAGTTGCGACGTGACTATTCCGCGGCGCTGACCTTCTCAAACACTGGTGCCTCCGGGACGGGGAGGCTGCCAACAAGCGGAATGACTTCGTTCGCGAAACGCCGCATCATACGGTGTCGAACCTCGCGCTCTACGCCATGCATCGCATTAGAGATAAGGAAGTAGTTGAAGCCGATTGCCCGAAGCTCATTGATGCGTGTAGCCACCGTCTCAGGTGAGCCGATTAGATTGCGATCGAGGATCGGGTCATTCTGGGCCGGATCACCCATCAGTTTCATGTTCGCGAATATCTTGGCAAATTGCTCATAGCCTTTGATGTCATCCCAAGGCGTCGTATCGGTCGTGTAGTGCTCAGCCTGGAGTTTGTAGAACCGCGCCATGTGCTCTCGAGCTTCGTCGCGCGCCGACGTAGCCGAATCCGCGATAAAGCACTTTGTGGAAACCGGCATCATACCATCGGTCGAGTAACCAAGGCTTTTTGCCTTGGCCGTCCAACGCTCAATGATCTTGACGAGCATGTAATCAGGAAATTGCGAAAGCGAGAGTGGTTTCAGTCCCAGGTCAGCCATGATCTCTGCCGAACCCGGCGAACCAATAGCTCCGAGGAAGTTTATCTGACGTGCTGGATCGAGGTGTGGCCGGATTGTAATTGGCCGGTCAAGTTTCAGATAACGACCTTCATAGGTGAATGGCTCACCCTTGAGAGCGAGCTGCATTACCTCCCAACACTCTTGAAACCGCTCACGGGCCTCGTTCATGTCAACCCGCAGGGCGTCATATTCCAGTTTTGCGGTTCCGCGGCCCATACCGATATGAAGCGGACCGGTGGCAAGGGAGGCAAGCATCGCCGTATCTTCTGCGAAGCGAACGGGATCATACCATGGAAGCACCATAACGGCGGTTCCGAGCCCCATGCCCGGCACGGCCGCTGCAAGATGTGACAGGAACATAAGCGGATTGGGCGTGGGGTAGTAATCGGAGAAATGATGTTCGACCATCCACACTGACTCGAATCCTAGCTCCTGAGCATACTTGGCATCCTCAATCGCCTCCCGATACATGTCGGATTTGCTGGCGCCAAGACGATCGACTGCACCAATTTGCGATGCGAATTTGGGAGTGGTCACCATGTCAATTATTCCTTCTTGGACTCTAATTTGGTCCGAAAATTCTTGGCATCTGATGGGTGCTTAGCCAGTGGCCAGCATCATTCATTGCCTTGGCAGCTACGCGCTCGTCAGCGCATCAACGGCCGCAATGTTTTCCTCGCTCACCTCTCCCCGCAGGGCATTGACGTTGTCGCGTACTTGCTCGGAGTTTTTGGCACCAGCAATAACCGAACTCACAGCGTCCTTTGATAGTAGCCACTTGATTGCCAAANGAGCTGGAGTGGATCCGCACTCATCGGCAATGGATTTGAGACTATCGATTGTGTCCATGTTGCGCGAGAAAGAAGCTGCATCGAACAGGCCGGTTCTTTGACGCCAATCGTTGTCATGCAGCTTGAAGTCCCGATTGTAGCGGCCGCCCAGAAGCCCGTAGGCTAGACCACCCCACGGTATGAAACTCACATTGTTCTGAACGCACCAAGGCAGCACGTCAGATTCAACGTCACGCTGAAGAAGATTGTAGCAAGACTGCAAAGCATNGACCTGTCCGGCTCCAGCCGCCGCTTGAAGAGCAGACAAATCAAAATTTGAGACGCCGGCAGATCTGATCAAACCTTCCCGCTTGAAATCCATTAGAGCGCCGAAAGCGTCTTCAGTTGGCGTCTCACCGTCGTGGCGATGGATATAGTAGAGGTCAACGTAGTCGACATTCAAACGCTTGAGCGATCGTTCTAGGGCGCCTCGCAGGTACGCTGGTTCATTGTTGACACCGCTGCCATGCTCGCCAAACAGAAGTCCGCCTTTGGTCGCGAGTACAACTTCATCGCGTCGTCCTGCAATGGCCTGACCAACAAGTTCCTNGGATCGGCCAGTGCCATAGACATCAGCGGTATCGATATGAGTGACACCACTGTCGATGGCTTGTTTGACAAGACGGACACCTTCTGCCTCATCAACTCCGACATAGAGATTGTGACCACCGACGTAGTTGGTGCCAAGACCAATGCAAGAGATGTCAATGCCNGATTTGCCAAGTTTTCGCGTCGTCATGAGGTTTAGCTTCCGAATAACTACTGAGGTGGGGATGTAAAGGAACTATCTCTTGTTAGATTAGGTCAGCTCTACTGTTGCCAAAGGTAAGACACTCGTTGCTTGGACATCGGACAACGTCTCTCTGGATACTGCCGAGGCGTTTGATCTGTTTCCAACCGGCCGGGATATAGTGAGAAGGATAGAATTCTTATTCTTTGGTACTGAGTGACGGGGGGTGAGCATTCCGACTTCCATCGCTTTGATCTCTACCGTCTGCCAGCGCTTGATCCGGTATTCTCCAGCTCAATCGCGCACAAGCAAGAGGAACACAGAAACTATCGCCTATGAGAACAGCGGTTGAAATTAGCATCTGACCTAGTCGTGGCTGGATATGATAGNGTTTAAGCTTGAGTATCGAGAGAAGAGCACTGCCAGCTGTACCCTACATGGGTGCCTGTGTCGGCTGGTCGTGTTGTGACTGAGGGGATCAAGTATGCCTGTCTTCAAGAGCAATTCTGTTGAGATCTACTACGAGNAGGCAGGCAGCGGATTTCCACTTCTGGTCGTTCCAGGTGGAGGTCTCAATGCAAGGATTCCTTATCTGTCGNACAGAACACCATTTAACCCCATGGACGTCCTCAATGATGAATTCCACTGCATTGCAATGGATATTCGAAACGCCAATGGCAGTGCATCCAAGGGCCCGCTCGAGATTGACCGACCATGGGACTCGCATGTTGATGATCAGCTACGGCTAATGGATCATCTAGGGTTCGAGCAGTTTCTGGTGATTGGGTTTTGTATCGGTGGACCGTTCATTTGGAAATTGCTGGAACGAGCACCTGAACGTGTTCTTGCAGCCGTGCCTGCAACACCGAGTGGNTTTCGTCCGGAACAACCGAACCTGTTCTTTAACANCAATATGAAGAATTGGGCGCCCACCCTGTGCCAGGAACAACCCGATATCACCATGGACATGTGCCGTGCCTTCNTCGGCAAAATGTACGGTGATCCCGACTTTGTTTTCAGTGTATCACGTGACAGCGTAAGGAGCTGTACGACACCGATTTTGGTGATGCCTGACGACACGGATGCCCATCCCTATGCCACGGCAGAGGAAAGTGCACTGTTGGCTCCAAACGCACAGATGACTTTCTTCCCATGGAAAGAGCCACAANACCGTGTCGATATGGCGATCCGCCATCTCCGTTCCTTCCTTCGCGTGCACGTACCTTCCTAACAATCAACTATTGCCTGCACGGCCGGAAGTACTCGTCAGTCTAGTAGCCAGTCCGCCGCTGCTGCTTGTGCAATCTGTCTGACTTGGGCCAGCAGGCCGGGGCCGACTGGAATCCCCTCTCGCTGTCGCTCTTCAGCTATCTTCCATTGCGGGTCACCTGCGACCATCACGGGCTGTGCAGCATCAATCGGAGTCGTGGCTCTGAGGTCGTCAAGGAAGGTTGCAACATCGGCTTCGAACTCACCAGCTGCTCGAAAGGCCTTAGGGTCAATGGCCAGGAAGAAGTGGCCGATGTCCATACCTACTGGTTTCTTGGTATGCTCTGGATCTGTAATGAGCGTGGCGCCTGAGAGACAAGAGCCCAGAATATTGACCATCACCGAAACACCATACCCTTTGTAGCTTGAGTTTTCAGGTGAACCGCCGAGTGGCGTCAATGATCCGCCCTTCTCCTTCGCAACTAACGGGTCATTCGACGGTCGGCCCTCGCTGTCGACCAACCAGCCGTCTGGCGTAGGCAGATTCTCGTTCGCCTTATTTCTAATGCGACCAGCTGCAACCGTTGTTGTTGCCATATCCAGGAGGAATGGCGGACCATCAGAAGAAGGTGCTGCGAACGACCATGGATCAGTTCCCAGGCGCGGCTGTTTGCCAAAGGTCGGAGCAACCTGGATGCTTGATGCCGAAGTACAAGCCATGCCGACGAGACCTGCGCTTGCTGCCATAAGCGTGTAATAGCCGGCCGCACCAAAATGTGCCGAGGCACGCACGACCGTGGCAGCCATACCAACAGCTTTGGCCTTTTCGATCGCAGTGGACATGGCAAGATGTGCTGGGACGTGGCCGAGACCACCATCTCCATCAATCATCGCGATCACGGGTGTTTCAGAGATAATTTTCGGTTGGGCATTCACAGCTATACGGCCACAGCGACGCAGATTGTCGTAGATCGGTATCATCAAAATACCATGGCTGTCGACGCCATGCAGATCTGCCCAAGCTAGGACTTCTGTAGTTGTTTCAGCATAATCTAATGGCATGCCCCAGCCACGCAGGATGGACTTCAATTGCGCGCGATGAGCATCATAGGTGGCAGGCATGAAATAATCCTCAGATCTGCAATCAAGCGGTCTCCGCCCTTACAATTCACGTAGCGCATTGAATTGATCGACATAGCCAGAGCCATCGATCTTTGCGCCAATAACAGTTGTGCGACCGGACTGAATTGCCGCCTTCAATGCACTCGAAAGTTGCTGTTCGTCAGTAACGATTGTCCCGTCTGCACCGAAGCCTTGCGCAAGCTTGTCCCAGTGTATGCCACCAATGCCGACACCGAACTGCGGGATTTGTTTCAGCTGCTGTTTAACCCGGATTAATCCGATTTCCTCGTCATCGAAAACGATTGCAATAATCGGTAGGTTCTCGCGGACGGATGTTTGTAGTTCAGTTACAGCCATGAGAAATCCACCATCTCCGACGAAGGCCACACAAGGCCGGTCAGGATGCGCCATCTTTGCTGCCATGGCGCCCGGTATGGCATAACCCATGGACCCCAAACCGTTTGAACCGAGAAACTCCCGCGGTCCATAAGACTCCCACTTCTGAACAACGAGCAGTCGACTGGCACCTGCATCACAGGTCGCAATCGTGTCGCGTGGGAGAATAGAGCGCGCCACTTCCATTAGGCGCTGAGGGGATAGGCCAGTGCTTGGTGTGTTGAGCGCATCAACGACTTCCGCGCGATAGGATTTTGCTGCAGCTTCGCCCCACCCGCCTTTGGTCGTTGAATACCCTCTCAAGGCAGACAGAATATGTGGAATTGAACCGACAAGTTCCGTGCTTGCAGGAACAACGACATCCAGGTCTGGTATTGCTGCAATTGACAAAACAGTTGCTGTATAGGGCCAGGCTTTGGGCTGCATCTCAATAGCATCCAGGCCGACGGTAATGATCAGGTCGGCCTGCGAAACCAACTTGCGTTCAATGATACCACCGATAATGCAACCGGCCCGGAGCGGATGGTCTTCTGATATGACACCTTTGCACTTTGGTGTAACCAGAACAGGAGCACCCAGATGATCGGCCAACTCGGTCAATTCGCGCGTAGCGCGTGACCAAAGAGTTCCAAGTCCTGCAAGGATGATGGGTCGGTTTGCATGCCCAATTTGTTCTAGTGCCGGTGCGAGGCTTTCGCGGTGAGGCTCAATATCTATCTGGTTCGCGAGTAGCGGCGGTTCTACCGTATAAGCACCCGCCTCACGAGTTGTTTCGGTTTGCGGCATCTCGAAGTGCACGGGGCCGGGTGGGGCAGCAGTCGCCACCCGCAAAGCCTTCCACATCTGATGACGCACCACCTGCGCGTTGATTGTAGTTCCCCACTTGACGAGTGGAGCGTAGATCGCCAGCTGGTCCAGGCGCTGGCGTAAGCCAGTCGCATAAGTTGCCGGGCCGTATTGATCCGTCATTGCGATCAACGGAGCACGATCAAGCGATGCGTAAGCAACGCCGTTGACCATGTTGGTTGCACCGGGACCACGTGTCGAAACACAAAGGCCGGGAGAACCTGTTATTTCACCCCACGTCGCGGCCATCATGGCTGCTGCTGTTTCCTGTTTGAACAAGAGAAAGCGCATATCGCGTTTACATGCGGCGTCCATCAACTCAACGGTTTCGCCCCCTGGGTGACCTGTAATGAATGGTGTGCCTGCCGCCTTCATCGCATCTGCGATAACCTGGACTGTAGTTGCCATGTCGGTTCTTCCCTTGCCTACATGCAGTTGACGTCATTGTGGCTGGCACTACTTATTGACGTCCCAAAGTTTCAGAGGACCTCGAGAGAATACTATGGCGCTCTGCCTTGCATCATGGAAGAGCGCACAGAAGCAGAGGGATGATCATTCATGACAGAAAAAGCAAAAACAATCGTACGGTTTAATACATGGGTGCATCCTGAGTTTCTCTCGCGCCTCGACAGGGAGGATGACATTGGACTTGCTGTGGTTGAGCAAGATGACGAGGATCAGACTTGGCCGGTTGTGGAAAGGGCGCATGCTTATCAAGTGCAGTCCTCGCGTGATGAGCTGAAAGAGCAATGGCATGTGCATGACGCGTTTTTGAAGCGAGCGCCCAACATGCTGTGCGTCTCTACTGGTGGAGCTGGTTATGACACTGTGGATGTGCCTGCATGCACCGATGCGGGCGTTCTCGTTGTCAATCAAACAGGCGGTAATGCCGTGTCCGTTGCAGAGCATGTCATTGGCATGATTATCGATGTCTCTAAGCGGATTACCGAAACCGATCGCGCTATGCGTTCGCAACCGCGTGGGTTCGCGCGCGAAGTCCTGATGGGGCGTGAAGTATCAGGTCGAACAATTGGCATAATCGGGATTGGTAATGTCGGAACGCGTGTCGCCAAGTTTGCAAAAGCCTTCGACATGACAGTGCTCGCCACCGATCCATTTGTGGATCGAGACACAGTAGCCGTGCGTGGCGCCGAAAAGGTGGAGCTGGATGAGCTATTGTCTCGATCAGACTTCGTTTCTCTCAACTGTCCTCGGGATTCATCAACGCTTGGCATGATGGACGCTGCTGCTTATGCGAAAATGAAGAAGGGTGCCATCTTGATCACGACCTGCCGCGGCGGAGTACATGATGAGGCGGCTCTCCTCGATGCCTTACAAAGCGGACATTTGGGAGGAGCCGGTCTTGATGTTTGGGATACGGAACCACCACCGCTCGACTATCCATTGCTGGCGCTCGATAATGTGGTGTCAACATTTCACACTGCTGGCGTCACACATGAGGCGAGGGCACAGATGGCGCGCTTTGCTAGCGATCAACTTGTTGAGGTGTTGAACGGCAAAGCGCCACCGCGGCCAGTTAACCCCGAAGTTTGGCCAGCTTATTCCAGGCGGTTTGAAAACATTCTCGGTTTCTATCCGCAACCGTTCGAGACTTAGGATCTCAGAGGATGAACAGACCCAGCGAGGCACCCAAAGACGAGGGCGCCAATCCTGTCAAGTTAGGAAACCGAAAAATGACCAAAGCAACACTCGGCTTCGTCGGCGTAGGAGATATGGGGCTGCCCATGGCAGGCCGACTGATTGATGATGGCTATTCTTTAGTGGTTCACGATGTACGCCAAGACGCGGTCGACGTGTTGGCAGCTCGTGGTGCCAAGGTCGTTGATACCCCGAAAGCAATGGCTGATGAAGTTGACACTATCTTCGTGAGCTTGCCGACACCGGATGTTGTGAGGTCTGTCGCGCTTGATGACAAAGGGCTCGTCCATGGCTCTAAGCTCAGCCGCTACGTTGATCTTTCCACGACAGGGGCCGTTGTGGCCAAGGAGGTCGCGCGCAAGTTGGCAGAGCGCAATATTATTGCGATGGATTGCCCAGTGAGTGGAGGTGTTCGCGGCGCGGAAGCAGGTACCTTGGCACTGATGGTTTCGGGCCCACGTGAGTTCTTCGACGACATCCTTCCAGCACTCAAGGTCATAGGCAAGAATCCATTTTATCTCGGCGATGCGCCAGGTCTCGGCCAGACTATGAAACTGACTAACAATTATCTTTCGGCGACGGCAAACATCGCGACGGCTGAGGCGCTTGTTATGGGGGTCAAAGCTGGTCTTGATCCAGCTGCCATGGTGGATGTGTTCAATGCCAGCAGCGGCCGCAACGATTCAACCATGAACAAAGTGCCGAATTCGATTCTGAACCGGCGCTTCGACAAGAGCATGAAGCAGCGCCTGCTCTATAAGGACGTCAAACTGTGCATGTCAGAAGCGGAAGCATTGGAAGTGCCAATGTGGCTAGGAAATTCAGTCAAGCAAGTGCTTGCTTTTGCCGTAACCCAAGGTAGTGGCGACGAACCAAGCGTCGCCCTCATTAAGTACCTGGAGCAATGGGCGGCCGTTACTGTCGGCAAGGAAGAAACTGACTAATTGGAATTCTATCCGACAACACCACCGTTCACCTGAAGTAGCTGACCGTTGATAAAGCCGCCTTGCTCACTGCAAATCAATCCGACGAGCGAAGCGATATCATCTGCGGCACCAAGGCGGCCACTGGGATTACCCGCTTTCAGTTGATCAAGACGACCTGCATGATGTGGATTTTCGCCTTCGCCTGGGAAGGTGCCAGGCGATATAATATTACACGTGATCCCCTTCGGGCCGAACTCGCGTGAGAGCGCTTTAGTAAGGCCCCAGGCTGCATGCTTTGACATCGTAACACCCGGGCGACCTCCGGTTCCCTGTTGAGCATTCATGCCGGAGAAATTGATAATCCTTCCCCAACCATTTGCCATCATGCCCGGCAGAAAAGCCCGTGCCAGCCAGATAGCGGCATATAGGTTTACATTCATGACGCGATCAAGATCTTCGTCAGACATTTCAAGGAATGGTACGGCGGGACGTATGGCAGCATTATTGATGAGCACATCGACTGTGCCGAATTCGTCGAGGGCTTGATCTGCCATCATCTCCACAGCTGCCTTGTTCCCGATATCAGCCATCGCAATCAAAGCGTCAGCTCCATTGTCCCGAACTTCATCAGCGACGCGCTCGCATGCAGCCTGGTCACTGGAACCGTTGATGACGATATTGAATCCTGATCGTGCGAGTTCGTTAGCGCACCCTCTACCAATGTTCCGACCTGATCCTGTGATGAGTGCAGTGCGCTTGTGTTTTGCCATTTGTGTGTATCCTATAATTGCATTCGTTCAGTGCATTGGTGTCGCGATGAAACTCCTTAGTCTCGATTGCAGTAATTGCGAATACTTCGAGACATAACAATAATAGTTTATGTTCATTGATGCAGTAGATCGGCAGTAAATTTTAGTGAGCTAACCGGCGAGGCGGCTATGCAAAATGAAGCTCTCAAAGTCATGTTTGGTGATTTGCCAGTTACACGCGCGTTCAAGCGAGGAGACTTTGCGTCGACAGATTACAAGTTCGAACTGACAGATGTTCCTGAAGCGCACAAGTTGTTCAAACCCGTCGTCCGTGACCTGGCTTTTGATGTTTGTGAGCTGTCCGTGATGACGTACCTTATCGCCAAATCACGCGGTGTTCCTCTCACACTTCTGCCGGCGGTTCTACTATCTCGATTTCAACATCCGTATATCGTTTACAATGATCGGAATGGTGAGCTCACCCCTAACGACCTTGAAGGCCGCAAGGTTGGAATTCGATCCATTACCGTTACGACTGTAACTTGGCTTCGTGGAATGCTCATCAATGACTTTGGTGTCGATCTGGATCGGGTCAAATGGGTAACCTTCGAAGATGCGCATGTTGCCGGTGTCCACGACCCGCCTGGTGTGGAGCGCGCACCTGCAGGAAAGGTGCTAGAAGAGATGCTCATTGCTGGAACACTCGACGCAGCTATTGTTGGTGCACCCCTGGAGCACCCAGGCATTAAACCACTTTTTCCGGATCCAGCTACCTCGGCCAGCGAATGGCACGAGAAGTATCAGGCGATACAGCTGAACCATGTGGTCGTTGCAAAAAATGCGATCCTTGAAACACAACCCGACGCGGTCCGTGAAATTTATAGGCAATTATCCGCAAGCAAGAGCGCTGAAGGTCTTCCCAGGCCCGGCGAAATTGATTTCAATCCTTTTGGTTATGAAGCGAACTATCGCAATATCGAACTCGCCATTGACTGTGTATACGCTCAGGGCCTTATTGATAGACGCTACGGGGTTGAAGAACTCTTTGACGATGTTACCCGCGCGCTCTAGTGCAAAATGAATAGGATACCCATCGACCATGGCTAAGAAAACACCTTATGAATTCATCCCTAAGCTTGGACAGTTACGCGATGACGTTCTCTTCGGAGATGTCTGGGAGCAGACAGATTTATCAAAGCGGGATCGCAGTTTGATAACTGTCGCGGTTCTGGCGTCTCACTATCGCACGGATGAGCTGCGCGGACACATGCAGCGAGCACTTGACAATGGGGTTACAAAGGATGAGCTCAAGGGGCTGATTACCCACATCGCATTCTACTCGGGCTGGCCGACTGCGGTGAACGCTGGGCGTGTTGCTGTTGACGTCTTCGGAGATGAAGACTGATCGCACTGCATGCCTTGTGTTTGATCAGAGTCGTAGTTTGCGGCATCGTTAAGTTGCAGGTGATTAAACTGCGATCCATCTCGAATATTCGAGTGCCAAGAGTGATATCGCAAATTTCGAGATCGCTGAACGAAGTAAGTAGAACTAAACCTGCCCAAACACAGCGCAGCGGATGGCATCCCACCCAATATCAGGTGAAAATGGACCTCTGAAACTTCCGCTGTTTGATCGAAGCTGACTTGGTGCCCGGTCGCTAATTGCGTTGCGCGCTGAGCACCAGCTCACCGACCATCAGTTTAATGCGAATGGAGCTTCGTCCACAAAGCAGACAAGAGTGGCTCGCAATGGCTAACGGTAGTTCCAGCAACAGGGGAGGTGATTTGAACAGCTATCAGCAAGACCTCGCCTGGTTCCAATGTCTGCTCAGCATGGCGGTCAATGCATCTTCAGTGCCACCTTTGTCGGCAATCCATACAGAAATGATCAACGAGCCAAATATTTGTGGGTCCATAGGGCCGATGTGTTTGAGAAAGGCCTTGAAATCCTCGTTAGGCCATAACCGAATTTCTTGCTCGATAGCACTCTGGTGTCGGCGTCTAAGCATGACTGTGTCTCTGTTTCACTGGGTCCTGTGTTTCCAATCGAAAGGCGAGCCGCTCAGTGTGATGCGCCTCATAAAATCTGCGACGAGCAAACTGCACGTGGGAAGTGAAACTATCCCACTTTCCTAGCGCTGACTTTCTTAATAGACTTAAGTGGAACGTGTTGCTTTCCTGACCGTGCAGCAATTTTCTGGTCCTGTTCTGCAATCACAGTCTAAAAGCATTTATCGCCTTCCAACTCGTTAGCCTCTTGTTCGGGTGCCTTATGGTTCGAAGTCTGCGTACCGTCCTCGTTAGCGACATTAAACAGCGCAAAGTCCGTTTGTACCCCCAAGATTAATTCGCCCTTGATGTGTCTCCAGCCTCGGGCCAGTTAAAATCTAATGCCGTTGTACCAGCTGACTCTCCTTGACAATGCGCTCGCTATTCTCGTGTGAACACTTTATCCGGTATTGATACTCGCCCTCCTCAACGGGCATCAGCTGCACGACCTTGCAAGTATGGCTTCCATCTCGGTTGCCGATTCGACGAGGCGAGAACACCAGCGATTGTCCCACCCTGAATTTGTGCAAAGCCATTTCTTTTTCCTATCTCAAGTTTCGGTAATCTAATGCGTTTTGCATAGCTTACACCGCGGTGACGCAGTACTTTTTTGCTCCACCATTTCGCTTTCCGCCACGCGCATTTGGTTTGCACACTGGCCGAGAAGTTTCCCTGACCCATCGCTATGTTCGGTCAATTCGACCGATTCATCATGTGCAATTTAAGCAGCCTAGGGCTTTCGACTTTTTTTCCCAAGTGAGCGCAAAGAGGCGACCTCCCTGGCCCATTCGTCAAATGGCTTGGCTGGCGTACCACCCATGCGCGCACCTGGCGCTACGTCATTCTTTACATGGGCCATCCCTGCAATTTGGGCGCCGGAGCCAACCTTAACGTGACCAAGAACACCCGATTGCGCCCCCATAACTACAAAATCACCTAGTTCAGCCGAGCCGGCAATTCCACTCTGAGCTACAATCACACAATGCCGCCCTATGACGACATTGTGCCCGATCTGCACAAGATTATCGATCTTCGTGCCTTCGCCAATCTGTGTATCACCCAGCGTTCCTCGATCAATGGTCGAATTCGCTCCGATTTCAACGTCGTTACTGATGATGACACAACCGATCTGTGGAACCTTTGAGTGGCCATGTTTTGTCATGGCAAAACCAAACCCATCTTGCCCGATGCGAACACCTGCATGGATGATTACATCGTTGCCAACAATTGCATGCGTAACACTCGCACCGGCGCCAACGTAGCAATTCTCACCAATGACCGATCGGTAACCTACGACTGCACCTGCAGCGACAATGGTTCCACTGCCGATGCTTGCTTCGCAACCGACAATAGCCCCCATTTCGATATCAGCACTTGCTGCAACTTGCGCCGAAGGATGAATGAGGGAATTGGCATCAGGCAATGTCGCCATTGCTGCCTTGCTGCGCATAGCATCGCCATAGAACAGTCGCATAACCTTGGCAAATGTTTCGTAAGGCTGCTCTGCTTCGAGAATGGCGACACGTGGAGGAACAATGCCAACATCACGAGAGGCGACAATACATGCACCGGCAAACGTATTTTTTAATTGGCTGGCGTATCGACGATTGTCGAAGAACGCGATGTCGCCACCTGAGGCTGTAGCAAGTGGCTTCACTCCATCGATAACTCTCGAGCGGTCTGATGCGCATAGCAGGCGTATGCCAACACGTTCGGAAATGTCGCCTAAGGTGAAAGGGCCTGCCCTTTGGAAGAAGCCTGGATGCATTGGCATTCACTCGCGTATGTCATCTATAAACCGGTACGACCGTGGCGCACGAACAAACTGCCGAGGACTATTGTTCCTCGTTGTCGGCTACGGTTAATGGAACGGCATCAGCCAACGGATCCGAAGTGTCATCGTCTTCCTCAAGTAGGACATCGGCAGCCGCAGCAACTGCAGTCTCATCCTCCCCAACTTCTTCGCCATCGCTCACTTCATCCAACTCAGCTGCTTCATCGTCATCCGAACTGGACTCAGAAGCTTCGGTCGCAGCAACAATGGGTAACTCTCGCGGCTGTTTGCGGCGGACATAGGCAGGTGAAGCGTTGCGTAGTTCAGCTTGAGCCGCAGCATGAGCGTCCTGGTCAAACGCCGTTCCACAAACTGGGCAATCGAAATTATCCCTGTTCAGATCATAGAAGGAGGCATCACACTCTTCACTCTGACACTTGCGCTTTTCGCCACGCGCTGCTCGCTTTGACATGATGATTAATCCAATCTTGCGCGACTTGCGGTGACGCACTCATTAGAACGCCTCTGAAATGGGCGTTCGCACTGCCAATCATTGCCACTGTCATCGATGATTGCATGTTCAGGCAGATTGACCTTGTTGCAGCCTTCGGCTGATCTCCTAAAACCACGCTCGCATTGCCACGATCTGCCGTTGGTTGCTAGATAGCCGTTGTCGGGAGGAGCAACCGCTATGCAATTGGTATCGGTTTCGCGGTAACCCCTCTCACATTTCCAACCTTTGCCGTATTGCGTATCAACTAAATATGCATCTGGAGGGATTGCAATGCGAAGGCACTCGTCGCCTTTCGCGCGATAGCCTCTGCGGCATGCCCAAGGTGGTTTTGAATTAATACTCGTCAAATAAGCGTTCTCAGGGATCTTAATTTCAAGGCAGGCATCTTTCGCCTCCTGGAAGCCACGCTCGCACTGCCAGCCCTTGCCGTAGCTGCTATCCGACAGATAACCATTTTCTGGAACATTGATCTTCCTGCATGAATTGCCGGCCGGACGATACCCCCTATTGCAATCCCAAGACCTTCCATAGGTTTCATTCGTCAAAAACGCATTGGCAGGTAACTCAATCTTGTTGCACTTATTTCCGGCCTTCCGATAGCCGCGATCGCAATCCCAGCCCGAGCCATATCGCGCTGCAGTCAGATGCCCGTTTTTCGGTACTGCAATGCCTTCGCATCCATTTTGATATTCTCGGAAGCCATGCCGGCAGGCCCATCCGCTACCAAAGTTATCACCCGTTAGGAATGCATCCTTTGGCAGCGTGATCTTGAGACACTCTGTTCCTGTTTCACGAAAGCCTGTCAGGCAGTCCCAGCCTGAGCCAGATGTTCGGGCGCGTGCATTGGGTGGCACTTCGCCCGAACCGGCGATTGCTGTGAGTGGGAGCGCTACAAGGAATGTGAATGCTGCGAGAAAAGCGGCGTTACGAGACATAGATGTTCCTTTCCGGAACGTTTGAGGCATGAGCTACAGCTCTATCTCGTTAAGTCATCGTGCCCTCGAAGCTTTATTCTGCATCCGAGGGTTCGTCTGCCCGCCCTCTCGATTGCATTTGTTGACCGACCTGGCGTCTTGCATGCAAGGCCATGTCGTTACAGATTGATGGCTCTAATCGGCCTGGATGTTGGCAACGGCTATCTTGCCGCTACGACGGTCGGTCTCAGTATCGAACGATACCTTCTGCCCTTCGGCAAGACCATGAATTCCGGCTCTCTCGAGTGCCGAGACATGCACGAATACATCGGTCGTTTCATCGTCAGGCTGAATGAAACCATAGCCTTTAGACGTGTTGAAGAATTTTACTGTTCCAGATTGCATAAGAATATGCCTTTGCGATTGCTGACGTTGACAGCACGCACCGCGCGAGCCGCCTTATTCTCGTCGATTATGGGGATGGTCTAGATCGTGCGCCCAGCAGTGCAAAGGCGAAACGGCTCGATTGTCCGGCCAATGTCGATTGTCGATTAATAGCACACTTAGGTTCACAAGCACAGTGAAATAAATAACGCTCGGGATTAGAGCTCACGAGGACAGGGCGCAACAGGGCAAGACTACAATTAACCTCATAGTCGAAATTAGCACTTGCACATAGGCCCGTCAAAAGCGAATGTCGGAAGGTCGACGTATGGCCGTTTGGATTGCATACGTCCTCCCTCGTTGGTGAGCGCCGTTAATAAATACGGAAGCGCAACATCAGCATTGAGAGTGAATTGCCGCCCAGAACGGTCGCTTTTACCTGACACATCCAACCAACTAGGCTGAATGGTTAGGCGCGGTAAAGCACAACGGGCGAAAACTTTAGGATCTACTAGAAAATCTAATTGTCATCGCGAACCCGTTATGCGGTGGGATGCTGTGCTGTACGTTGATCTCCCATTTGGCCACGACGCGCGTTGTCCGCGCGAGGTGCCGACACATGCCATACGTTAACGAAACTTCAGAAGAACGCAGTAAGCGAATTCGCAATGGTCGAATCGTTGCCACTGTCTCATTGGCCTGGTGGATCATGTCGATCGGCGGGATTATCTACGTCATCAACACGACCGGTTGATTGACCGTTGTCTGTCGGCACCCTTGCTTGCCAATTGAAAGTCGTCTTTTCACGAGAGTCACAGGAAACTTTAATTGATGTCCAAAAAGAGCTTGCTAACACCCGTGCTATGGGGAGTCGCCGGTGGGGCTATTGCTGCCACTGCACTTGGCTTTGCGACAGGATTCTGGATGACGACGAGCAAGGCAGAAGCTCTGGCCACAGACCGCGCTTCCAATGCGGTTGTTGTTGCTCTTGCGCCGATCTGCCTGGATAATTATCGCAAGAGTTCAAATGCCGAAGCGCAACTTGCAGCGCTAAAGAAGCTCGATGAGTGGAAGTATGCAACGTTCATTGAGGAACGTGGCTGGGCCAGCATGCCAGGTAGTGACCGGGTTAACTCGTCTGTCGCATCAGCGTGCGCGAAGCTGATTCTTGGGGCAAAGACTTAATGTGATCAGTGCCATTTCGACATCAGTTCGCGATCGACAAGAGAGACGCTCCGGCAATAACCAATCAGTGAGAAAAGATCGGATGCCCCTGAACTTTCCGAACCAGAGCCGCTATTTCGACGCTGAGCGAGGCGCGGTACGGTTTTGGGGCTATGACGGAGCGCTCGAAGTATCGTGCTCCATAGACTGTGAAGCGCTACAGGTTCTCGTGCCAGGCATGGAGTTAACGAGAGGGGTTCCGCCGCAGCCTTTGACAAGGTCAGGACCCGAGTCTGTAGCGTTGCAGATCGCGCCTATTCCCGGGCACCCAAAGGAACTCTCGCAATCGAAACCTTCGCCAATGACCTATAATCCTAACTGTGCATCACTCGGCCCTCATATGCTTAGGCAGAATAGTCGGCCTGCTTGAACTCACTTTGAACTTACAGTTGGCTTATCTAGAATACCTCACTCAAACAGAGGGCGATGCGTCGCTGGATTCGGATGTCAGGACTGACTGTCAACGACGATCTGACTACTGCCGTACAAAGCACCAACATGAGAGCAGAAATCCAACGCACATGGCGGCGGTTTAGCGCTCAAGAAGTCGAAGCGTTGATCGATAATCAGGATCTCGTTTGTAAACTCAGCAAGAAGTATCGCCTTGATCACTTTCAGGCAAAGCAAATTGTTGAAGATTTTGCGCGGGGCCGGCATCTCTGAACACTGGACTGCCTTGATTACAATTTGCAGCCGCAAAGCGAAGCCGCGAACTGTCCGTAAGCGTCAAATGAAGTGCACCTAATTTGGTGTCAGACCGGAAGCGCCGAGATAGATGAAACGCGGTCGTTATCGACAAAAACTCACGTAGCTAGTTCTAGATCGCTATCGGCACTGATATGCGGCTCGGGACCTGTTACTTCGTCATATCAAGGAGTACCGATGCAGGACACAATGACAGACATGCAGCGTCTATTGATGAATGTTGCCGAACAACTAAAGTCAGGCCAGAAGACAGACCGATCGGCTGCGATTAAAGACCTCCGCCGAATTGCAGATCTTGCAACAACACTGGCATCCACGATTGAGGCGCAACGTTAATGGGCGCTGCGAAGGCGCTACGACATGCATCCGTGCGCAGAGGGGCACGCCAACCTGACCCAAACAGCTTTGCAAACAACCAACGTCGTTACGAACACTTCATGTCACTTGCTCGCAACGCGGCATCAAGTGGAGATTTGATAGAGGCGGAGAACTTCTACCAACATGCGAAGCACTACTTGAGAAAGATGCAGGACTGATTGTCTGGCAGTCCGCTTTATGGCTACCAGCCGAACATCTTGCGTGCGGTCTTCGGCTTTTCAAACGCCTTGCGGCCAAACTTTGGATTTTGGTTTTTTTTGATGCTTCGCCTCGGCCGCCTCTTGAGCTGCAAGATCCGCCGCTGATAGCCTAAGCCTCCGAGGAGCGCGCAATTTTGCTTGTTTGCTTTTCTCGTCGGCGATGAGCTTTTTGACACCCAATAGCGCCACAAGCCCGAGAAGAGCAACCAGAACTGCTCCAGCGACTGTATAGCTCATCCGTAAACTCCGATTCGCATGCACGTACTAAGTAACATGACGCGCGAGTTGAGGCGGCGAGCCACTATCCATTGTTGATATTGGAAGAGTCTTAAGAAAATATGCTCGCTGGATAAACGGTTTGTGTCGCTTTACTTTGTGCCGGCGCACTTAAAGCACCGCATTTCAAAGCCGGAAAATCACCGCTCGCGTTGAAACCGTGTATGGTCCAAGTGCACATGCTTTACCACTGACAGGTAAAGACCAGACCTCACCCATAATTCAGGAAATGAAATGATCAACAATCCATTCGCGATGCCCAAGGAAGTGCGTGAGCTTGCCGAGAGAAATATCGAGCAAGCACAAGCAGCGTTTGGGCAGTTCAGTGATGCAATGAGTCAGGTAATGATCATGTGGACCGTAAGCGTCCGGTCTGACCCGCCTTACACGACGTGAGCATTACAGCCATGATGCCTACTCGGATAGGAACAGGCTGGACCCATGGCATCAAGATCGAAGATTACTCGTCGCCGCTGGAGCGAGACATTCAAGAAGCGTGTAGTCAAAGAGGCAAGCCAGCCGGGC